>NZ_JBLBVM010000043.1:0-120903 GCF_047250385.1 Glaciecola sp. MF2-115
TACCCCAAACTTCCGCTCTAAGACTACTGAACTCTCTTCTTGGGCTAATTTCGCTAGCTTTAACTTAAATACTTTGTGATGTTTGGACATAAAAAGACCCCCAGTAATTGGATTGTCCAACTATTGGGGGTCACTTCAGAAGGCGCTTTTTTTGTGTAACAACGTTAATTAGCTTTTACGGCGACGTGCAGCAAAACCAAGACCAATCAAGCTAAGACCAAATAGAGCGATAAAAGAAGGCTCAGGGATAGTAGCAGCTGTAACGTTACCAGAACCACGTCTGCTGTAGGCTGATATGTTAGATATATCTGAAGCACCTGTAGGCACGAACGCTGAGGTTAGGCCAAACGCTGATGTTTCATAACTACCGAAGAAGAAGTTTTCAAGGAAGTTTGCTTGAGCAATACCGCCAATAGCGTCTCCAAAGAACTGACTTGACCCAACAGCTAAAGGTTCAGCAATCACTTGGAAGTCTGTATCAGCTGTATATTCGAAGTCACCTAACATAGAGCTCAACCATAAAGTTCCGTCTACAGCGTCAGCAGCTTCAGCACCAGCTGTTGCGCTGTTAACAATAAGAGCTTCATCGAATTCACCTGGGTTAGTCGTATCTAAGTAGATGTTTAACCAAGCTGCTGTGGTATTTAATGTTGGAATATCAATAAATACCTCAACGAATCCACCATTGCCGTCTGGAGCGAATACGCCAGTTGGGGTCGGTGTAAACGCATCTAGGAAAATCCCACCAAATGTGAACGTAAGCTCGCAAGACGCACACTGAGGAGCACCCAAACCACTGGCATTCATATTGAATTTACCTGCACCTACTAATTCAGGGTCGTTGGCTAAATTCGCAGTCAAATTCGCTGTAGTTGGTAAAATTGCAGAATTGTCGACAGCCACATTAGTATCACTAACTAGCGTCGTGTTGTTTATTGTCCACCACTGAGTGTAATCTACTGAAGCTTCGAAATTCTCTGCTTGAGGCAGAGCATCCCAAAATACACCACCAGCTGCATTAACAATTCCTGCGCTTGCGTATGATGATGCTAATAGTAAAGCCGTTGTTGCTAATAATTTTTTCATGGTCAGTTTCCTATTTAACAAAAGATTTATTCTTGTATCTAAAGTAAAGCATGTATCGTGCCATATTTTAACCTCATGAATTTATTGAAGAAAAAAATCGGTCAAAATTTGAGTGTTAAAAAAGTTGACACTTAGATTGCTTTTAAGCGTTCAACTTCTTGCAAAATTTCCTTATCGTTTGAGTTGATAACATCTAGCAGGCCCCATGCTCTCTGCTTTTGACCGTTAACAATCAATGCTTCTGCATAGTGTAAATATATGCTCAAACTTTTACTTTTTGATTTATAGGCTTGTTCGATAAATGGCAGTGCTTCTTGATATTTACCAAGTTTAAGTAAAATCATTCCATAAGTGTCTAATACCTCTGGATCTTGAGGTAAGAGATCAAGTGCTTTTGCACCATATTCCTCTGCTTTAGTGTATTCATTTTGCACATACATAAGCCAAGCTAGGTTATTCCATGCGTAAGCATTTTTATTATTCTGCTCAACTATCGAAAGATATTCCTCTATGGCTCTACTAGGATTTATCCAAACTAAAATATCAGCTAACAACATTCTCGCTAGAATATCGTTTTCGAATGATTCAAGATGTTTTTCGATGAATTCGACAGGTTCATCTCCATAGCCCAAAGCTCCATAACTATCAATGACATGCGTTAATTTAATAAATGATGGTTTATAATTATAAAAGTTTATTAGCAATGGGAGTGCCTTTTCTGGACGACCCTGTTTTAACCATATTTGGCCTTGCAGTCCTTGAGCTGTTACTTTGCCTCTGATTTCCTCTGGCAGCGTGCTTAGTACACTTTGAGCTTTCGCATATTCATTGTTTAAAACTCTAAAATGTACAACCAACATTTTAAATATTGCTTGATCTCGAAATCTATTGGCCGCAGATAAGGACAAGTTTAATGCTTTTGTAATGGCTCCTAACTGTTCGTATGAGTTTATCGTTTTTACGTAAGCATATTGTTCGTTGGGTTGTAACTTTTTCCAATCTTCATACAAACTAACCGCAGCCTCGCCTTGACCTGAAATCATGTAAGAGTCACCCAAAGTTATAAAATACATCGATGGTGTCGTTTTACTTGGAGGCACTGCCGATAATATATTAATAACCTTTTCAGGAGCTCCTGTTTTTGCTAATGCTTGAGCGTATAAGATTCTGTAAATAAGCGCAGATTGGTCTTTATTAAATGCCGTTTCAATTCGCTTAACGGCTTTCTCGGTATTCTCGTTAATTATGGAAACTTCAAAGTATTTAATGAGTGCGTCCATTTGCTTGGGTTGTGCGTCCAGTAAACGCTCCAATAAACTTTCAGCTTCAGGAATGTTTTTATTAAGCACAGCTTCACCGGCTAAAAATAATAAAGAATTTGCATTGCTCTCTTCAATTTCTAGCACTTTCAAAAAGTTTTCTCGAGCCTTTGTTTTATCTTTCAGTTTCAAGTACGCAATTGCGCTAATCTCGTAACCATCAACTTGGTCAGCACGCTCGTTCTTTAGTTTTTCACCTAAATCAATCGCTTTTTGAAGGTCACCATTTCGTTGATAATAGTTTGCAAGTGCATAACTAGCTTGAGGGTATTCAGTGTTTTCGGCTACTAATTCTTCAAGATCTTTTAGCGCATTTAAATCGCTGAGTTTTAAACCTAAAATACCTTGCCTGAAGCGCTCTTTTTCATCGCTGTTCTTTAAGCCACTTGCTATATCTAACATTGACTTAGCGTCCTCAGGTAAGCCTGCGCTGAGCAATTGTTCTCCTGCAAATGAAAACAATTTGGCATCATCAGAGGATAAATCCGATAATGATAGGAAAGATGCTTTAGCTTCTTCATTAGAACCCAATTTTAATTGAGTAATTGCATAGGCCTTGCTCACAGATTTGTCGCGCAACGCGGCATCGCCGGCAACAGAAAAGTGACGATTGGCTTGCTCATAATTTTCAAGATGAAAGTTACTTAAACCTGCCAATACTCTGCCTGCTGGATTATCGCCCCCAGATTGAATAGCCTTTTCACTATGAATTTTTGCTAGTTCATAATTGTTTGATTTAAACTCTAAAATACCTTTTAGCTGTTGTGCATAGGCTATTCCAGGGAAGTTAGTTACAAGGTAATCGATGTGTTTTCTTGCATTGTCAATATCGCCTAACTGCATATAAGTGTTAGCAATCAAAATGTCGACAAAATTGCCTTTCACCTTGTTTTTATATAACTTAATTAGCGGGACTAATGCTTCTTCATGTTTATTCTCGACTAGGAGTACTTGTGCTTTGATTGTGAGTGCTTCAATCATTTCTGGGTCGATATTAAGAGCATCTTCAATAGCTGACATTGCAAGGTTGATATCATCTTGGTCCCAATGGAGGTAAGCTCTGGCAACGCTTTTGTATTTGGATTTCTCTGAATTTTCAACGACTAACATTAATTGTTCAATCGCTTCATCTTTGTTCTCAAGCCTGAAGTTCGCTAACCCCTCATATACATCCAATGCAACGCTAGCCTCAGGCGACAATGAGAGCTCTTCATTCGCTAAAGCGAGTATATCGTCATTAAATTCCTGTAGCCTCAGAACAACAAGCAGGTCGGGTACTATTTCAGACGCATCATAACCTAACTCTAATGCCCTATAAAATTCCTTAGTTGCACCTGGAATATCACCTGTTTTTAGATAGTAGCTAGCAAGAAGATACCTAATCTGAGCATGCTCGGGGTATTCAACCGCAGCATTTTTCAGCTCGATAACACTAACAGAGTAATTTTCTTGCTTGGCAGCTAAGTTTCCTCGCTTTATATAGTCCTCAGGTAAGTCCTTAGAACAGCCCGACAACAGGATTCCAGACATCACCAATAAGAAAATAGATAGATATCTCATACAAATTCCTTTTATGTTAATTTTAACAACGCGCTAAGACGCAGATTTTGAATCTTTTGATCATACTCTTGAATGCAGTATAGGTTTTATTTATTAAAAATTAAACAATCTAATGTACCTATTAGCTTAGAAATCATTGTTACTCATAATCTCTAACATTTTATCTCCTAAACCTTTTTTGTAATGAGCAGGCTCCCAAAAATACTTTAATTCGTTTTCTTCATTGAACATATTTGAATGTAACATGCCCAAATCAGTGAAGTCATAAAAAGCGCTGTCAGTATTATTTGCTACCTTTTTAATTGCGGAACGCCATATTTCAAAATCGTTGGCGAGCCCACTTTTCGCTAGCGCATCGTAATAAAGGTCTTGGTATGGATTGATAAAGATGACAACCCTCTTACCATTTTTTACCCAGTCATTCACATTCTTCTCCAAAACATTGATAGGGCTTTGTACATTCGTCATCAATTCTTGTTTGTGGAATCGAGTTCCTTCAATTTTTGTAAAAAGCGCTCTTAGTTTCTGTGAAGTTAGGACTGCTTGCCCCTCACTTTGTAAAGTAGCGATGTAATCCTTAGCAGGGTTGAAACCTTTGTAAGTGCGAGTTGAGGCATATTGGCTTTGATTAAATATCGTCATGAGAGAGGCTTTAAGTGCATCCAATGAAAAAGTAGCAGATAGATAATCATCGTATTTATTCGACTCAAACTTGAAATCTTCCAAGTTAGGTAGCTCTCGCGAAATGAAATCAACAAAATCAACACCAACATACAGCGTCTCAATGTTGTTACTATTAACTAGGTTTTTTGCATAAGCAATCTGAGCCGGCATAGAGAGTCCAGGGACACCAGCATTGTATACATGTTTATCTTTAAAATAAGGGCTATCCGGGTTAAGACCCATTTCCACTCTTGAATTACCAACTATTAACACATCGTAGTTTTGACCTTCAGCTTGATACTTTTTAAAGGTTTGAACGCGAGTAGCGGCTTCAGGTTTATATGTAAAAATATCGTTTACTTTAGTTTGTTGAAACATCAAAAATGGATTCACCACATAGTTGATCATCCCAACGAACAGGATGAATAAAACGGAACATAAACCAAAGAAAAAGATAAATCGTTTAGGTGTTTGCATTGTTTTATTACTCAAAATTGGAAATATAGAAACTCTGACACTTGTGACAGTGTGAGGATACCTAAACTAAAGCATACCGCAGCCATCAATGCCCAACGGCGTTTGGGTTGCCAATTAATATTATTTATCAGCGAAACAAACGAGACTGCGTTGTTTGTTCTATAGGAAAATTTGTCAGTTGAAAAGCGCACTGCGTTAAACAAGTCTTGTAGGTTTGGTAGCAATAGAACAATAACAAACCCAAACATTATCCAAACCCAATTGAACATAAAGTTGCTTCCACCACCTAAGAAACTAGTAATATTGAAGGTCTCGAAGATAGGATGTAATGCGTCTAATCGGACATAGATAGCATTCGGTAAACTTATTTCCTGCATACCGCTCATAGCAGACATTAAAGTGACAGCGCCATCAAGCGAAGTGGCTCTAAATAATACCCACGCATACACAACTGCAATGAAGGTGACACTCCACGCTAATATTGTCTTAATTGTGCTGGGTATTATACTTACGGTAGGACAATACTGTGACCAAACTTGTTGAATCGATAAGTAACTTCCGTGCAAAGCCCCCCAAATCAAAAAGTTCCAACCGGCACCGTGCCATAGTCCACCAAGTAGCATAGTAATCATTAGATTTCGGTAACGGTTAAACTCTCCGAGTCGATTGCCGCCGAGTGGAATGTAGATGTAGTCGCGTAAAAAGCTAGAGAGTGTGATGTGCCACTTTCGCCAAAACTCACTGATGTTCAGTGCTTTATAGGGGGAATAGAAGTTTAAGGCTAGTACGATCCCAAACAGGCGAGCAATGCCGATTGCCATATCTGAATAACCTGAGAAATCAAAATACAACTGGAAGGTATACGCTAGTGCACCCCCCCAAGCTACAAACATTGAGATGCTTTCGCCAGCTTCTGCTTGAGCAAATACGTCATTTGCATAAGGCGCTATCCCATCTGCGAGCACGGTCTTTTTGAATAAACCAATGGCGAAAATACTCAAGCCAATAGCAATATTCATATAGTCAAATTTTACGTTTTGAACGGCTTTAAATTGCGGAAGCATTTGCTTGTGATGAACAATGGGGCCTGCAATTAATTGCGGGAAAAAAGTAACGAACAATGCGTAATGCAGAAAACTGTATTCGCTTGTTAATCCGCGCTTAGCATCGACCAGATAGGCAATTTGCTGAAACGTAAAGAAGCTAATAGCCAGTGGCAGAATGATTGTTTCAATGCTGAAATTGGTAGACGTAACAGTATTGATTTGGTCTACAAGAAAGTTTGTATATTTGAAGTAGCCTAAAAATCCAAGATTAACCGATACTCCAATGCCTAATAGCAGTTTCGCGCGTTTCTTTGCAGCGAGTAGTTTCCCAAAGTTAAAATTAAATACCATCGAAAACACGATAAGTATTAAGTAAGCAGGATTCCACCATCCATAAAAGAACAGTGAGGCAAGTACCAACCACGCTACCAACAAGTTACTTTTTTGTTGTTTTAGTAGAAACAGAAAACCAATTAAAGTAATCGGTAAAAAATAGAACAAAAATTCTGCGGAATTAAAAAGCATTTATAAAAGCTTATTATTTTTTTTCTATTAAAGCATAAAAAAAGGCACTTTATAAAATAAAGTGCCTATCTATTAAGAACTAAGCTTTAATCAGCTATTTTTATAAGAGCTAACCCTTATAAAAAGCCCTCTCAATCCTATCCTTCAAATAAGCCTTATGGATCTTAGTTGCCTGATCACCTCGAGACTTCTTCACCATATCCATCACACGACCAAGTTCATACATCGCCGACGCTTTGGCAAAGTTGTCATACTTGCTTGAACCTTCAAGCCCTGACATATTAATTAAGCGTTCAACATACTCTACTTGCAGGTTACGGCGGTAAGAATTTACATCTTTCTTAATATCGGCTTTAAATACGGCGTCGGTTAAACGGCCCATCATTTTTTCAGCAGTAAAAGTATTACCGTAAAGTGTTGTGTCAGTTAGACGAATGAGCACGTTTGGATGCATTACATGATCCAATACGTTTTTCTGAGCGCCTAATAACATGTCATGTAGGCGAGGAGACTCATCTCTTCCCCAACCACTGAAGCCACGACGTTGACGTTGAATGTAGGCAAATAACGGCGCCATTTCTTCAATTGCATCAGGTGCAAAAACGAAAGCGGTTAGCGTATTCATCGCATTTTGCTGTTCATCTTCAGGCACTGGCGTTAGTGGCTGCGTATAGCCTTCTTGGCCAACGAAGGCGCGATTTAGGTAAACACCACCAATGTAGCGAGAAACAACTGAAGCTTGACGAGCAAACTCACCAAACAACACATTCACGCCTACAGCAAGATCATTGTGTGAACGACCTTCTACGAGTGTTTTGCCTTTTAATTTGCCAGCCATATGTTTGATTAGCTCAAAGCGATCTTTTGCATAATCGACCGCTTCGCCCGACATATCAAAAATATTGATGCGAGGATCAACGTGGCGACCAACTGAGCGCATATCGTCTGCATCATTACCGAATGCTAATTCAGGCTCAGCGGAACGGTTTAGGATGGCTGTTAGGCGCTTTTCTTCTTCAACTGCATCAGCTAATGCTTCAGAGTAACCATATTGAATTGCCCAGTCATCATACGGACCTGGTTTTTCAGTATAGAAGTCACCTTGTTCCATGCCTACCGGCGCATAGTTTACTGATGGGTAGTCCATGACAGAGCCAGCAAGGATACCTTGCGTAATGGTGTCGTCATGCGCTTCTTTGTGCCCGTGTAATTGTGAAGCCATCATGTTGTGGTTCAAACCAAGGGTATGACCTACTTCATGAAGAATTAAATATGCCATAGATTGACGAAGTAATTTGTCTTCTTCAATTTTGCCCATACCGTCAACTAAACCGGCATATTGACCAAACATCATGCCTAAGTTTAACTCATGCCCTAGCGAGCAAAGCATTCGGTCATCGCCCTCTAAGCTGTTGCTTAGTGAGGCGTAACCATCAGTGAACATTTCACCTGCAATCCAGCGACCTTTCATGAAGCTGTATTCCAACATAATGTCAGAACCAATGATTTGGCCTGTTTCTGGGTGAGCAATACTTGGGCCGTAGCCGCCAAATGGTGGGCGAGGAGATGAGGTCCAACGCAATACGTTGTAACGCACGTCATCTGAACTCCAATCAGCGTCATCAGGCTGTATTTTTACTTCAATTGCGTTACTAATACCGGCTTTTTCGAATGATGAATTCCAAGCAAGAGTTGCGTTTTTAATCGTTTCACGCCATTCAACTGGCGTCGTGTTCTCAATCCACCAAGTAATTGGCTTCACTGGATCAGATACTTCCGCGCCCGGGTTTTTCTTTTCTAAATGCCAGCGATTGATTACATCGCGATAGTTAGCTGTTTGATCAGACGTTAGATCATCAAATTGCTGCGAGAAGAAACCCATTCTTGCATCGTCACGACGAGGCTTAAAGTTGTTCTCTGGGGCTTTGATGAAAGCATGTTGAATTTGTAGTGTTGTGTAACGAGAATCAGAAATGTCCGGACCACCGCTTACCGTTGGCGTGCTATTTTCATAGACGTAACGAACTACAACATGGGTGTTTTCAGGGAAGTTTTTGATTTCACTAATGCTTGTTTTATCTTTCGATAACTTACCCGGCTTGAAGCGACGTTTGTCTGCTTTCGGGTCATCGCTTGGGCCCTGAGTTATTTGATGAAGATCTTCATTAGCAAACAAATCATTTAATGAAAAAGCAATTTTGCCATCTTCTTCATGTTCAATTTTGGTTGATAATAAAATCGCTTCGCTGATATTAGCATCTGCTGCGCGACTTACTGCATTTTCTGGGTCAAAGTAAAAGCGTGGTGTTTTTGATACTATTTCAATGCGGTCATAGTTGCGACGTATCTCGATTAAACGAGAGCCTCTAAATTGACCTCTAAAAGTACCTGCTGTTACCGCGCCATCAACTGTTGATACGAAATATAAGAAAGGCGTGTTTAGTTGCGATTCATTGATAACAACCAATCCGCTGCCGTCTTCTTTATCTCTGTATATGCCAACAAAACCCTCAAAGGCGTCTTTTTTCTCTAAAATTTCAGTTAGAGTTTCTTTCTTTTTTTCTTCGTCTTTTGCGTCATCTTTTTTATCTTCAGCAACGGCTGTAAAAACCATTGAAGATAAAAAGAGGGCGAGTAGCGATTTTCGTGTAAAGTTTACAAACATAATGCTATCCAAAGCTAGTTAGACTTAGCCTTTCTGTCGAAGGCGCGTTTGCTTCAGAGAGGCGATCCAAAGAAGCGATATTAATATAATACTACTTTCGTATACGGTTTTTAGATTGCTTTTACCGCAAATTGTTGATTAATTGTTACAAGGTTTGTCATACACATGCAGAGGTGCAGGTTCGTTTTTTCGTTAGCGATCAAATTTATTAAAATAATTTGTGGACGATATTCAATTTAAATTGTCTATTTACCATACCTACCAACCTGTAAAATACGATTTGGGTCAGTATGAGAATACATGCCCTGCATCAATCGATGGCTTGAGAGAGTCTCATCGAAAAACACTTTCTGTTGCTCTATGTTCAAGCGATAAGGCACGTACCCTTTGGATAAACCTTTTTCTACCAATTCAGACAAGCATCTTTTTGCTAAATCAACTTTGATAGGATCGTCCTTATCAAAAAGTAATGGTACGGTACTATCGATTAAATCATGTTTTAGATTGGTGAACGTGATCATTGGATCAATCCCATATCGGCTACAAGTGCTTCTAACATGTGCAACGTATTCAATGAGTTTTTCCTTTTTCATGGGGATTAAAGGAGCGTACCAAAGTAGGCCACAGCCGTCTTTCGCTGGGTCAAGTCTCGAAGATTCCTGGGGACGTACTTTTTTATTTCGCCAATAAGCTAACTTCAACGCAACTGTATTAGGCTTACCCTGCATGATTTCGATACCTTTCTCTAAAGAGTTCAGTTGCTTATGCACATTCTGGAAAACGTATGAAGGCAATTTGTCAAAAACAAACTTACCCATTCTTACAAGCAAGTCATTGGAAAAAATAATTTTGCTAGATTTTAATTTGGCTAGCATTTTAATCCTATTTTTTGCCGCTAGCACAATCTCTTTGTCTCCATATATTGTTCCTATTACTGTCCATGCTGGAATATTTTTCTTTTTTGAAATCTGGGTAATTTGCTGTTCATTCAATAGGGAGGAAGTTTGCAGGTTGGGATTTTCAGATAACATTGAAATAAGTCTGCGTTTGTCCATTAAATTTATCGAACCAACAATACCGTCATATCTCTCAAGAGTTTCTCTAACAAAGTCGTACGCGTCGGTAATATTATTTTCTTCTTCGTAATTGATATAAAAGGAGTCAAAAGATTCAGTCTGGCGTTTTACACGAATAGTAACTTCATAAACTATCCCTAAGCCGGATTGGGTAAATAAGCCATCTAAATAAGGACCGACGTTCCATTTGTACGAAGTATTTACACCGAATTCGTCTGCATTTGCTTTCGTCAACATTTCGCCTAACGGTGACATATAGTGTTCACCGTTAGGAAGGTAGGCTTTCAAATCATTAACCGCACCAAAATGGTCTTGATGAGGTGTAATTCCGTATCCTCGTTCGAGAGCGTTACCTAGAATAGAAGCATTAGGACCAGCACCTGTAACAGGTACCATAAATGGAAGGTCATTTTCTGCAAAATAACGAGCGAGTGATTCCTGTGTAACGCCAGGTTCAACCGCAATATGACCAAGTTCTGCATTAACAACAGTAATTTTTGCTAAGTCTGACAAGTCAATGATAACAGCTCTAGCGCTTTCGTTCGGAAGTGACGTTCCGTAGCCCCAGTTGTTACCTGTTGAAATTGGGTATAGCTTAATCCTTTTAGAATGCTCAAGCTCGCTTACAGCAGAGAATATCAGTGCTATATCTTCATGGCGATTAACTTTGATGGCACCCAGTATTGATCTTTCGATTCCTTCTGTGCCTTTTAAGTACAGCTTGCTCGCTTCTTCATTATCCAAAATTGATGAGGAAAATCGTGCGTTTGATTTTAATGTTGACAATATTTCCGATATCTCAGACAAGGGCAAGAACCTCTTTTAGATTTAATTTGTGACCATTCAAGTTCATCTAATTATAGATGTAAGCTGTAACTTGTAAACTAACTTAACTGCAACTCCACAAACTCCTTATAAACCGGACTCTGCTCCATCAATTGCGCATGTTTCCCCTGAGCTAAGACATTACCTTTCTCGATTACAATTATGTTGTCAGCATTGATCACCGTAGATAAACGATGCGCAATAATCAAGGTGGTGGTTTTCGTCATTAAAGAGTCGAGCGCTTGTTTCACGTATTTTTCACTGCTGGCATCCAATGCACTGGTTGCTTCGTCCAATAAGAGGATAGGGCGTTTTGCTAAGATGGCTCTAGCAATTGCAATACGCTGCTTCTGACCGCCTGACAGTTTCACGCCACGCTCACCTAATTGAGTCTCATAACCGTCTACAAAGTCTAAAATGAATTCGTGGGCAAAGGCGAGTTTGGCCGCTTCAATAACGTCCTCTTTGCTGGCTTGAGGGTTTGATAAGCGAATATTATCCATTACTGTTGTAGCAAATATCACGGCATCTTGCGGTACTAAGGCAAACTGGCGACGAATGTCGGCGGTGCTGATACTTTTTTGTGTTGCGTCACCAATACGTATTTCACCATAATCGATATCGTAAAAACGCATTAATAAATCGAATAAGGTCGATTTACCTGCGCCGCTATGACCGACAATCGCTACTTTTTGACCGGGCATCACATTAAATGACACATCGTGAATCACGAGTTTGTCGGGGACACTTGGGTAACTAAAGCCGATTTTATCCAGTGCGAGAATGGGTTTATTCGAATCCACTAGGGCTTGTTCGTTAATTCTAAAGCCTTTTGTTGTGGTTGGAATTGCTTGCTGGTTTACTTCTTCGTTATCAGTTTTGCTATTAGTTTCGATGTCTCCATCACTATCATATTCAGGATGAGCTGTTGACGTCAGTTCAGACTTTGTGGAACCTGCTTTAGATGCTTTAGATGCTTTAGATGCTTTAGATATGTCAGATGTGTGGGATTCACGAGATGAACTAGAAGCGGCAGTTGAAGCAGAAACCGTTGCCTTACCAACATACTCATGCTGTAAAAGTTTGTCTTGATCAGACGTCGAGCCCGTCGCTTCAACAGGAATATCAGGCAAAGTATTCATCAACTCCACAATGCGCTCGCTCGCACCTGCCGCTTTTTGTAGATCACCAATCACTTCACTAATAGTCGCAATAGCACCGCCAGCCAGCACAGCATAGAATACAAATGCGGTTAATTCACCTGGAGTGATTGCTCCTGAAATAACATCAATTGCGCCCACCCAAACAACGATGAAAATGGCGCTTAAGCTAATAAACATGATCATAGCAATTAACAAAGCTCGATAATGAATCCGCTTTGCAGCGCTATGCATGATCTGTTCGGCACTGGCATCGAATTCATTAACACTTTGTTGTTCGTGATTGTAGGACTGCAATGTGTGAATTTCATGCAGGCTTTCATCAATCAAAGTCCCCATATTAGCCACATCATCTTGGCTGACTTTGGCGAAGTGTCTTACTTTTTTGCCCAGTAATTTAATAGGAAGCAAAATAATGGGCACAGCGATGAATACGTATATAGTTAGCGTCGTGCTAGTAATAGCCATCAGTATAAGAGCACCAATGAACATAACCAATGAGCGCAATGCCATAGAAACGCCCGTGCCAACAACAGACTGCAACAAGGTCGTATCGCTAGTAAATCGCGATATCACTTCACCTGTGCGTGATTCGGCGAAGAAGCTAGGCGATAAGGTAACTAAATGTGAAAACAAGGCTTTGCGAATATCAGCACAAACCCGTTCACCCAGCCAAACCATTAAGTAGAATCGACAGTAGGTTGAAACACTGCCAATTAAAGCAATCACGAGCACTAAAAGTAATGAATTCAGCAACATCGATTCATCACCAACAACGAAACCTTGATCAACCACCATTTTTACACCTTGGCCTAAGATCAACCAAGACATTGCGCCGATCACTAGGGCGATTAATGCAAGGATGACTTTAGTCGTGTACGGGCGTAAATGTGAAAATAGCCACGAAAGTATTGATGCGCTGCTGTTCAATTAATTGCCTTATTTTTGATGAATATGGGAGTGATGACAAAGGATATACTATCCAACGCAAAAGGGCTCACTTATTCAGTGAGCCCTTTATTTGGCATCTCGGAATTTTACTTTATTTACGAATTATGATTTACGCTGTTTCGCTCTGTTTAGACTAACTCGTCTAAACAAAGTCAATAACACTAGTAAATTAAACAATCCGATTGCGCCACCTGAACTAGATGAGGGTGGCGTAACAACAATCAATTCCGGCGGTGGCTCTGGTGCAATTACGTTCACAGTCACATCGATGGAGGTTGATGCGTTAAAGTCATCAGTTGCCGTAAACGTGAAGCGCAGCGTGCTATCTGCATCAGGAGTTGTAAACGTGGTGCTTAAACTATCGGCATTGGCCAGTGTAACGGCAGTGCCTGATGTTTGTACCCAAGAGTAGGTCAAATCCTGAGCTTCTGGATCACTTGCTGTTGCCATCAGGGTGATGGTTGACCTGGTATTCACGTTGATTGCGGTTTCGGTGCTTACCGTAGGTGCTTGGTTTGAGTCATCATCTCGAATAGTGATAGTCACTCTTGTCGAACCTGAAATTGTGACGTTATCAGGGTTATCCAACACAACGGCAAACAATTCATTCTCTTCAATTTCGTCATCATTGACGATATTGACTGTAAAGTTTTTAGTGCCTAGTTCGCCAACAGCCCATTCAAGCAAATCGGTAGACAGTGTCGCGTCTGAATCGTCTTGATTACCAAAATCAAGGCTTAAACCTACTGACGCAGCTTTATCAGATGCACCAGAGCGTGTGACGCTTAGCTCAATTGCGCCCACAGTTTCCTTAACTAGTAAGCTACTTTTCGCTAAGACGATGGTAGAAGAACGGTCGGTCAAACTCAGAATATCAACTTTGGCAATATTTGGTGTGGCTAGTTCTGCGTCCTGCGAAGGGTTTTCTAAGCGAATGTACATGCTTTCAGTGGCTTCACCTGTGCCATCATCGCGTGCTTCTATGTTAATCGTTTTTGCACTTGTATCGCCGTCCTCCCACAATAAAGTACCACTTTCCTCTGCGGTGAAATCGTTCCCGCTTGCCGCGCCGCGCAGTATTTTGTAATCAACCGACATTGCGTTTGTGCCCGTTCGGTTAACGACTACGTCTACTGACTCGCCTTCAGTCACCTCAAAATATGACGCTGAGAAATTAGCATCACTTTTTGCGTCAGTATTCGATTCATCTCGCAACACATACAAACCGCCTTGAATATCACTGGCAAGGATAATCCCTGAAGGAAGGTAAGGATAAACACCCCAAACGCCGTTAAACGATGCATTATCTGAGCTTGGGAAGGTATCGAAATAAGCAATTTGTGTTGTTTGTAAAGGATCTGATATATCCAGCACAGTGACGCCACGCTCATAGTTAGACATGTAATATTTATTACCACGCACAAAGCCATTGTGGTCAATTGCGCGAGTTGGGCCGGTATAAGTGGCAACTAAGTCCGGTGCGTTTAGGTCTGATATTTCAAATATATGCACTGTTGTATTTAAGCCTTGGCGCTGCTCATCTAATTCGTCGTGCAAAATCACATATTGTTGGTCTTCACTCCACCATCCAGAATGGGTGTACTCAGCATTCGGGTATGTGACTTCCGAGAGTTCAACAGCGCTGCCCAAATTTGAATGATCCCACAAACGCATTGTCGATTCATTGAAGTCGAACATCACGGTACATCCTGCTGATGTCGCATTCACACAGTCTCGCTGTGCACGCTCATCATTGATTAACATCGAAGATGCATCGTGCGTGTAGTCATTTCGAGTCGCGCCAGATAGAGTATAAGTAGGCGTGGGTACTTCAGGGTCGGTAAGACGATAGCTGCGCATAGAGCCACCTAAGTTATTCGCACCTAAGATGTGTGCTTGTGGCGTAGCGCTTGAATTCTTGATGTTCAAACCATAATCGACGTTTGAAATGTAGATGTTGTGAGCTTCTGAATCCCTTACATCGCGATCAACCAAGACCAATCCTTCACTAGGATCGCTCAGGTTCATAATGGTCAAACCCTCTGAGGCACTATCAGCAGTTGCATAAACGTAAGCTTCCCACTTGTTCATGTCACGATTGAAATACTGCAGTACTTTGATGTCGCGCCAAGTTGTATTTTGACCTGAAATGGCGTTGATGATCACGGGGTTGACCGGTTCAGAAACGTCAACTAATGCAATGCCACGGCGTAAGCCAATTAAGGCATATTCTTTCATTGTATTTAAATCGACATGACCCCAAATATCATTGGCGCCAGAGCTATTAGTTGGGAAGCTAGCAACCGGGATGTGGCTAAGCAGTGACATTTTGTCACAAGCAAACTGACCCGCAAAACCATTCACACAAGGAGTATCGACTTGTGATTGATACATTGCTTTTACTTGCGCTAAGCTTTTATCAAGCGCAACTTCTGTGGCTGCATCTTGACCTTTGCTATCAACAATAACATTGAAGCCTTTGTCGTATAACTCACTTGCATACTCCAAAGGCACGCCGGTAAGAGTAGTCGGAAAAGCTTGTGGGTTTTGAACCTGATAATTATCTAGCGTTTGGAAGCCGCCTAATGCGGGAACCACATCGCTGACCAAATACAGGACATCGGCAAACTGTTTTAATTCGTAATTTCCTTGGGCAACTAGAACGGTATCGCCTTTGTTAGCTTGTTGTGCGGCATAGCCAATAGATGCGCATGGGCGGAAACGATTTTTACAATCGCCAGCATCCACGCCTTTTTCAGCAACAAATCGTGCTTTGTCGTGATCGGTGTGGGCATTCGCTTGAGCACAAATCCCTGTGGCAATTAATAGCAAGATGCGTAAACTGGTAAAAGTTTTTTTCATATCGGTTCCATTTTTGTACTTGCAAACACATATTTTCACAAATTCAACAATCAACACGCCCAAAGGCATTCTTATCATTGCTGCTTTGCTGTTATTTTTTGGCTGCTCTCCAGCACCTGAAAGCGCACATCAAGCTGACATAAGTCCTGGCCAGTCAATAGGCATCAGCTTTCAGCCCTATTTTCAAGGCAAAGCAGTCCAGTGTGGACAAACGCTTAGTATGCATAATGAAGAGTGGCAAATTTCTGAACTGGCTATGTTTTTGCACCAGTTTTCACTCAACAATTTGTATCCCATAATCCTAGACGATAACGATTGGCAAAGCCAGCAACTTGTATTGTTACGCTCGCCTAGTGACTGTCAACAATTGATGAGTAATTTAAGTCTTAGCGGCGTGATTGATTTGGTGGATATGCGAGTTGGAAGCGGGAAATCAAATCGTGATTTACTGAATGAGGTGATAAACGCAGATGCAGGCAAGCCGCTCACCTTGTCATTTAAAGTGGGCGTTCCGTTTGAACTCAATCACCAAAATCCTTTGCTACAAGCTTCACCTTTGAATGATTCAAGTATGTTTTGGGCCTGGCGAAATGGCTATAAATTTATTCGTTGGGACATGCAAAGTAAGCAGGGCAATTCATGGTCATTTCATTTAGGTAGTGTCGGATGTGAATCTGCGGCGATGGTGCGGGCGCCTAAACAAGCTTGCGCGCAGCCGAATGTTATTCCTGTGGAAGTGGTTTTGCCGCCCAATACTATTCAAGCCATTGGATTTCATTCAAGTGATCATCCAGATTTAAATGATGATCAAATTCACATTAGTCTTAAACTTCATCTGGATAAAGTGATACATCAAATTATTCCTTCGCAAGAGAGCACATGCATGTTCTCGGGTATCGATAATGATTCTTGCAAGGGTTTAGTGAATAATTTGTATGAGGAAGGCGTTTTTGAGTAGGGGTGGCGTTAGGTCTTTTATGTTGAAGAAGGTTTTCTTTGCTCCGATAGTCTTTATCCACAGAGTTTTTGAGCAATGTGACTTCAAGCAAGTATGCTTCAATCATAAAGCTTTCATCCAAAGAGAGTTTAATCAAAGTGCTTTGAATCAAGGAAGTTTCAGGAAAGGAGCGTTAAAGCATAATGGCTTCAAAAAAGGCTCAATAACTAAAGTATTTTCAACTTTAGCATTTCTCTTCATAGCGGCTTGTTCGCCTCAAAAGCAAACTACACCTTATCAATGGAATATCCCTGCCGGTTTTCCAGAGCCAATTATTCCAGCGGACAACCCAATGACAAAGGAAAAAGTGGCTTTAGGCGAAAGATTGTTTAACGACGTGCGCTTATCCTTTAATCAGCAGCAATCATGTGCGTCTTGTCATATCAAAGCATTCGCCTTTGCCGAGCCAAGAGAAACCTCAGTGGGAACAACTGGGGAAGTATTAAAACGCAACTCCATGGCTTTGGTGAACGTAGCTTATAACGGCAGTTTTACTTGGGCGGATAATGGTTTGGGCACTCTCGAAAATCAAATATTAATACCGCTATTCAATGAAGCCCCAGTTGAAATGGGTGTCACAGGCAACGAAGCAGACATCATTAGCCGCTTAGGTGATTATCGTGCTGACTTTAATGAGGTTTTTGGTGATGAAGACATTCATTTTGACCACATTGTAAAAGCCTTGGCTGCTTTTGTGCGAAGCCTGACATCCTTTAATTCAAGCTTCGACCGCTATGCTTACTTCAATGAAGACGAAGCTTTGAGCGATTCTGCCATAAGAGGGATGGATTTGTTCTTCTCTGAAAAGTTGGAATGCTTTCATTGTCATGGCGGCTTTAACTTCACACAATCGAGTAAGCACGCAATGCAGAAGCTCGACCTAATTTCGTTTCACAATACAGGCTTGTATAACGTGGATGGGAAAGGGAACTATGCGAATAACGATCAAGGTTTAGCCGATATCACTTTTGACCCTACTCATGTCGGTAAATTTAGAGCGCCTACTTTACGCAATGTGATGCTAAGCGCGCCGTATATGCATGATGGTTCCATGGCGACAATGTCTGAAGTCATAGACTTTTACGCAGCAGGTGGGCGTGGTGAAGGTATTAAAAATCCACTGAAAAGCCCATTTGTACAGGGCTTTGATATTACGGATGAAGAGAAGCAAGATTTGCTGAACTTTTTAGAAAGTTTAACGGATTATGAGTTTGTTGGGTTGCAGTAAAAACCCTAAGCGAAGCTAATAGCACCCAATAGTTTAGTGCATTGGACATACCACTTTAGAAATTCAAGAAAAATAGGCAGTGTGCAGAGTCAACCTAAATTAGGCTTTTGCGCGGGACGCTCCTAATTTACCTGTCAGATAATTTTACATATAAATAACTTTTGTCTTTTACGCTAGTGCAAGTGGCTGATATTATTGTGTTTTATGTTGTGGTCTGAACTTTGCTTGTCTGTTTATAGTAGCACAATGCTACACGTAGTTTACGGAATAATAATAAAGGTACCGATAATGATTAAATGGATTAAAAGAAGTACGATGCTGATTGCATTGTTGTCATCAATTTCGATGTCAGCTAATGCGGCGTTTATAGTCGAGCAATATGATAATTATTGGTCTACTAGCTTGTCAAATATGCAAAGCTATGCCAATGCTAATGCCGCAAGCACCACTGCAAGCTTTAGTGTCATCGATTTTAGTGATACAAATTCTCCCGGTAATTTTGCAGGGTTTAACTTGTGGCCTTCCGATGCGCCAGTTTGGTCTGGTTCAAGTGCTGCAATTAACGACACATTTTTTGTTAGAATCACTGGAACAATTGAATTTTTAACAAGCAGCATAATAAGAACGTGGAATGATGATGGTGTGTTTGTATTGATTGATGGAGTGACTGTGTTGAGTGACCCTACATTACATCCACCTCAATATTATTTCAGTTCAGCAGTAGCTTCAGGCATTCATGCATTTGAATTGTACTTTTTTGAAAATGGTGGTGGCGCAAACCTAGAAGTTGCCTTCTCTGATGCACAAACTCAGAACTATAATCAACTAACAGCTAGAATTCCTGAGCCCTCTACATTGTCCTTGTTAGGATTATGTGTTGCGGGTTTAGTGTTTGGACGCAAATTTAGAAAATTGTAATTCAGAAGCGCTTATGAGGGGAGTTTATGCTCCCCTTTCTTGTTTTTGAAAACTACTTAAACGTCTTCCAATTAATATTCGTCGATAACAACAACTCTCGCAAACTCAAAGCTCGCGGCGTCGACTTCCCTTTCGTATTCCATGTATGTCCACTGCAAGCTGCACTCAATATGGCTTTGTTGGGCTTAACTAATCGGTGTGTTACGTGTGTTTTAGATGCTTCAAGCGACTCGCCATTTAGCGCAAACCAACCGTATTTATTGGTGTGAAGCTTGTTTGCTGGGGTAGGGATCATATCAATTGAATCCAGCTCAATATGTTCGTTACCGTAATCATTCACATAAATACAAACAACAGCGCCATGATAATGGTGTTGCTTGAACCACTTTTCGGCTTTAGCAATTTCGTCGTCACTAGTTGCAGGTTTCGCCGCAGGGCACTTATTACTTTGCTTGGATTTCCAAGTGCCATTATGAACATCAACGTCAATGGGAGTGGGTTCGTTAATGAGAAATTCAGCCGCGTTCTTAATATGATAAGTAAGACCGCTGAGTTTTCGTTTTAATAGGGTAGGGTCTTTGATATTGCTGGTGGCAAGGCTTACTAGCTCTCTTTCATACAAAGCATTGCATAACTCAGCAACGTTCGGAAACTGTTCTGCTAAGTTAAAAATGTTAGTTTGATCGGGTTGCTGGTCGCTCATCACGTCGTTTATTTGTTCACAATGCTCAAAAAATAAAGCGGCATCTTAATACATTAAGATGCCGCTTTCATTAATTATCCTAAGTTCGACTAATTTAAGCAAAGTTATCGATGAAAATATAGCGCTAATTGGACTTAACGCGTTATTTCAGGCTATTAGTCTAGTCTTTAGGTTCGCCTATTGGCCTTTAATTTCACTGCGACCTTTGTAAGGTGCTGGTGTGCCTAGTTCAGCCAATTCTGCTTCGATGCGAAGTAATTGGTTGTACTTAGAAACACGATCAGAACGGCATAGTGAGCCTGTCTTGATTTGACCGGCTGCTGTACCCACTGCTAAATCTGCAATCGTTGCATCTTCAGTTTCGCCAGAACGGTGAGAGATAACTGCCGTGAAGCCTGCATCTTTCGCCATCTTTATCGCGCTTAAGGTTTCAGTTAATGAACCAATTTGGTTGAATTTGATAAGGATTGAGTTACCCACACCATTTTCAATACCACGAGATAGGATCTTAGTGTTGGTTACGAATAAATCGTCGCCTACTAGCTGTACTTTATCACCAAGGATTTTAGTTAGGTAAGCCCAACCGTCCCAATCGCTCTCGTCCAAACCATCTTCGATAGAAAGGATTGGGTATTGAGCAGCAAGGTCAGCTAAGTAATCACTGAAACCATTTGAGTCGAAAGACTTGCTTTCGCCACTTAGTACGTATTGGCCATTTTTATAGAATTCAGAGGCTGCGCAATCAAGTGCTAAGGTAACATCCGTACCCATTTTGTAACCCGCGTTTTCAACGGCTTCAACAATGACAGACAATGCTTCAGCATTCGATGTTAAGTTAGGTGCAAAACCACCTTCGTCACCTACAGCGGTATTCAAACCTTTAGCAGACAATACTTTTTTCAAGCTATGGAAAATTTCAGCACCTGTGCGCAAGGCTTCGGTGAATGAAGGCGCGCCAACTGGCTGAACCATAAACTCTTGAATATCGACGTTGTTATCAGCATGTTCGCCACCGTTGATGATGTTCATCATTGGTACTGGCATTGAATAAACACCAGGAGTGCCGTTCAAGTTTGCGATGTGCACATATAAGGGAATTTTTTGGCTGATAGCTTCTGCTTTTGCAACGGCAAGTGATACTGCCAAAATAGCGTTCGCGCCAAGTACTTCTTTGTTTTCAGTACCGTCTAAGTCAATCATGATTTGATCAACGTTGGCTTGGTCGTCAGCATCAACACCTAGTAATACGGGCGCTATTTTGTCATTGATTGCGGCAACGGCTTTCAATACACCTTTACCTAAATAACGCGATTTGTCGCCATCACGCAATTCTAAGGCTTCTCTTGAACCAGTTGATGCACCTGAAGGAGCACAAGCACGCCCCATAGCACCACATTCCAAATAAACATCTGCTTCAACCGTTGGATTTCCGCGTGAATCCATAATTTCGCGACCTACAATGCGAGAAATATTCGCCATCTTTGTTCCTTTTATTTGTTGTTGGTACTTGTTTAAATTTGTTGTTTATACTCTTTTACCGTCATTCTTGCCTCACGGTCATTCTTGCGAAGGCAAGAACCTCCCACTACTCACGCCGTTCTTACATGTGCAGTCCCTTGATGGAGATTACTGCCTCCGCAGTAATGACAATAAGATCACTACTTATTCTTCATATACTCACCCGCGGCAGCGATAAACCCTGTGAACAAGGGGTGTCCGTCGCGCGGAGTTGAGTTGAATTCAGGGTGAAATTGGCCTGCTACAAACCAAGGGTGATCTTCAATTTCGATCACTTCAACTAAGGCTTTATCAGTCGATAAACCACTTACTTTCAAACCGGCTTTTTCAATTTCACCACGTAAGTTGTTGTTTACTTCATAACGATGACGGTGGCGTTCAAAAATTTCGGTGCTGCCATACATGCTTTCAACTTTACTGCCTTTCGCTAGGTGACAAAGTTGACTACCCAAACGCATAGTACCACCTAAATCATCGGAAACATCTCGGATCTCTTTGCCGCCGTCGGCGTCTAACCATTCTGTTATCAAACCTACAACTGGGAATGGTGTATCAGGATCGAATTCTGTGCTGTTGGCATTTTCCATGCCCGCGACATTACGAGCGAATTCTATATAAGCCACTTGCATGCCTAAACAAATACCTAAATAAGGCACATCATTTTCACGTGCATATTTCGCTGCAGCAATTTTACCTTCAATACCGCGCTCACCGAATCCGCCAGGAACAAGGATTGCGTCTAGGTCATGAAGAATATGAATACCTTTGCTTTCGACATCTTGCGAGTCGATGTGTTTAATATTCACGGTCAGTCTATTTTTCAGACCAGCATGTTTTAAAGCTTCATTTACTGATTTGTATGCGTCAGGTAACTCAACATACTTACCGACCATGCCAATATTGACTTCGCCTGTAGGGTTCGATTCAGCATAAAGCACTTGTTCCCATTCTGCCAAATCGGCTTCTGGGCAGTCATATCCAAAACGCTTCACGACTAATTCATCCATACCTTGCGCTTTCAAGGCCGCTGGAATTTTGTAGATGCTGCTTGCATCGCGCAGTGAAATAACCGCTTTCTCGTTAACGTTTGTAAACAAGGCTATTTTCGCACGCTCATTGCTTGGCAGTGGCACTTCAGAACGACAAACTAAGATGTCAGGCATAATACCCACAGAGCGCAATTCTTTTACAGAATGCTGGGTTGGTTTTGTTTTGGTTTCGCCTGATGCAGCTAGATAAGGTACGAGTGTAAGGTGCATGTACATGGCATGCTCGCGCCCCACTTCGGTTCCTAACTGACGGATAGCTTCAATGAAAGGTTGTGATTCAATATCACCTACAGTGCCGCCAATTTCAACGATAGCGACATCGTTTCCTTCCGCGCCAGCAATAATGCGGCGTTTAATCTCATTGGTAATGTGCGGTATTACCTGAATAGTGGCGCCCAAGTAATCGCCACGACGTTCGCGTTTAATGACTTCTTCATAGACGCGACCGGTTGTGAAGTTGTTACGTTTGGTCATGCGGGTGCGAATGAAGCGCTCGTAGTGACCTAAATCCAAATCGGTTTCTGCACCATCGTCGGTGACAAACACCTCACCATGTTGAATTGGGCTCATCGTGCCTGGGTCAACATTAATGTAAGGGTCGAGTTTGAGCATGGTGACCTTAAGGCCTCGTGCTTCAAGAATGGCGGCTAAGGATGCTGCTGCAATACCTTTACCTAGTGATGAAACAACACCACCGGTGACGAAAATATAATTTGTCATGCAAAACCTAAGATACTTGGGTTGAACGGAATCTTTTAAAAGTCCATTTTGTATAAGCTGTTTTTCGGAACACAAATGACGGGCTGGATAGGTTTATTGGTAAACGATATTCAAATATATAAGCGCTTAAAATTAAACTGTTATCGAGGGCCGAATCATGGTTCCTCAAGCACATTGAAGGCGTGCTTTGATGGGCGGATAGTATACTAAAAAACTACCCGTAGAGTAAATGAAAATTGTGTGGGATTAGTAATAAATCTGTTGCTTAAGGGCACCATAGCTTCAAATGGATAAGCTGAATGCATTGTGAGTGCATTCAGCAATGATAAGTGGCGTCCATTATTGCTTGTCTACATGTACTGTTTTAATGATTTAAGTTCTCACTTAAGTAAACTGATAGCTACTATTGTGGATACCCACTATTGTTGATAACGAATTTTACCACCCACTACCGTCATGACAGTTTCAGAGTCCAAAATCTCTGCTTCAGGAATTGTCATCCAGTCTCGATCAAAAATAGTCAAATCAGCATATTTGCCCACTTCAATTGAGCCACGAATGTTTTCTTGAAACGCACCATATGCAGGCCAGATCGTAAACATTTTGAGTGCTGACTCTCGACTCACCGCCAGCTCTGGATGCCAACCATCATCAGAACTGCCATCCAATCTTTTGCGCGCAATGGCGGCATAAAACTCAATTCGAGGGTCACCTAACTCAACGGGAGCATCCGAGCCGCCTAATATTATTAAGCCACGCTCGATAAGTTGTTGCCACGGATAAGCATAAGCCAGCCTATCTGAACCCAATCGGTCGGGAGCGAAATTAAGATCGCCAATGCCGTGGCTAGGTTGCATCGATGGCAAAACGCCTAAGTTAATTAAACGTGTTTGCTCTTCAGGTGGAATAATTTGTGCGTGTTCAAGGCGCCATCTCGGTTCTTCAACTGCACGTTGGTCCTTTGGTACATCATTAAATGCTTCTTCGTACCAATCTAAGACTTTTTGTACTGCGCGATCACCAATAACATGCGTTTCAATCTGAATACCTTCACGTAAGGCTTTGCGTAAAATAGGTTCAAGCTCAGCTTTTGTCGTGCGATTCATAAATCCGTTGTGAGGCGCATCGGCGTAGTTTTCTAATAAAGCAGCACCGCGAGAACCCAAGGTACCATCGATATAGACCTTAATGCCTCTCAAATCAAACATATTGTCTTCAGTAACCTGGCGGCCTTGCGCAAACATCTTGCTTGATTCTTTTACATTTGCCGCAGCGTAAATGCGCGTTGCCATATCACCTTCTTGGTGAATTTCTTTCATAATCTCGACATTTATGAAAGGCATACCGGCGTCTTGAGTACCAGTCCAACCTAAACTCGCGTTGTGTTTCATTCCTTGTACTAAACTATCTTTAATATACCCATGAGTTTTGGGAGGAATGAGCTCACGAAAAATCTCCATAGCCGTCGCTAGGACATAGCCCGTCGGGACACCATTAGCATCTCTCTCAAATTTGCCACCAATAGGATCTGGAGAGTCTTTATTTATACCAGCGAGTGCCAGCGCTTTAGAATTTACCAAAGCCGATACGCCATCCGCACGAGGCATAAAGAGCGGTTTATTTGCAGTGAAAGCGTCAACGTCATAGCGCGTAAGGAAGCGTTGTTCGTCCGTCCACTCTCGTTCAATCCAACCTCTGCCTTGTACCCATTGACCTGCGGGGACTGTATTCGCGAATTCCTCGATAGCTTCGACGGTTTGTTGCAAACTTGGGATACCAAACAAACTCAAGGTTTTCGGGCGTTGTCCTACACCTTCAACATGTTGATGACTGTCGGTAAAGCCTGCATAAACATAATTGCCGGACATGTCTATTATCTTCGCATCACCGCATAGGTAGCTAGACACATCTGAATTGGAGCCAACAAATATAATCTTGTCTCCCAGCACAGCCAGCGCTTCTGCTTTAGGTTGTGCCTCATTTACTGTGTAGATTGTTGTATTATGCATTACTAAATCAGCGGCTTTGCATTCCTTTGTGTTTTGAGACGCAAGTTCATCGACTTGACCACACGCAGTTAAAAATAGCGTGAGGCTCAATACACTGACCATATTTGAGGTGATTTTTTTCAAGTTAGTTTCCTTCTTACTTGTGTAGAAAGGGAGCGCTAAATATTGCTTTAATCACAATAGCTTACTCTTTATTTAGTTCTGATTTCTAGTCTTTTAGGGATGAAATGTGTAGGTTTTTCGCTTTGAATTGATGAGATTGGTTTGTTGCAATATTGTTTAAGAAATCTAAAAATCTAAAAATCTAAAAATCTAGAAATCGGGAAATCAAGCAATCAAGCAATCAAGCAATCAAGCACTCAAGCACTCAAGCACTCAAGCACTCAAACACTCAATCAAGCAATCAATCAAGCAATCAAACACTCAATCAAGCAATCAAACACTCAATCAAGCAAGCAAGCAATCAAACACTCAATCAAGCAATCAAACACTCAATCAAGCAATCAAACACTGAAGCAATTAACCAATCAACCAATCGACATATCAAGCAATCAACATGTCACTTTTACTTAACTTCTTTTCGCCACTGATAAAGTAAGGCTAAAGCCTCCCGTGGAGTTAGATCATCAATGTCGATTTGTTTGATCTTTTCTTCTAACCAATGCTCTGAATCTGAAGCCTCAAACGCCATGCTCAGTTGTGTTTCGGCTCTTGCTTTTGCGACGGCTTCACTTTCCGCTTGTTTAATTTCGCTGCTCGTGGAAGCCGATTTTTCAGCATCCGCATTAACCACATCCAGTAACTCTAATTCAGCTAGTTTACGCTTCGCCGAATCAATCACCGCTTTTGGCACGCCAGCGAGCTTCGCTACTTGCAAGCCATAACTCTTGCTCGCGGCACCTTGCTGAACTTGATGCATAAAGCGAATTTCATCATTGTGTTCAACTGCACTTAAATGCACGTTCGTAATGGTATGAATGCTGTCTGATAAACTCGTTAGTTCGAAATAATGGGTGGCGAAAAGGGTGAAAGCATTCAATTTTTCCGACAACCATTGTGCACAAGACCAAGCTAAACTTAAGCCATCGTAGGTGCTGGTGCCACGGCCAATTTCGTCCATGAGTACAAGACTATTTGCCGTTGCATTATTGAGAATGTTAGCTGTTTCCGTCATTTCGACCATGAAGGTTGAGCGACCAGATGCTAAATCGTCTGCGGCACCAATACGAGTAAAGATGCGGTCGATGGGGCCAATCTGCGCTTCTTGCGCTGGTACATAACAGCCTACATACGCGAGTAAGACAATCAGCGCGGTTTGTCGCATATATGTCGATTTACCGCCCATGTTTGGTCCGGTGATCATTAGCATTCGCGTTTTATCATCCATGAACAATGGATTCGCGATGAACGGTGAGTTCATCACTTCTTCAACTACCAAATGCCTACCTTCGCTGTATTTGATGGTGTTCTCTTCAACGAGCTGTGGACGCTGTAGATTCAAGGTGTCGGCACGCTCAGCGAAATTAGCCAGTACATCTAGTGTTGCTAAGGCGACGGCACTCTGCATTAAGCTTGGTAATTCAGGCGCAATATCATCAAAAAGCGCTTCGTAGAGTTTCTTTTCTAAGGCTAAAGCCTTGCTTTGGCTCGTCAGGACTTTGTCTTCGTGGGCCTTAAGTTCTGGAATAATGTATCGTTCATTGTTCTTGAGAGTTTGGCGGCGCACATAATCAGCGGGAATTTTATCGCTATTGGCGCGACTTACTTCAATGAAGAAGCCATGCACGCGATTGTAGTTTACTTTGAGAGTTGGAATTCCCGTGCGTTCACGTTCTTTAATTTCCAATTGATCAAGAAAGTCTGTTGCGCCTTTTGAAAGCGCACGCAATTCATCGAGTTCCTCAGAATAGCCTTCCGCAATCACGCCACCGTCGCGCAAAACAACAGGTGGGTTGTCAATAATCGCTTGGTTCAGTAGTTCAGCAACACGTGGGTATTCGCCAATATCATTACTGAACACTTTGAATGAATCATGCTCCGACGAAGGAATAGAGTCTCGCAACCATTGCTGCAGATCAGGAAGAATATTCAAGGCTTCTTTTAAGCGTGAAAAGTCTCTCGGGCGCGCAGAACGCAATGCCATGCGAGCAAGGATCCTTTCGATATCGCCAATTTGTTTTAAGTGGTCTTGCAGCATGGAATAATCATGTCGCTGCACATCCGAAATCGTATTTTGCCTGAATAACAACATTGCTTTGTTCGTGATGGGGCGGTGCAACCAACGCTGCAGTAAACGACTTCCCATTGCTGTTGAGGTGTTGTTCAGCACGGAGTAAAGCGTGTTTTCAGTGCTGCCAGATAAGGTTCTTGTTAGTTCTAAATTTTGCTGAGTGGCCGCATCCATTAACACCGATTCATCGGCACGGTATTGGCTGATTTTGCGTAAATGAGGCAGGGCAGTGCGTTGTGTTTCTTGCACATATTGCAATACGCAACCTGCCGCACCAATTGCGACGGCACTACTATTAATGCCAAAACCATCAAGTTCTTTTGTGCCGAATTGTGTGTTGAGTTTGAGGTTCGCAGTATCGATATCATATTCCCACTGCGGACGCCGGCGTAAACCTTTACACTTTTCTATTAAGTGAAAGAACGAGCATTGCTCAGGGTAAAGAATTTCCGCTGGTTGAATGCGTTGAAGTTCAGCTTGAAAGGCTTCATCACTGTGCGCATCGAAGATCATGAATTGTCCGCTAGTAATATCTATCGTTGCCAAGCCATACACATCTTTCACTTTGGTAATGGCTAATAGAACAGAGTCTTTTGATTCCTCTAATAAAGCTTCATCGGTCACTGTACCGGGTGTCACAATGCGCTGAACCGCACGTTCGACAGGGCCCTTACTTGTTGCAGGATCGCCAATTTGTTCACAAATCGCTACCGATTCGCCCATTTTAACGAGTTTAGCTAAGTAGTTTTCAGCTGCATGATAAGGCACGCCGGCCATAGGGATGGGTTCGCCGCCTGATTTTCCGCGCGCAGTGAGAGAGATATTAAGCAGGTTTGACGCTTTTTTCGCATCGTCAAAAAACAATTCATAAAAGTCGCCCATGCGATAAAACAGCAAGATATCGGGATGATCTGCTTTTATCTTTAAATACTGCGTCATCATTGGCGTGTTAGCCGGTGAGCTCGCTTTCGCTTTATTATTTTTATTGTTTGGCATGCTTTTTAAACAGGTTTCTATTGTGACAGCTTCAGCTTGTCTTTAATATGTGGTGCCATTGTAATGAAAACCACAGGGATATAAATAGACTTTGCAAAACTTAAGTGCAAAAAATGTGGGATCTCTCGCTCGCTCTTTAGGGGCAGACTTATTAGCCGCAAACAAGAAAGTTGCGTCGGTTGAGTCATGTACAGGCGGTGGCGTTGCTTATGCTATTACAGAAGTGGCTGGCTCGTCACAGTGGTTTGAGAAGTCATGGGTGACTTATTCAAACCAAGCCAAACATGAAGAAGTGGGCGTTAAATTAGACACATTGGCTAAATTTGGCGCGGTATCGTCGGAAGTTGTGCGTGAAATGGCTGAAGGTGGTTTGCATAAAAGCGGCGCGGATCTTTGTGTTTCAATTAGTGGGATAGCAGGGCCAGGCGGCGGAAGCCCTTCAAAACCTGTTGGCTTGGTTTGGTTTGCGATTGCGATGCTTGAAGTGAAACCTGAAGACGAAGAGACTGCTGTTTTAAAAAGCAGTGCTGTAATCAAAGATGATGCTTTGCTAGACGACAGTTCCTTACTCAAGGACAATGTCTCTCCCCAAGAAAGTAGCGCTTTCAAAGGAAAAGCAGTTCTTAAAGAAACTCCAGCTTTTAAAGATAATTCTACACTTAACGAAAAGACTATCATCAAAGACAACATAACTTATTCAGTGACCACACGTTGTTTTTCCAGATGTTTTAGTGGTGACAGACAACAAGTAAGAGAACAAGCAATACATCTCGCCCTAAAAGAACTGATCGTCAGTCTAGTTAACTCCTAATCTTTTTTTCGTTAGAATTCGTTATAACTACTGTATAAGACCTATTTTTCTACAGTGGTTTTCAGTTTGCTAACGATTATTTAAATCCGATTTCAAACAAAAAACATTATAATTTCAGTATCTTAAAAATATTTTTAAATTGCCTGTTGAAACTGTATGGTTATACAGTATACTTGCGATATAAATGATTAGGTGTGTTGGTTTAGCTCCATTTAAAAAGTGGATTTTCGGCAAAGACAACTAATGAAAACAAAGTTTGGTGAGTGTTGTATTTGCTAAACAAATAACAGTGAACAAATTATTAGTAAGGTGAGTAATCACTGCACTAACCAAACAAAATTGACGACACCTAGGAGCGATGGCCATGTTAAAAAAATCAGCTGAAAAACAAAAAAAGACAGCACCAGCAAGAAGAACCGGTAACGAGGACAAAGGCATGAACGAAAATAAGAACCGCGCATTAGACGCTGCTCTAGGTCAAATTGAAAAGCAATTCGGTAAAGGCGCAATTATGCGTTTAGGTGACAACCAAGCATTAGATATTGAATCGATATCAACAGGTTCACTTACTATCGATATTGCCTTAGGCATAGGCGGCTTGCCTTGTGGCCGTGTTGTTGAGATTTATGGTCCTGAGTCTTCGGGTAAAACAACCCTTACATTACAAGTTATCGCTGAAGCTCAAAAGAAAGGCAAAACTTGTGCTTTCGTAGATGCAGAGCATGCTCTTGACCCCGTTTATGCTGAGAAACTCGGCGTGAACATTGACGAGTTACTCGTGTCACAGCCTGATACCGGTGAACAAGCATTAGAAATTTGTGACATGTTAGTGCGTTCAAACGCGGTTGACGTCGTTATTGTCGACTCAGTAGCGGCACTTACACCACGAGCTGAAATTGAAGGCGACATGGGTGATTCACACGTTGGTTTGCAAGCTCGCTTAATGTCTCAAGCATTACGTAAACTAACCGCAAACATCAAACGTTCAAACACATTAGTTATCTTCATTAACCAAATTCGTATGAAAATTGGTGTGATGTTTGGTAACCCAGAAACGACAACAGGCGGTAACGCACTTAAGTTCTACGCATCTGTACGTTTAGATATTCGTCGCATCGGCGCAATCAAAGATGGCGATGAAGTGGTCGGTAACGAAACTCGGGTGAAGGTAGTGAAAAACAAAGTCGCGCCTCCATTCAAACAAGCCGAATTCCAGATCATGTACGGCGCTGGTATTTCGAAAGAAGCTGAACTTATCGACTTAGGCGTTAAGCAAAAGCTAGTTGAAAAAGCAGGTGCTTGGTACAGCTACAATGGCGAACGTATCGGTCAAGGTAAAGCAAACGTAGTTAAATACTTAAAAGAGCACGTTGAAATGGCTCAAGAAATTGAAGGTTTAATACGTGCCGAACTGCTCATGCCCAAGACTAAAAAAGTTGAAGAAGAAGCGCTTGCAGAAGCGGCGGAAGCTGAAGCAGACGAGTAAGTAGATTTTAGCGCTGCCCTCTAGTGGGTATTTAATGGCTGACTTGTTCAGCCATTTTTTTTGCTTTCTTCCAGACTCATTAATCTCCCGGCATGACCGCAACGCCACGTTATAACTAAAACCCCCCGTCATAACTACAACCCCCCGTCATAACTGCAACTCTACGTCATGACTACAACCCGACGTCATGTCTGCGAAGGCAGTCATCTCCCACTAGTCATTCCCATCAGGTCAACATACCCGTCATGACTGCGAAGGCAGTCATCTCCCACTAGTCATTCCCATCAGGTCAACATACCCGTCATGTCTGCGAAGGCAGTCATCTCCCAATTAAACACATAAGGTATCAGTTTATAGTTTACAGTCTGAATCATCAGACCAAATAAATGTGACATATATCGTGGTTTTAAGTAGGATTTGCTTCCATTATTGAAAATGTCTGTTTGTGATAGGGAAGTATGCATCCATGAAAAAAGTTCTTTGTGTATTTGGTACTCGACCTGAGGCCATTAAAATGGCGCCTTTGGTCAAATACCTAGAAGCCGATCCCAACTTCGATTTAAAGGTATGTGTTACGGCCCAGCATAGAGAAATGCTCGATCAAGTGCTTGAGTTGTTTGATATTCATCCCGACTACGACCTGGACCTAATGAAGCACAAGCAGACTTTAAACGATGTTACTGCAAAGATATTGGTACAATTAAAACCAGTGCTTACCGAATTCAAACCTGATGTTGTGCTTGTTCATGGCGATACCGCTACTACATTTGCGACAAGTTTGGCAGCGTACTATGAACAGATTGCTGTAGGTCATGTTGAAGCCGGCTTGCGAACAGGCAATATTTATTCACCTTGGCCTGAAGAGGCTAACAGAAAACTCACTGGTGCAATAACCACATATCATTTCGCACCCACTAAAGAATCAGAAGCTAACTTGTTGCGTGAAAACTTCAGCAAAGATGCGATTACGGTTACAGGTAATACGGTAATTGATGCTCTCTTATTAGTTCGAGAGAAACTCAAAAATGACCTTGAGTTACAAACTGAGATGGCGAAGAAGTTTGCGTTTTTAGATGATTCAAAGAAACTTATCCTGGTTACAGGTCACAGACGAGAAAACTTCGGTGATGGCTTTGAGAATATTTGTAAAGCCTTGGCGAAAGTAGCGACTGATCATGACGACGTAGAAATTTTATACCCAGTACACTTAAACCCCGCAGTTTCTGAGCCGGTCAATAGGTTGTTATCTGGTATAAGCAACATCAAATTAATCGACCCACAACAATACTTAGAGTTTGTGTATCTGATGGATCGCAGTAACATTATCTTAACTGACTCAGGTGGTATTCAAGAAGAAGCGCCATCACTGGGTAAACCAGTATTGGTAATGCGGGATACAACCGAACGCCCTGAAGCAGTATCGGCTGGTACTGTAAAGTTAGTGGGTACGGATGCGAATAAGATTTACAGTGAATTAGAACGCCTATTAACTGACGAAAAAGCTTACAAAGAAATGAGTATTGCTCATAATCCATATGGTGATGGGCAAGCATGCAAAAGAATCGCGGAACAATTATTGAAGGAAGCAAAGTAAATGTCATTTGAAACAATATCTGTCATTGGTCTGGGTTATATCGGCTTACCCACAGCTGCCATGTTCGCAGCGAGCGGAAAAAAGGTCATTGGCGTAGATGTTAATCAGCATGCTGTTGATACAATAAATCGCGGTGAAATCCACATAGTGGAACCCGGGTTAGGAGAGATTGTTTCTAAAGCGGTCAGTGACGGTAAACTTATCGCATTTACAGAGCCTCAAGCTGCGGATGCTTTCTTAATCGCCGTTCCTACACCTTTCTTAAAAACAGACTCCTCCGTTCCAGTTCCTGATGTTAGTTACATCATGAAAGCTTGTTTAGCTATTGCACCTGTATTGAAGAAAGGTGACTTGGTAATTCTGGAATCAACTTCCCCTGTAGGCGCAACAGAAAAAGTAACGGAATGGCTAGCAGAGTTGCGACCTGAGCTGACTTTTCCAAAACACGGTGACGAAACTGCTGATGTGAATGTCGCTCATTGTCCTGAACGTGTGCTACCAGGAAAAGTAATCGAAGAGCTAGTTTCTAACGATAGAGTTATCGGTGGTATCACGCCAACCTGTTCAAAGCGTGCAGTCGAGTTGTACAAGACCTTTGTGAAAGGGGATTGCATTATTACTAATGCTAGAACAGCTGAAATGGCGAAGCTAACCGAGAACGCTTCAAGAGACGTGAGCATCGCGTTTGCTAATGAATTATCGATGATTTGTGACGAAGCTGGTATTAATGTGTGGGAGTTAATCTCCCTAGCTAATCTGCATCCTCGTGTAAATATATTGCAACCCGGCCCAGGTGTTGGCGGGCACTGTATCGCTGTTGATCCTTGGTTCATTGTGAGCAAATCGCCCGTAACGGCAAGATTAATTAAATCTGCGCGTGAAATTAATGACAGCAAGCCAAAGTGGGTGGTTCAGAAAGTGAAGCAAGCTGCGGGTGAAATGCTGCTTGAAAATGTCGCTGCGGCGAAGTCCAAAGTCACTATTGCTTGCTATGGTTTGGCATTTAAACCTGATATTGATGATTTAAGAGAGAGCCCCTCATTAACGATTGCGAAATTGATTTCGACTTTGGGTGATATTAATTGTGTATGCGTTGAACCAAATATCAGTTTAGATACAAAGCTTGATGGCATAAACCTAGTCTCACTCGATACAGCATTGCAAGATGCTGATATTCACGTGATGCTGGTCGATCATAAAGAATTCAAGAGTATCGCGAAACCGAATGGAAAAATTATTGATACAAAAGGGGTTTGGGAAGGGTACACACCGGCAAACTAAATTCGTTGCATGCATTACGCTTGACTTAGTGAATTGATTTATCTGGCTTTTTTGGTCTATTAGTAATGTGCTATAGACGCAATAAGAAAGCTTAAGTCAGCAGTCACAACTGACCCTTGTGACTACTCCTTAAAATCCACCTTATTATGCACATTCGACCACGAGTCAGGAAATTTGCCCTGTAACACGTATGAAAAAGCAATCAACTCCGCAATAACATGGTAAAGCTGCTCAGGAATTTCTTGGCCTAAATCCATTCTGGCTAACAAGTCACTTAGATAAGGGTCCTCATGGATCATGACACCGCTTTCTTTTGCTAGGGCTACAATCTCATCAGCTAAATCACCAAAGCCCTTAGCAATCACCGTAGGGGAATCGTTCTCAGCCGTATTGTATTTTAGGCCAACGGCCTTTTTAATATCATCGCTCATGTCAATATTTCCCTATACTTGAGTTTCGAACACTTGATAGTGTTCGCTTTTGAGTTGCTTGGGGATTTTACCGAGCTGACAGGATTTATCTGTTAAATTGATACCTAAAGCTGATAGTCGGCGCTGCAAGAAAGGCAGCATGTCTAAGGCTTTGTTTCTTAGCTCAGTAGTGGACGTATACAACTGCAACTTAATTTCATCTTCCGTTAACTGAGTTTTTGCTAACATTTGACCTAAAGGGCCCACGTCTAACTTCATTGTTAAATACCATGACGAAACGCCTGCTTCATTTGGCTTACTCTCGTTTTCCCTTGTTTCTCGCTTCACCAATAACTCAATATCATCCGCATTTTTGCTGAAGGTGTTAGGAAGCGCATAGTAGAGTTGGTCTTGTCCCTGCAAGGAAGATTCGATACTTTTGAGTTTATGATGTTGGTGACTAAATAACATTTTTGCCACTTCAGCAGACAGCGTATGTTTTGCATCAAACTGCCTGAAGTCCTGCATGAGTTTGGAGCTTGTGGTTTTTTGAATGCCGGGCACCACGCTCTTGATAACATCGGGTATCTGATCCTGCAGTTTACTCGCCTGCTTATTCGACTGTCGCTGAAGTTGCGTAGCCAAACTCACTTGCAACAGCGTCACTAAGCCAGATAAAAAACCACTCGCCGCAGTCGGTGACAATGCGTTAATCGGCGCGTTGTTTAATGGCGCTCCTATAAGTTGCTGAATGCTTCTCGCATCGATGGGCGCTGTCGGTGTTGTTGCCGCAGGTAGTAGTTCTCGTATATTCCTCAATAAGGTTTGTGTCTCGTTGCCAAGCGCTTCAATGTCGCCTTCATTACTCAAGGCATTCAATATATTAGTTAGGGTCTGAGTTTGCGTGGCCGTTTGGCTCGAAGTTTGTTTAATTAGCGCCTGTACTTGATTCTTTAAAGCATCAAGATTCAGTTTGGCATTACCAGCTGCGTTAGCTTCTGATGATGTACTAATGAATTTAGTCAGTTGCTCTAGAAGCGCATTCGTTTTAAAGTTTTGAATACTTTGTTGCTCACTTGCTGCCACTGAGCTAGGATTTGCACCCACTGTATTCGGGTTTGTTACTGAATCTTTGGCAACTAAATTACCCACTTGTTGTGCAATTAATTCAGCACGACTGGCGATAAAGCCTTGTTTGGCAATATTTGTGGAGACCGCATCTGCAATATTCGCTCGAGTAGCGGGAGAATTACTTACCTTTGCAGCAGCGTCGCTAATGGCTTGATTGTTTGCTGTTTGAGTTAGCGTATTTTGCGCTCCTCTTGCTTGAGCACCTGTTAATTGCGCTCCTCTTGCTTGAGCACCTGTTAATTGTGCTCGATCAGGCGCCGCTGTATCTGAACTCTGCTTTAGATCAACCTTCGCAATTAGTGCACGCACCTGACTCGTATTCAATTCAACCGATGATTTATTGAGATTTCCCACAACGGATAACTTCAAAGAATTATTGTTGCCCACACTCTCAATGACTAATGCAACTTGAGACGCCCCTGTTGTATTCACTTTAGCTAGAGCAGCTTGCAATGAAGCAACCAATGTTTTTGGCAGTTCTGCTAACTTTGCATCTGTTAGCGGAATGATCGCTTGCGTTAAGTTGGGTACGGTATTCTTGGCTGAAGCATTAGCTTGGATATTCACCTGAGTCCCTTGCAAATTACCCGCTAACTGTTGATTAGCTGCAAGCTGCTGCAAAATAACTGAACTGATTAACTTGGGCGGCAATGCAGCGTTATTTAACTGACTTAATTGTGCACTAAACTGGATGGTAGAGCTGGCGATGTTTTGACCTTGAGCATTGGTTTTGCTCAAGGAAACAATCTTGGCTTGCTTATCACTCACATCTATCGCTATGTTTACCTTTGTATTGATATTTAAGGCGCTCGCTTGAGCTTTACTTAAGGTGATTTGCGCTTGCTGTGGCGGCAGGTTAGAACCCGGCAAAGTAAAACTAACAGAAACTTGATTCGCAGAAATTGCGGTAATTCGCCCAGAGACATTAATAATGGGTTTGCCACTGAAGCTAACTTCACCTGCGGCAGTTGCTTTACTTACCAGTGAGTTCAATTGGTTGTCATTCACGTTTACTTTGGTGTTCGCTAGAACTTGAGATTGACTGCTTAGCGCTGCACTTGGCCTGTTGGATAGTGCTAAGGGTATTAATGCGTAAGTGTTCGGTTTATTTGGAATGCCGACGAGCTCGAACGATTGACCAGTTTTCACATTGCCTAAATTACGCAGTGCACTCGCAGGGAGTTCTACAGATTGCTTATTTTGAGGGTTCGTCAAGGTGACTGTTTTGCTATTCACCTGACTTACAACAACGCTTGCGGCCACATTATTTAGTGGTTGTGGCGTGTTCGCGCTGGTATTATTTTTTACAGCAGTAACCTCTGACCCTCGAGTCAGTGAACTTAGTTGATTAAGCGTTACAGTAGTAATTTCAGCCATATATCTAATTATCGGCAGAGCCTTTGAAAAAGCAATGCTTTGTTTGAGTGTATTTTTTGAGGTAAGTTTAGTTTTGGAGGGAATGGTTGGAGATTACTGCCTTCGCAGTAACGACGGTGAAGGCTTCGCAGTAAATACGGTGGAGGCTTCGCAGTAAAGACGATGGTGCCTTCGCATTAAAGATGATGGGAGGTTTTTTATTCACAAACGAGCAGCAATAATGTGAAATTCTATGGTAATATCCCGTTGATAATTAACTAAATTTGAGTATCCCTATTTGAGTGTTTTGTCCGCGCAACAAGTGGCCTGCGAAAAAAGTGACCGCCAGTTGTTTTCCGATATCAATATTGAACTTCACCCAGGCCAATTGCTTTATGTCACAGGCGAAAATGGCGCGGGTAAAACAAGCTTACTGAGAATACTCGTGGGTTTGAGTTCGCCATCATCTGGTCATATTGAAATTAACGGGCACGATGTTCAAAAAGAACTCCCTTTCGCCTCTGAAAGTTTGCTTTATTTCGGGCATAAGCAAGGTATTAGTCAACTCCTAACGGCGACCGAAAACTTACGATTTTGGTGCCAACAGCATGGTGTTGAGGCAGACCAAACGTCGATTCATTCAATCCTAGCTGAATTAGGTTTAACAGGCTTAGAAGATATTGCCTTGAAAAACCTCTCTGCAGGTCAGCAGCGCCGGGTGTCATTGGCGAAGCTATGGCTGAAAAGTGATGCAAAGCTATGGGTACTTGATGAGCCCTTTACGGCTTTGGACGTGCATCTCATATCCGAGCTTGAAAACAAAATGGCGTCGTTCTTGACGAGCGGCGGTGCAATTATCATGACCTCCCATCAAGCGTTGAATATTGATTATCCCATGACGAACTTACATTTGGAGTATTCATGGTAGCCTTGAAGTCAGTATTCCTAAAAGACTTAGCCTTAGCCTATCGCCAACGCGCTGAGTTGATGCAACCATTAATGTTCTTCGTGCTAGTCATTACTTTATTCCCACTCGCCATTGGACCCAGCCCAGAAACTCTGCAAAGGATTGGTGGCGGTGTGGTTTGGGTGGCCGCGATATTGTCACTTTTGCTAGGCATGGAAAGAATGTTTCGAGATGACTTTGCGGATGGCAGTTTAGAGCAATATATTCTGTCGCCAACGCCTCTTTACATGATTGTCGTGGTGAAAGTGCTCACTCACTGGCTAATGCATATTGTGCCTTTGTTTCTGATTTCGCCGCTGCTCGCATTGTTCTTAAATCTCACCTTCGATATGTACGTAGCGCTTATGCTGACCTTGCTCTTAGGTACGCCTTTGATTAGCTTTGTGGGCGCTATTGGTGTTGCGCTGACAGTCGGTTTGCACAGAGGTGGCGTGCTTTTAGCTTTGTTATTAATTCCGATTTTCATCCCGTTACTAATTTTTGCCACTTCAGCCATAGAATCGGCATCAATGTTATTACCTTATCATCCGCAACTTGCTATTATCGCGGCACTACTCCTGTTTTCAGTGGCCTTGTCTCCAATGGCAATCGCATATTCATTAAAAGTGAGTCAAAATTAATGTGGAAGTGGATTAACTCATTCGCAAAACCTGAGAAAGCCTATTGGCTTTGTGATGTATTGCAAAGCTGGTTCGCCGGTGTCGCTATTGTTAGCCTGATTGTTGGCATCATTTGGGGCTTGGGCTACGCACCCTCAGATTATCAACAGGGCGATTCATTCCGAATCATCTACATACATGTACCCAGTGCCATTCTTGCGATGGGTGCCTATGTAGCTATGGCAATTGGTGCATTGGTTGGCATCGTTTGGCAGTGGCGCACGGCATTTATGTTTATGATCGCCATCGCGCCAGTAGGTGCGGTGATGACCTTTATTTCCTTGTTCACAGGTTCTTTTTGGGGCAAACCCATGTGGGGAACATGGTGGATATGGGATGCGCGACTTACTTCCCAACTCATTTTGTTATTTCTTTATCTTGGTGTTATTTCTCTTTACACCGCGTTTGAAGACAAACAGCAGGCAGGTAAAGCGGCGGGTGTCATGGCTATGGTCGGTGTGATTAATATTCCTATTATTCATTACTCGGTCGAATGGTGGAACACCTTGCATCAAGGTGCGACTATCACGAAAATTGGTAAACCTTCCATTGCACCAGAAATGTTGTGGCCATTGTTAATTTGTATTCTAGGCTTTGCAGCCTTTATTGGCTGGACAACCATTATTCGTATGAAGAACGAAATTATATTACGCGATTTACATCGTCCGTGGGTTGCCGAGAAGTTTGGTGGCTTAGAGCTTGATTCCTCAGAGACAGACAACTCAGAAAAAGACAGCTCAAAATTGGGAGGGAAATAGTAGTGATTTTCCAGTTTGAAAGCATGAGTGATTTTTTCAATATGGGCGGCTATGCATTCTTCGTATGGGCCTCATTTATCTGCACATTCGTTTGTATGGCCGCGCTATTAATTCAAAGTATGTTTGTGAGCAAAAAAATTAAACAAGGCGTACAAAAAGAGAAAGCGCGAGCTCAGCGAATAATGGCGGCACGAGCGGCTCGAAAACTAAAGCAGCAAGAAAAGCTGAAAGCACAAGATTCAAGCAAATTAGAGAACCCAGAGGTAAGCAATGAACCCAAGACGTAAGCAGCGTTTGGTCGCAGTTACAAGCATTGGTATATTACTCGTCGCAGCAGTTGGCTTTATGCTATATGCATTGCAAGATTCAATAGATGTATTTTATACGCCGACAGAAATCATAGAAGGTAAGGCTAAAACGGGACAGAAGCCCGTTATTGGTCAACGTTTGAGAATTGGTGGTTTGGTCGTGCCGGGTTCGGTTTCCCGCGATGAAGAAACATTGGCTGTTAGCTTTGATTTAATGGATACGGGTCCAATCGTTACTGTGCAATTTAACGGTAGCTTGCCCGATCTATTTCGTGAAGGGCAGGGCATTGTTGCTACTGGCGTTTTACAAGAAGGTAACCTCATTGTTGCCCATGAAGTATTGGCGAAGCATGATGAAGAATATATGCCGCCAGAACTAGCGGAGCAGCTTAAAGGCATTAAACACGTTAAACCTGAGCAGGCTAATTACTGATGATCCCAGAGTTAGGTAATATCGCGCTAATCATTGCATTAGCACTTTCCATTTTACTCGCTGTTTATCCCTTATGGGGAGCACACATTCACAACCAAACGATGATGCGAATGGGACGCCCATTAGCGTTTGGTTTATTCCTATTTACTGCTTTTGCTTACGGCTGCTTAACCTATTCGTTCGCAGTGGATGATTTTAGCGTGCAATACGTTGCACAAAACTCCAATAGTGCATTGCCTATTTATTATAAAATCACTGCTGTGTGGGGCGGCCATGAAGGCAGCTTCCTTTTGTGGTGTTTGATATTTGCTGTGTGGACTTGTGCCGTCGCCTTGTTTTCGAAAGGCATACCGCAAGCGATGATTGCGCGGGTGCTCTCAGTTTTAGGCATGGTGAGTATCGGTTTTTACTTATTCATGCTGTTAACATCGAATCCATTCGATAGCCTTCTACCATTCTTCCCAGTCGATGGACGAGACTTGAATCCATTGCTGCAAGACTTCGGCATGATCATTCATCCGCCAATGCTCTACATGGGCTACGTGGGTTTTTCTGTCGCTTTTGCTTTCGCAATTGCGGCCTTGATCGGTGGTCAGCTAGACTCGACCTGGGCAAGATGGTCACGCCCTTGGACTATCGCTGCTTGGAGCTTCCTCACTATCGGTATCGCACTTGGTAGTTGGTGGGCATATTACGAGCTTGGTTGGGGCGGCTGGTGGTTCTGGGATCCAGTTGAAAACGCATCCTTCATGCCATGGTTAGTGGGCACTGCATTAATGCACAGCTTAGCAGTGACTGAAAAACGTAAAGTGTTTAAGTCGTGGACAGTACTATTAGCCATTTCTGCATTTTCTCTAAGCTTACTAGGTACTTTCTTAGTGCGCTCTGGTGTGCTGGTATCGGTGCATTCCTTTGCTAGCGACCCATCACGCGGCTTATTCATCTTAGGCTTGCTAGTGATCGTCATTGGCGGCTCACTATTGCTTTATGCGCTACGTGCATCACAACTCAAAAGTGTCGGACGTTATGAAATGTTCTCACGTGAGATGATGCTAATGGGCAATAACGTGTTGCTGTGTGCGGCGACAATCGTTGTTCTCCTTGGCACATTGTTACCCCTCGTGCACAAAGAACTCGGTATGGGAACCATCTCAATTGGTGCACCATTCTTCAATCAAATGTTTACTTTGCTGATTGTTCCTTTTGTCTTATTCATGGCGATAGGTCCCTTATCGCGTTGGAAGAAGCAGGCGCCAAGTGCCTTGCGTAATCAATTGCTAATAGGCGCAGTGTTGGCTGTTTCCGCAGGTGTACTTCTTAACTTCACTTACGACGAAGCTACTTACATGGGCATGCTTGGTATGGTGATGAGTATGTGGATTTTGATAGCGACAGTGTTGGAAGTGCGCCAACGTGTTGTTTCGAATACGCGTTCAGAGCCTGTTCTAGCATCGCTACGCAAACTGACACCTAGTCATTGGGGAATGGTGCTTGGGCATGTAGGATTTGCAGTCACACTCATTGGTATCACCTTAGTAAGTAATTACGAAGTTGAACGTGATGTGCGCATGAATGCAGGAGATACCGTATCAATCGCAGATTATACCGTTAAATTTACGGGTGTTAAAGAGATTGATGGCCCTAACTACAGTGCAGAGCGCGGCATTTTTGACGTATATAAAAATGATGAATTTGTGAATCACCTTGAACCTGAAAAACGCTTTTATCCTGTTCAACGTATGTCTATGACCGAAGCGGGTATTCACACAACGCTTACCCGAGATTTATTCGTTGCTTTAGGCGAGCCACTTTCGAATGGCGCATGGGCAGTGCGTTTATACTATAAGCCCTTTGTTGTCTGGATTTGGGGCGGGGCAGTGATAATGTGCATAGGCGGTATATTATCGATCAGCGACAAGCGCTACAGAATTAAGAAAATGGCGAAATGGAAAAACCTTGAGCCAAATGAATCTAGCTTGGGTAAAGACGCACCATCTGCTGTTGCTACTAAATTAACAGGAGAGCACGGTTCATGAAACGTTTGACCTGGTTTGTGCTGCCTTTAGTTTTGTTCTTAGGTTTAACCATTTTCTTATTTCAGGGTTTGTTCTCAGACCCGAGAGAGCGCGATTCAACTGCAATAGAAAAATCGTTTCCACAATTTAAATTACCCGATCTTATGGATGAGTCAGTCATGTATGACAATTCTGTATTTGAAGGCAAGGTGACTTTGGTTAATGTGTGGGGTGTTTGGTGCGTTACTTGTGCAATAGAGCTACCCTACTTAGAGAGCCTCAAAGACCAAGGTTATCGCATCGTGGGTCTGTACTATGATCAAGACTTAGACCCAGATTTTGGCACGAAAACCATCGAACGAGTGCGCACTGAAGTTGTTTCAACCTTGAGTAAATTCGGCGATCCATACGCCTTTAATATTTTTGACGTGTATCGTGATACCTCACTAGATTTAGGGGTAACCGGCGCGCCAGAAACTTTCCTTGTTGATCAGAATGGCGTTATTCGTGTGCACCATTTAGGCGATTTAAACCCTCGCGTTTGGAAGAATAAGTTCGCGCCAGTCTTAGCGGAAATTGGATTAGAATCGGCGTCAGCGATGACGTCTAACGAGTCTGCAATCGCAGAAGGTGGCGTGCAATGAGAATCGCTTCGATAAATGTATCGCTTTTTTTTACACTGGCACTTCTTATTGGATTTAGCTCAATTGTTGTTGCGCAAAACAACGATGAAAGTAGCGAACAGAGTGAAGCAAACAAAGCGGCTTTTGAAAAAACATCTGAAGCTCAAAAAATGGGTGAGAACTATACCTTTGATAAAGCAAAAGACAGAAAAACCTTCTTAAAGCTCACCGCTGAATTGCGCTGCCCTATGTGTCAAAATCAAAACATTGCCGATTCGGACGCTATGATTGCTCATGACATGCGCCGTAAAGTGTATCAGCTAATGCAACAAGGCAGCTCAGAGCAAGAAGTCATTGACTACATGAAAGCACGCTACGGCGATTTTGTTCATTATCAACCGCCAGTGACGCCAGTTACCGTCTGGCTTTGGGCATTACCCATCCTCTTTGCAATAGTCATGATGGGCGTGTTTTTAAAGCGTCGTAAAGACAAGCCAGTTGAAGATACAGAGGCTAAATTAGCCGCCGCCAATAAATTGTTAAAGGATGACGAGTGATTAGTTTTTATTTATATGCAGCCTTATTCGCGGCTGTTGCGCTTGGTTTCATCGTTTATCCTTGGATGAAAGATAGAAATGCCAAAAAGCGTTTTGAGGTTTCCAACACCAACGTTATTAAACAGCGTATCGAAGAAATTGAAAGAGAGGCATCTGAAGGCTTAATTGATCCCGATGAAATGCAAACTGCCATTAATGAAATGAAAGTGGCACTAGTCGAAGAATCAGCCTTTCATGAAATACGAGAGAAAGAAGCCATTAATGCAAGCCTATCAGCTAAGTCAGCCAAGCTACCTTTAATCATCGGGGCAATTCCTGCCATTATTGCGGCTGTTTGGGTGTATTTCGATGCAAATCAGCTTTCTGGTTTAGAAGATTTAGTTGATGCTACGAACAATATCGATGAACTCAGCCAGCGCATCTTAGTTCAACCAGCGAATGACGTTCAGCCAGAAGAGTTCAATAAATACGCATTAGTCATTCGCCAGCAGCTTCGCAAAAATCCAAATGATGCAACTGGCTGGCAATGGTTAGGACGTTTGAGAATGTCTTTAGGCCAAACTGAAGAAGCCGTAAGCGCATTTAACAAGGCCTTAGATATTAGTCCAGAATCCGAAGATATTCGCATGAAGTACGCGCAAGCTTTGATGATGGTTGGAGATGAAGAAAACCTGCAAAACGCAAAGAGGCAAGTAGGTTACCTAGTACAAATTGCGCCAGACAATCGAAATTATCGTTTATTGCTTACCGTTGTTGCAGCGCAATTAAACGATAGCGAAACAGCCTTTACAAACTTCGCTATGATCAAAGACCAACTCTCTGCTAATAGTTCTTTGTATCAGTCTCTAGTTGGGCAGTTAAGAGCAATGGGAGCTTCAGAGGACTTGTTAGCCTTGAATGGCCAAGATAATGCCGCACCTTCCAACGCAACCGTTTCAGTGCCATCAGAATCGAATGATACAAAAGGAACGGCCAGTGATAGCAGCGAAGTACGCGGTTTTGACATTACAATATCGATTGCAGATGCATTAATTAATAAAGTACCAACAAGCGGTTTTCTGATAGTATTCGCGCAAGACGCAGTATCCGGCAGCCGTGTGCCCTTAGCAGTTAAAAAAATTGCCTTACCGGAGTTCCCAGTATCTATAAGATTAAGTCCTAAAGATGCAATGATGCCCAGTTTGTCGTTGAAAAATGCTGAACTAGTTAGCATAACAGCGCGTATATCGTTCGACGAAGACGTTATGACTAGCGCCGGCGAGTTACAAGGTAGTCTCGCGCAGGTGAAAGTGAATGACAGCATCCAGTCTGTCAGTTTATCCATTAATGAGGAAGTGAAGTGATCAATCAGTTTAGAATAGTTGCGTTATTGCTAGCCATAGGATTAGGCGGCTGCGCCAACCAGTCACATGACGAGAAAGAAGCGTTATCAAATCAGCACGAAACTACGGTTGAGATCGCTGATGCTGATACCGCTGGAGCTGATACCGCTGGGGCTAGCAAACAAGATGTAAAAGAACACAATGTCGACCCATTCGAACCCATTAACCGTGTTTTCTGGGATTTTAACTACGAAGTACTAGATCGCTTCTTAGTGAAACCAGTTACAGTTGCCTATATTACGGTAACGCCTAAATTCGTAAGAACAGGTTTACTGAACGCCTCTGAAAACCTCAGTGAGCCAGCCAGTGCGGTGAACAACTTACTCCAAGGAAAGCCCGTCGATTCATTAACAAGCGTTGGACGCTTTTTGGTGAACAGCACCGTGGGTATTGTCGGTTTATTTGATGTCGCTTCAAAAATGGGCATGGAAGTCAAAGAAGAAGATTTTGGTGAAGTGTTAGGTGTTTGGGGCGTGGGAACTGGACCCTACCTTATGTTACCGGCCTTAGGTCCAAGTGACTTTAGAAGCCTTACAGGTCGCGTGGTTGATAATGTTTACTGGCCTATGACTATTCTCGAAGACCCTTACGTCATTGCCTCTAACGTAGTGAAAGTGGTTGAAGCTAGAGCTTCATTACTGGATCAAGAAGAGAACCTAAACCGTTCTTTAGATCAGTATTTGTTTGTGCGTGATGCTTATTTCCAACGTTTAGCGTTTAAAGTTAGTGACGGTAAAGTAAAGGCAAAAACCGAAGAAGAAATTGAGGCCGAGCAGGATGATTTTTCGAACTTCGAGGATTTGTTGAAGGATATGTAGCTAAAACAACAGCGACACAGAAGGACTCATTTCATTTTTTATAGAGTGAATTGGGTCTTTTTTTATGCCCTGAGGAACAATTATTAGAGCTTAAACGCCATTCTCAAATTAAGAAAATGGCGCTACCTTTCATTCTTAACCTTATCCGGCTTTATAACCATCCGGATTATTCGCCTGCCAACGCCAGGAGTCTTCACACATCTCTTTCAAGCCTTTCTCAGCCTTCCAGCCTAAAGCTTCTGAGGCTAGCTTAGGATCAGCGTAACAGGCTGCAACATCACCACTTCTTCGCGGAGCAATTTTATATGGCACTTTTTGACCTGAAGCTTGTTCAAACATAGATACCATTTCAAGTACACTATAGCCTTGTCCCGTGCCTAAGTTGTATGTCACTAAACCAGCTTTTTCTTCTAACTTTGCCAATGCTTTCAAATGGCCATTCGCCAAATCATCAACGTGGATATAGTCACGCACACCAGTGCCATCAACGGTGTCATAGTCGTCACCGAATACACTAAGTACTCGCGTTTCTTAGTAGCCACTTGCGTTATAAATGGCATTAAGTTATTCGGAATACCATTCGGATCTTCGCCAATTAAACCACTTGGGTGAGCGCCAGCAGGGTTGAAATAACGTAACAGAACGATGTTCCAATTGTTATCAGCTTTGTATAAGTCAGACAGCATTAGCTCAACCATTAATTTTGATTGGCCATAAGGATTCGTTGGCATTCCAGTGGGTAAATTCTCGTGCAATGGCAGTTCAGTTGGGTCGCCATAAACAGTCGCGGATGAGCTAAAAACAATGTTAGTTACACCATTAGCTTGCATTGCTTTACACAAGTTTAGCGTGCCATACATATTATTTTCATAATACATCAATGGTTTTTCAACTGATTCGCCTACTGCTTTTAAGCCTGCAAAGTGAATAACACCGTCGATACTGTGATCGCTGAAAATCTTGTTGAGTAAATCTGTATCTCTTATATCACCTTCGTACAGTACTGCTTCTTTACCCGTAATTTTCTCAACACGTCTTAGGCTTTCTTCAGAAGAGTTTGAAAAATTATCCAAGATAATCACGTTGAAGTCAGCTTCAAGCAGTTGAAGAACTGTGTGGCTGCCTATGTAGCCAGTGCCACCAGTGACAAGTATTGTTTTCAAGTTAAAGGCTCCTTTCGAGTGATGTGCCATTAATCGTTTTAATTGAGGTCTTTCAATGCGTTACATCGCTAGATTTTCAATCATGCTATAAGGCTAATAGACTGCTATCGTCGTTTTATAGCAAATTGCTAACTAAGATTAGGTGTTTTTTTCAACGCTTAGGTATTTCGCACTTAAAGAATATTGTATCGGCTTCACCAAAAGTGGATACAAAAGTAAAATTAATGCCGCCCAAACCAAAGAGAACCAATTATCTGCTACCTGCAAAATCAATGCAAATACCGGCACGATCACGAATAACTTCAGCACGTTTAAAAGTGTTTTTTCTGGCACAGACATTTTTTTTGCAGCTTCTTCTAACATAGCCATGCGCTCTGTTAACGGCTTATCGGCGAGGGCGGGGATGTTTTTTGTTGAGGTGTAGATTTTCAAATTTATCTCTCTAAAATAACTTGTTCAAATTTCCTAAAAAACTGCGTTCTAACAAAGTGCATATTAGAGTACAATATACCTGATATTGTTAAACAAAACGAGAATACAAATGGCTAGAAAGGGAATTATCCTTGCCGGTGGAGCAGGGTCTAGATTACATCCGTTAACTCAGGTAGTAAGTAAACAACTTCTACCTATTTATGATAAGCCGATGATCTATTATCCGCTGTCAACTTTGATGGTGGCAGGTATTTCTGAGATTCTTATCATTACTACGCCTGAAGAATCTGAGCGATTCAAAGAATTACTCGGCGATGGGTCAAAGTGGGGTATAAACCTCGAGTATGCGGTTCAACCGTCACCGGATGGTTTGGCTCAAGCTTTTATTTTAGGTGAAAAGTTTATTGGTGAAGATAGCGTAACGCTTATTTTGGGTGACAATATTTTCTATGGTCATGACTTGCAAAAATCCTTGGTGGAATCATCGAAACAAACAACAGGGGCGACTGTTTTTGGTTATCACGTAAGCGATCCAGAGAGATATGGTGTAGTTGACTTTGATGATAATTGGAAGGCTGTTTCGATAGAGGAGAAACCGAAAAAAGCAAAATCAAACTATGCTGTTACAGGTTTGTATTTTTACGACAATAGTGTTGTTGAATTGGCCAAGAAAGTTAAACCAAGCCATCGTGGTGAGCTAGAAATAACCGACTTGAATAATTTGTATTTAGACGCGGGTGAACTAAGCGTACAGCTTATGGGAAGAGGCTCAGCTTGGTTAGATACTGGTACTATTGACAGTTTACTCGATGCAACTAACTTTATCTCTGCGATTGAAAAGAGGCAAGGTTTGAAGATCTGTTGTCCCGAAGAAATTGCTTACCGAAAAGGTTTTATAACGAAGGCGCAGTTAACTGAACTTGCTAAACCTTTGATAAAAAGTGGATACGGAGCTTATTTAGCGAAAATAGCCGATGAAAAGGTTATTTAGAGAATGAAAATTGTAAAAACAATTATACCGGATGTAAAAATTATTGAACCTACAGTTTTTGGTGATTCACGTGGTTTTTTTATGGAAACGTTTCGCAACGATTGGTTTAGAGAAAATTGCGCAAACGTAACTTTTGTTCAAGAAAATCAGAGTCGCTCCAAACAAGGAATATTGCGCGGGCTACATTATCAATTAACTCAAACTCAAGGTAAATTAGTCAGAGTTACTGAAGGTGTGGTTTATGACGTCGCTGTTGATCTTCGATTGGGTTCAGATACATTTGGCCAGCACGTTGGTGTTGAGTTAAGTGCTGAAAATAAAAGACAACTTTGGGTGCCAGCGGGTTTTGCTCATGGCTTTTACGTCATATCTGAGTTTGCTGATTTTAACTATAAGTGTACGGATTACTACCACCCAAAATCAGAAGTCTCAATCAAGCATGACGATCCCGAATTAAGTATAAAATGGCCTTTCGTAGACGGAGTTGATACATCGTTGTCACAAAAAGATATCGATGGCCTTGCGTTTTCTGCAGCACCGACCTTGGTCCGTTAAAAATGTTAATCATAATCGGTAAAAATGGTCAGTTGGCGAAGAAGTGTTTGGAACTCTCTGGACCTGACCATTCGATATGCCTTGGACGTGAAGATATAGATATAAATTCCGCTAACTTATTTGAAAGGCTTGATACTTTCAAACCTAAAGCGGTTATAAACGCATCGGCGTATACGGCGGTAGATACAGCCGAAAGTGAAGAGGCTAAAGCAACTGCACTAAACGTCAATGCAGTTGAAAAACTAAATGACTATTGTAAGAGCCGTAAAATCCAATTTGTTCACGTTTCAACTGACTATGTATTTAAGGGAGATAAAGGAAGCCCGTATCTTCCCAATGATAAATATGACCCAGTGAATGTCTATGGAAAAACGAAGATGCTAGGAGAGCAGGCTATTCAAGCATCTAGCTATACGGGAAGCTGTATTCTCCGAACTAGTTGGGTGTATTCAGAATTTGGCGGAAATTTTGTTGCTTCTATGCTCAAACTAATGGAAGAAAAGAAGGAGCTATCAATCATTAGCGATCAGATTGGCAGTCCGACATCAGTTGATACATTAGCTCGTGCGTGCTTATCTGCAATTCAAAATAGATTAAGCGGTATTCATCACGTTACTGACGAAGGTGTTGCTAGTTGGTTCGATTTTGCAAAAAGTATTCAGCGGTTGGGATTACAACATGGTTTATTGACTAAGCGTATACCTATCAAGCCCATCAATAGTGCAGATTACCCAACACCAGCCAATCGACCACATTACAGTGTATTGTCAAAAGACTCTTTTAAGAAAGCTCTGCCTTTTGTGGAACTCCCCTACTGGGAAGATGCACTAGAGGCAGTATTAGTTATTTTAAAAAATAAAAAAATACAGGATTAATTACATTGAAAAAACTTCTTGTAACCGGTGGAGCCGGTTTTATAGGTTCTAATTTTGTTCATTATTGGATTGAAAAATATCCAAATGACCTTGTAGTAGTGTTAGATGCACTGACATACGCAGGCAATATCGAAAGCTTAAATGAAGTAAAAGATACTGAAAATTTTGTTTTTGTGCACGGCAACATATGCGACCAACCATTAGTCGAAGAGTTATTAGTTAATCATGATATCTGCACAATTGTGCATTTTGCGGCGGAGTCTCATGTAGACCGCTCTATCACAGGTCCTGATGAGTTTATAGAAACCAACATCATTGGAACTTACTCCTTATTGAAAGCGGCTAAAAAAGTATGGCTGGATGATGGCGGGAAAGTAGGGCATCGTTTTCATCATGTGAGTACAGATGAAGTATATGGCACTCTTGAAGCTGACGACCCAGCATTCAATGAAGACACTGCTTATGCGCCTAACTCGCCCTATTCAGCTAGCAAAGCGGCAAGTGATCATCTAGTTAGAGCTTATCACCATACATATGGTTTAAATGTCACCACAAGTAACTGTTCTAATAACTATGGCCCTTATCATTTTCCTGAAAAGCTCATCCCTCTGATCTTAACGAATATTTTGCATGACAAGTCGCTGCCAGTTTACGGTGACGGACAGCAAATTAGAGATTGGCTTTACGTTGCTGATCATGCCAAAGGCATCGACCTAGTGCTTCAACAAGGAAGGCTGGGTGAGAATTACAATATTGGCGGCAACAATGAATGGGCGAATATTGATATTGTTAAACTCTTATGTAAGTCACTAAACAAGGTGTTTAGCAACGACTCTAGTTTGCAGGCTCGTTTCCCTATGGCAAAAAATGCAATAAACGGTACATCTGAAGAATTAATAGAATTCGTGACTGATAGAGCAGGACATGATCGCCGTTATGCTATTGACCCTTCTAAATCGAATGCCGAATTAGGCTATAAGCCATCGGAAACCTTTGAATCAGGTATCGAGAAAACGATTGAATGGTATTTGAATAACGAAGATTGGTGGAGGCCATTACTGTAGTCTAGTTTAAAAATGAAAGTTGATGAGCACCACTGCTATAGTCGTTTTTTAAACAACAGGTATTTTAAACAATAAAAAGATTAATTAAGAAACAGTTGTAATCAGAAAAAGTTGTAATAATAAGTAGTCAAAAAAAAAGGCGATTATTAGTTAAATAATCGCCTTTTTAAATTTAGCTAGTATATGTCTTAACTTGGATCTTTCTCAGCCAGTTTCTCCCACTTACGCGTTTTCATCGAAAGCAATAATAGAACAATACCAATCGCCACACTGAAGTAAGTGATTTGCAGGTAAAGACCAGGCATTTGATCAACTTGCTCTGGGTCGAATTTACCAGCAAAGATACCAGCAATAATACTACCCATTGAATACGTTAATACAAACACACCCATCATTTGACCTGAGAAGCGCTTAGGCGATAGTTTACTTACCGCACTCAAGGCAACAGGGCTTAACCATAGCTCACCTACTGTGTGTAGAAAGTAAGTTGCTACCAACCAGTATGGTGCTACTTTAAGACCACTAGCTGCTAATTGCGCTGCGAAGAACATCACGATGAAGCCAGATGCCATGATGATTAGACCCACTGCGCATTTCACGCTGTAGCTCGGTTCAATCATGCGCTTACCTAGTGCCATCCACATATACGCAAAGAAAGGCGATAAAATGATGATGAAGATAGAGTTAGCCGATTGGAACCACGCTGGTGGGATCTCAAACGTGCCAATCATACGTTGAGTGTAGTCTTGACCAAATAGATTCAGCGAAGAACCTGCCTGTTCAAAGCCAGCCCAAAAACAAGTTGAAGCTAAACAGATTAGGAACAAAGCGCCCATTCGGCGTTGTTCGTTACCATCTAAGTTGCCTGCAAAAAAGATATAAGCGAAGTAAATTAAGAAGATTGCCGTAATTGCAAATGCAACTTGTTGGGCAACAACAACAGGGTCAAACACCAAAACACCCATAAAAACAAATAGGGTTAAGGCTGTTAAGCCAAGTAATACTGCAACGATAGCAGCATAGGCACGTTTTTGACTTGCTGGGCTTAGCGGTACAACAGGCTTATCTGAAATACCAGCGATAGAGTGAAGGGTGAGTTTGTATTGAATCAAACCTAGACCCATACCAACAGCTGCAGCACCAAAGGCCCAGTGGTAGCCCATGTTAACCTGTAAGTAACCACATACACCGTAGCCAATTAATGAGCCGATATTAATACCCATATAATAGATAGTGTAGGCACTATCACGGCGCGCATCTTTTGCTGGATATAGTTGGCCGACCATTGCGCCGATGTTAGGTTTCAGTAAACCCGTACCTAGTACAACAAAGATCAAACCTATAAAGAATGTTGAATCTGAAGGGATAGCCAAAATAATGTGACCAATCATGATCACTATTCCACCATAGAAGACCGCTTTTTGACCACCAATTAAGCGGTCAGCAATCCAACCGCCGGGTAAACCAAAAAAGTAAACCGCCCCAGTATATAGACCATATATTGCTGATGCAGTAGCCACGCTTAAGCCTAATCCACCTTCTTCGACGGCAAGCACCATGAAAAGAACAAGTAAGGCACGCATACCATAGTAGCTCATGCGTTCCCACATTTCCGTTCCTGCTAAAGTAAGCAAGCCCATTGGATGACCAACAAAGCGTCGATCCTTATGTATTTCTATCGTCATTATGATTCCTTGAAAACAGTTTGTTTTTATTTTTCTGTATGTCGGGGCGCATTATGCAGTGTTAATGATTAAAGTTGCAAGTTTGTTAAATAATTACATCGCATTTGTATTCCACTAAAAATTACCAAATAATTGCCGATTAGGTGTGACTTTTGGCGCGGATTTCAGTAGGATCGCGCCCTTATGGAAAATTCTGCAGGGTTGCAGGGAATTGGATGACTCAATTTAATGAATAATGTATTGAAAAAAGTACTTTGTGTCTTCGGCACTCGCCCCGAAGCGATCAAAATGGCCCCTCTTGTTAAAGCATTAGAATCAGACCCAAGGTTTGATGCTAGGGTCTGCGTTACTGCTCAACATAGAGAGATGTTAGACCAAGTTTTAGAGCTTTTCGAAATTAAGCCTGATTACGATCTTGATTTGATGAAGCATAAGCAAACTTTAAACGACGTTACCTCCAAAATTTTGCTGCAAATGAAGCCTGTGTTGACTGAGTTTAAGCCTGATGTGGTGTTAGTGCATGGCGATACGGCGACAACTTTTGCAACAAGTCTTGCTGCTTATTACGAACAAATAGCAGTGGGCCATGTTGAAGCGGGCTTGCGCACTGGAAATATATATTCCCCCTGGCCTGAAGAAGCTAATCGCAAATTAACTGGTGCAATTACCACTTATCATTTTGCTCCCACTAAAGAATCGGCGCAAAACTTATTAAATGAAAACCACGATGAAAAAACAATTACGATAACGGGAAATACCGTAATCGATGCTCTTTTGTTAGTTCGCGACAAGCTGAAGAACGACAAAGATATTATGCAGAGCATGAAAGCTAAGTTTAATTATTTGGATGAAAACAAAAAACTTATATTGGTGACAGGTCATCGTCGTGAAAACTTCGGTCAGGGTTTTGAGAATATTTGTCAAGCATTGGCTAACACTGCAAAAAAATATCCAAATGTTGAAATTTTGTATCCGGTGCATTTAAACCCATCTGTGCAGGAACCTGTCAATCGTTTACTGTCGAACATTAGAAACATAAAATTAATTGAACCACAGCAATATCTTGAATTTGTGTATTTGATGGATCGTTCAAATATCATCCTCACGGATTCTGGCGGCATCCAAGAAGAAGCACCATCATTAGGTAAACCTGTCTTGGTGATGCGAGATACAACTGAACGTCCTGAAGCTGTAGCAGCTGGTACCGTTAAGTTGGTAGGAACTAATGTGACAAAAATTTGCAACGAATTGGACGCATTATTGACGAATGAAGACGCTTATAAAGTAATGAGCTTTGCGCACAACCCCTATGGCGATGGTAAAGCTTGCCAGCGCATTGCAGACGAATTAGTAAAGGAAGTTAAATGATGGCATTTGAAACAATTTCAGTAATTGGATTGGGTTACATTGGGTTACCAACAGCGGCAATGTTTGCAGCGCATGGCAAAAAGGTAGTTGGTGTCGACGTTAACCAACATGCTGTTGATACTATTAACCGTGGTGAAATCCACATTGTGGAACCTGACCTCGATGCATTAGTAGCACAAGGCGTTGCTAAAGGGCGATTAAAAGCTGTTACGACTCCAGAGCCAGCGGACGCATTTTTAATCGCTGTACCAACTCCTTTCGAAGAAGATGAATCTGCGACCGTTCCTAAACCAGATTTGAAATTTATCCGCGCAGCGTGCACAGCTCTTGCACCAGTACTAAAAAAAGGAGACCTAGTCATCCTTGAGTCAACTTCACCTGTCGGTGCGACTGAAAAAGTTGTTGAATGGTTATCTGAAGCACGAAGCGATTTGACGTTTCCTTCTGAAGGTTCAGCTAAAATGGATGTCTATGTGGCTCACTGCCCTGAGAGAGTATTACCTGGACATGTCGTTAGAGAGCTTATAGAAAATGATAGAGTGATTGGTGGGATTACTCCTGAGTGCTCAGCAAAAGCTGTTGAATTATACCAGTCATTTGTTAAAGGCGAATGTGTTGTTACGAATGCTCGTACTGCAGAAATGGCGAAACTGACTGAGAATGCATCACGCGATGTGAGTATCGCGTTTGCCAATGAGCTTTCTATTATATGTGATGAAACAGACATTGATGTATGGGAGCTAATTGCTCTAGCAAATAGGCATCCTAGAGTAAATATCTTGCAGCCTGGCCCTGGTGTTGGTGGACATTGTATAGCTGTCGACCCTTGGTTTATAGTTAGTCGCTCTCCTGCGTCTGCTAGGCTGATTAAAACTGCTCGCGAAGTTAATGATAGCAAGCCTGCTTGGGTGATCGAAAAAGTTAAGCTAGCAGTGGTTGATTTTTTAGGTGAGAATTCTACAAAATCAATATCAGACATCAAGATAGCTTGTTATGGCTTGGCGTTCAAGCCTGATATTGATGATTTACGCGAGAGCCCAGCATTAAACATAGCGCGAGAATTGACTGCTTTATACAAAAGCTCTGTCATATCTGTTGAACCAAACGTGGAGACTCAATCTGTTGTATCAGGTGTAAACCTTGTGGCATTCAATGAGGCGGAACTTGCTAATATTCATGTGCTTCTAGTTGATCACAAAGAATTCAAGTCGATGAGTAAACCAAACGGTTTGATAGTCGATACAAAGGGTATTTGGAAATAAAATGATTGCTAGAACAATAATAAATTCAAGCATCTTGAAAAGTGTATTTACTGTACTTCTACTGTCGGTTTACTCATCAACTGTATATTCACAGTCTTTTGTACCGTCACAAAAGCAGATAGAACAATTTAAAAACCTGCCTCGAGCTCAGCAAGAGCAATTAGCAAGCCAAATGGGTTTTGATATATCTATGTTGGATGCCAATTCTAACGATTTCAAAGTAAACAATCAGTCGAATCAAGTTGATTTTGTAGAACGAAATTTAGACTCTAAGAAAGTCTCAGCAGAATTAGCTAAGCAAAGTGTGGTAGAAACGTCGACCGCTAAGTTGAAACCGTTTGGCTATGATATTTTTGAATCTAGGGAGCAGGCGACTAAACCAAACAACAACATTCCAGTGCCACCAAATTATTCTATAGGTCCAGGTGACTCTGTGAAACTCCAGTTGTTTGGACAAGAGACAGGATCTTTTCAGTTAGAAGTCAATAATGAAGGAAACATAGATCTTCCTGATCTAGGGCCATTGAATGTCGCGGGGACAACTTTTACTGAACTTAAAGAGTTAGTGAAACAAAAATATGAACAACAAAAAATAGGTGTAACTCCTTACATTTCAATGGGGCAGCTTAGAACTATTCAAATATTTCTTGTCGGGGAAGTTTATCAACCGGGGCCTTTAGTTGTAACAGGATTGTCAACAGTTACTACCGCGCTCATTAACAGTGGTGGCGTAAACGAGATTGGATCGCTTCGAAATATTGAAATCAAACGAGATGGTAAAACGGTTTCTAAATTTGATCTTTACGAATTAATTGTTTTCGGCAATACAACTAATGATATTAGGCTCGAACAAGGCGATGTACTTTTCGTGCCAACCGCACAAAATGTTGTGTCAGTTGAAGGACAAGTTAGACGGCCCGCTATCTACGAGTTAAAGGATACTGAAACGGTTGCAGATTTATTCAAATTAGTTGGTGGATTCCTTCCAAGTGCTGATACAAAAGCTATGCAGTTAGTGCGAGCTAACTCTAAAGATGGTCTGACTATAGTAAACCTCTCTTTGAGTGATAGTAAAATAATGAATAAGGTTCTACGGAATGGTGATTTCATTAGGGTACCAAAAGCTCACCACGAGTTTAACAATGCAATCGTAGTCACAGGGGCGATAAATTTACCCAATATCATTGCTGAGACTGATTTAAGTTTAAAAGACTTAATTACGAAGCAAACGATTTTAACAAATACAGATTTGAATTATGCGTTGGTTGCAAGAAAAGCGAGATTCGATAAGCATACGACTATCATTCAATTCAAGCCGCTTGATGTCTTGAGCGGTGAGTTTAACTTGAATTTGCAGGCATTTGATGAGCTGATTGTATTCAATAAAGTAGGGCAAAATATTGTAGGTGGTGTTGCTGGTGAAGTGGTTGAGGGTAATTTAAAAGCTTCTCAAGATGATTTAAAAAATAGAGACTCTGCTTATCTCCAAAAAGTAGAATCATCACGTTTCACAACGGATACTTTTGCTAAGCGAGAAACTACTGATTTCTCCAGAAAAGCATTGTTAGCTCCATTAATTGCCAGATTAAAAAATGAGGCTGATAATAATCACCCAGTTAAACTTGCAGAAGTTACGGGGCAAGTCAAATTTCCGGGTGTATACCCGTTGTCAAATTCTTCGGTTGTTGGAGATATGCTTGTCGCTGCTGGTGGATTGACTGAAGCTGCGCATTTAGAACAGTCAGAATTAACAAGCGTGAAAATTCTTGACGGCGTTTCATCGGTTACTCATAAAAGTATTAGTTTAATCAAACAGCTTTTATTACCAAAAAGCGAGCAATTGAAGCTTGAATCGAAAGATATTCTAAACGTCGTGAGAATCCCACAATGGTATGAAAATAATGTAATTACATTGAATGGCGAAGTTGTATTCCCTGGTAGCTATCAAGTGTCTGAAGGTGAAACTTTATCTAGTGTATTGGCTCGTGCCGGCGGTTTAACGGATAATGCTAGTATAAAAGCTGCTGTATTCACCAGAGAAGAGTTAAAAGAAAGGGAAGCAGAGAATATAGGAAAAACCGTTGAGGACCTAAGGGAGCAACTAGCTAATAACAATCTAAGTAATAGCCAATTCTCTAGAAGCATAGATTACCAAAATGCTACGGCTGTTTTAGACGACCTTACTAATGTGAAACCAATAGGTAGACTAGTTATTGATTTAGAAGCCGTCATATCAGGTGATTCGACAGCTGATATTCTTATTAAGAATGGTGATTCACTAACAATTCCAAATATAACTCCTGCGGTGTCCGTAATTGGTGAAGTTTTTGTATCAACTACTCATATGTTTGAAGAGAGTCTAACTGTGCAAGATTATATTCAACTCGCAGGTGGTATCAGAGAATATGGCGATGATTCAATGATTTATATCGTTAAGGCAAATGGCTCAGTAGTGGTTCCTGAATCGAACTTTTGGTTTTCTAGCGGCAGCGAAACATATTTAGAGCCAGGTGATACAATTGTTGTGCCTCGAGATGTTACGAACTATGACAATATATCGTTGTGGCAAGGCGTAACGCAAATCATTTACCAATCTGCGGTGGCTTTAGCTGCTATTGGAAGTTTATAGTTTATAACGGACGTAAAATATATTTATGAATTCTAATGCTCCACTTACGGTCAACATATTGATAAAGGAACTTTTCAAAGGCAAGTTAATTATAATTGGATTGATTCTCAGCTTTATGACGGGAGGCGCTTTATACGCATTTTTGTTGCCAAATATTTATAAGTCAGAAGTATTGTTGGCACCAAATAGCAACGGCAACCAGGGAGGTGTTTCAGGCCTGAGTTCACAGCTAGGAGGGTTAGCATCGCTAGCGGGGGTTAATATAGGTTCAGCTGAAAACCAAAAGACGACGCTTGCAATCAATATAATGAAAAGTAGAACCTTTACTATTGAATTTTTGAATTCCTACGATTACAAAGCTGTAATTACTAGTGTGGAATCTTGGCATGCAAAAGATAATCAACTTATTTTTATTGATGATGTATATGACGACGTTTCTAAAAACTGGTTATTAGATATTGAAACAGGTAAGTCAAAAGAACCAACAGATCTTGAAATGTATGAATCATTTCACGACTCAAATTTTGCTTTAAATGAAGATAAAGAATCAGGTTTGATTAGTCTCTCTATTAGTCATAAGTCCCCTTATGTAGCTAAAACAATAGCAACTGAGTTTGTATCTGCCATAAATAGCAAAGTTAGAGAAATGGACATTGTAGAAACCACTGAAAATCTAACTTATTTGCAGGAGCAATTGAAAGGCATTGAGAATAAGGAGCTACAGGAAGTACTATATGAGTTAATTGAACAGCAAATGCAAAAAAAGATGTTGGCTAGCTCTTCGGCGAGTTATGTTTTTAAAACTATCGATCCAGCGTATCTTCCTGAGAAGAAAAGCTCTCCCAAACGGTTTTTAATAATATTTGTAGCTAGTATGTTTGGTGCTGCAATTGGTTTTGCGATCGTAGTTTTGAGATTATGATTAGCTCGCGTTTAGTTTTTATAAATTTTTGCTTTATTTTAATTTAGGATATCGATGGGTACTTTATTCGGAGATATTAAAAAGAGCAAACTAGTAAATTATGGGCTTGCAGAGGCCGTTAGTAAGTCTTTGAACATATCAGTTTTATTCTTACTTCCGCTTCTTGTTGCGGTTGATGAGTTTGGGTTTATTGCATTAATGATCATTACAGAACAAGTTTTAGTAATGACTCTTATGTTAGGACAAAACACGGCTTTACTTCGTTTTTTACCAAAATTTTCCAATAAAAACAGAGTGTTTGAAGCAGTACGAAAATCCGTAATCAAGCGAACTTTGCTTATTGTAGTGTTATTAATATTCTGCCTTGCTTATTTCGTAGCTACATTAAACTTTAAAGATGGAGTGGCATTGGTTCTGACGCTTTGCACAGTTCCTTTCTTAATAAATATAGAAATAACATTAGCAAAATACCGCGCGGTGGACCAAGTTCAGAGTTACGTATTTCTTCGCTTATTCTTTCAAATACTAAAAATTGTATTTGTGATCGTTTTATTTGCTTATGGATTTTCCTTGGGCTCATTATCTTATAGTTTAGGTGTTTTGATAGCAGCGTCAATATCATCATTTCTTTTGCTTGCTTTTACTGAAAAGTCCAAAACCAAGTTTACTTCTAATAAAAAAGTCACGAAACTGTTTTTCATTTTTGGTCTACCATTAGGGCTACAAGTTGGGATTAATATTTTCTACACCGTTACTGATAGGTATCTTCTAAGCTACTTTGTTGGTTTGGAGGATGTTTCAATTTACTCGTTCTCCTATTCTGTTGCAACCACAGTATTGTTCGCAATCCAAATAGTAATAATCAGCTTCATATCTGACGTTTATAAAAATAGTTTGGTAGTTGATGCGTTTTCTGAGTTAAATAAATTATTCGCTAGGTCCCTAATATTCGTTGGTTTGTTAAGTTTGATAATTTATCTTATTGTATTTCCATTGATTTTAGATATTTATCCAGATGAGTATGCTAGAGGAAAAGAAGTAGTCAAGTGGATCCTAATTTCAAACTTGTTCCATGTTGGTTACCTATTTGCATTCTATAGATTAACTATTGTAAAGAAAGTAAAGCTTATTCCTATATTTACGCTTGGTGCTTTCCTAGTTAATTTGATTTTAAATATTGTTTTGATACCCATTTACTTTATTGAAGGAGCAGCAGTTAGCACTGCAATAAGTGAGCTCTTTCTTTTCATATGTTTACTTTTATTGTCATTTCACAGGGCTGAGTTAAATGTTAAACGGCTCTAGTTATGCACATAGAAAGAATGATTTATTTGTTTTTTCGCTATTGTTTTCGATCAGTCTAATTGCCCTATACCTTCCTGCAGATGCCGTGCGGTTGCATTCACCTATCTTATTTTTTTCTCAGGCTTTATTAGTAATTTATTCAGTCTTAAAGACGGGACGATTAATAAACTTCATGACTCCGGCCGTATTGTGCATTCTATACATATCGATTTCATGCAGCCTTGGTGCATATGCTTTTTATAATAATTTATTAGTTGGCCGCTTTAGTTACTCAGCTTATCAATCATGGCAGTTTGTAAGTCAATCAACGTTTTTTTTGCTTTTCTGTAATTGTTTGTTTTTCCTTGTAAACATTTTTGTTAAACCAAACTACAATCTAAAATTTAATGCCTCAGATGTTGATGAAAAACTAATATTTTCTACCTTCGGAATAATGTTTTTACTCACAGTTCCAATAGCATTGATATTTCCTGACTATTCGATGATTCCAAAAACGATCTCAGCGTTACTGATTCTGTATTATTTGGCATCGACGCAAATGAAGTTTAGGTATTTCATTTATATATTTATATTGGTTTTGTTTGCGGTAAGTTCAGTCGAGAGCAAGAGGGAAGCTATATTTTTAATTTTTCCGATGATCTTTTTAGAGGCTTTGTTTTCCGGAATCAAATTGAATATCTCAATATTTTTCAAAGGAATTATATTTGCATTTTTTCTACTTTCTCTTATTGTGTTGATGTCGATAGCACGCGGTTATGGAGGTTATGAGGCTGCTGACAGTCTCATAAATGCATTACCATTTTTCTTCCAATACATAGAAAACCCGATATTCTTATCTGCTTTTTTCAATAATATTGAGGCTACATCAGTATATTACAACGCAATGCAATCCATCGATTACGTTCAAAAAGATACAAGTCTTGTAGCTTTTGGCTCTACAATTACTAAGTTTCTCTTTGTGATGATACCAAGGGAGATTTGGAGTGATAAACCGAGTAGTATAATTGAATTGTACACAGCGCATCATGATCCAAGTTATAGAGCAATTGGTGGTTCAGATCCGATAATTATTTACGCTGAATTTTTTTGGAATTTCCATTATTTTGCGATCTTGGTTTTACCAATTTTATTTTATCTAATTACTAAACTGTACTGCGCGATTGTCTCTGTTTTGCAAAATAGAACTTATTTTAAGATCCCAGTGCTGTTATTCGTCTATATGAACTTTGTGACTTATGTGCGTGGCAGTGGATTGGATATGTACTTGGCATTTACATTGATAGCTTTGATTTTTTCTTCTGGCTGTTTTGTTATTTATTGCCTTTTATTTAAAGAAGACGTTCGAATATAAATTAGAGGATATTAGATTGAAATCGGTTTTAATTGTTTATAATACAATTCAACATTATCGAGAAGACTTTTTTGAGGAGCTTGGAAAGCGTTACAATTTGACGGTTCTACACTCCGGTGAATATAACCTCAAAGCTAATAATTATAAACAAGTTGTAGCTAAAAAGTTAGAAATAGGTCCATTCACGTATCAATTTGGAGTTGTAGTTGAGTTGTTTAGAGGTAACTACGACTCAGTTATATTTCTTTTTAACGTGGCGTGGCTTTCAAACTTAAGTGGAATGTTGTTTAGTCTAGCCAAAGCGAGAACGATACTTTGGGGGGCGTGGTATACTAAGAGTGCTTTGGCAAATAAAGCTAGGCTCATTTTTTCAAAATTAGCTGATGCAAATATTTTCTACTCTCCTTGTGCATATCGAGATTTTACTGATGCAGGATTGCCGAAAAAGAAGGCCTACGTTGCAAATAACACCTTTAAAGTAATAACGACTATTCATGATAGTGAAGTAGGAAGAAATAATTTACTTTTTGTTGGTAGTTTAGATAAGCGAAAAGAATTATGCGTTGTACTTGATGCTCTTAGTGAAATAAAGGAAAAATTGCCAGAAGGAATGTGTTTTACAGTTATTGGGGATGGCGCTGAATCTGCTGTCCTGAAGGAAAAGGTTCTCTCTCTGGGCTTAACCGAACGAGTGGCTTTTTTGGGTAGAATCCAAGATGGTCAGCAATTAGAAACGCATTATTTACGAGCATTCGCATCCATATCATATGGGCAGGCAGGTCTATCGGTATTACAGAGTTTAGGTTACGGAGTCCCCTTTATTACAAAGGTTAACGCGGTTAGTGGTGGTGAAATTGAGAATATCAAAGACGGATTGAACGGCTACCTAGTTAACGACAAGAACGAACTTAAAGACAAAATATTGGATATGGCTACGAATAAAGCTCTGGCTAGAAAGTTATCCAATCAATCTCGAGAATACTATTGTACATACTGTACCGTAGACAATATGGTGCAAGGCTTTTGTGACGCGATAGAATGCACAAACAGAGCAAATGTTGATTTTAGTATCTGATATTACAAAGCGAAGCTGTTTAATAAAACAATTACTAATCAGTAATAAATTGAGGAAAATTTTTTGAAGCTTTTTTATATAGCATTGCTTTTTGGAGCTGTGTCGATTTTATTAGGTGGCTGTAATGACGATTCAAGTAATTTTCTAGATTTTTCAACGGATTTTTATGGGGTTGTTTCTTATCAGCCGGAGATAACTGACGATATACTTAAAGATTCTGTCGTAGTTCATTCGACTACAGAGTTCTTTATCGCCCTTTCTGAAGAAAGGCAACGAATAGTTTTTGCTGCAGGTGAATTCGATTTAGGAGTCGTTAATATCGATTACAAGGTTGCTTTAGAAGGAGCTCCTAATCACGGTACAACCTTGATGGGAGGGACATTTCTATATCTTAATCATGATGGAATCAAGGTTTCTTCCTTCAAGTGGCTGGACGGTGCGTCCCCAAGCGGTGGGCGTTTTGCTGTAGAGCGTTTCGGAGTGATTTCAGTTTCTGCAGATAGTGTTTTTATTGAAAGCAATATATTTATTAATATTGGTGTTAACTCAACAGTTAAAGATAAGACTGGGATAGCGATAAATTTGGTTGCTAGTGATTATGCTAAAATCATTGGAAACGAGTTCGTAAATAGCAGGGCTATAGCTATCAAAACAGATGATTTTTCTAGACATTTAAACGTTAAATTCAACACGTTTAAAGATAGCTTGTTTTTCGATGGCGCAGGGGAGGTATTACATGTAGGAAACGGGTTTTCAGTTGGTCAAGCAATCACCTCAAAAGTTGATGATACTTTTGCTGAGTTCAGTAATAATTTTATTGAAAACTGGTCTTTAGAAAGAGAGTTAATATCAATAAAGACCTCCAAAAATAAAATTTATAACAACTTGTTTAATCGAAATGGCTTTTCTGCAATTGTAATTCGAATGGGAAACGAAAATGAAGTGTTTGATAATATAATGGTAGAATCCACTGAATTTCCAATAAGAATATCAGGAGAGAAGAACAAGTTTTATGGTAATATCTTCTGTGGCTTATCTACTATGATTTCACTGCATTCAGAAAGAAAATTTTCAAGTGAAATAGAAGATTTAGTTAATTCATATTGGGCTGCAAATGATAACCTGATAGTTGGAAATACTTTTGTCGGTTTCGAATCATTTGTAAATATTAATGAAGGTTATGCAGCAGAAGGCGATGACTATTTCGTAGCTTTGCCTAAAATGAACAAATTCCAAAAGAACATTATTTTTTCCAAAAATTTGAATCAATCAGACTTTATTTCAGACGCAATAGAAGTTAGCGAAAATCAAATATTCGATAAAAAAATAACCTGTAGGGTAACAAACCATGATACTTAATAATTTGGAGTATTTATTCTCTAGAGTTTTGAAAAAATTGCGGGGTAACGCAATTAAGAATAGTCATATAGACACTACTTCAAAAGCAGAGTCAGGCTCGACTATATTTAATTCAAATATGCAGAGACACTCTTATTGCGGTTACGATTGTAGTATTATTAACGCAAACATAGGTTCTTTTGTATCGATAGCAAATAATGTATCAATAGGAGGTTCTAAACATCCGATGCACTTTGTTTCAATGAGCCCGGTATTTTTATCCCACAAAGATAGTGTTAAAAAAAAATATGCCAAGCATGATTACCAAGATATACCAAGAACAGAGATAGGCTGTGATGTTTGGATTGGTGCCGGAGTTTTCATAAAATCTGGTGTGAAAATTGGTAATGGTTCAGTGATTGGAATGGGGAGTGTAGTTACACGAGACGTTCCAGATTACTCAGTAGTAGCGGGTAATCCTGCTAAGTTGGTTCGATATAGGTTTGAGAAAAATATAATCGAAAAATTACTTGAACTACAATGGTGGGATTTTGATGATGCTAAGCTTGAACGTTTAGGAGAGTTTGTAGTGAATCCTACAGAATTTATAGCTCAGGCTGTAGATTATAAAAATTAATTTTGAAGGTGATAGATAAGTAATGTCTAGTTTAAAAATATGTACAAATTGTGTGATGGATACCACTGACTCTCAAATTACGTTTGATGAGAACGGCGTTTGTGATCACTGCTTAGATTTCAAGCAAAATGTTGCTCCAAATTGGCATACTGATGAGAGAGGTAACTCAGAATTAGAACGCATTATTTCCAAAATAAAGAAAGACGGTGAAGGCCGAGATTTCGATTGCATAATGGGGATGAGTGGAGGCGCAGACAGTTCTTATTTACTCCATGTGGCGGTAACTAAATATGGACTTCGCCCATTGGTGTTTCATGTTGATGGTGGCTGGAATGCCGATGACGCGGTTCATAACATAAATGTAATGATAGATAAGTTGAATCTTGACTTATATACAGAGGTCATAAATTGGGAAGAAATGAAGGATTTTCAATTAACATTTTTGAAATCTGGGCTTCCAAATATTGACATACCACAAGATCATGCATTTGTAGCAACGCTCTATGATTTTGCGGATAAATATAAGATTAAATACATCCTAAATGGCGGAAATATTTCAACCGAATGTGTTCGCAACCCTTTGGAGTGGCTTTATTACGGTACCGATATGGCATTAATAAAGGATTTAAGAAAACAATTTAGTCAAAATCCTATGAAAACCTATCCATTTAGTAGTGTTTTAAGACACAAGTTTTACTTACGTTACATCAGAAAGATTCAAGTTATAAAGCCTTTAAACTACTTCCCTTACATTAAGGCTGATGCTGTGAAATTACTCCAAGATGAGTATTCATGGAAAGCTCCTGCTCAAAAACATTTTGAATCTAGGTTTACAAGATTTTATGAAGGCTATTGGTTACCTAAAAAATTCGGCTACGATACGCGGAAAGTTCAATTATCAAGCCTGATTTTAACCAATCAAATGACCAGAGATGAAGCGATAGAAATCTTAAAAACGCCTGCTATTTCGGAAGAAAGCGCTAAACATGATTTTGAATATGTTGCAACGAAGCTAGGTATTACAGTTGATGAATTGCAAATGTATTTTGACCAGCCAAATAAGACTTATAAAGATTACAAAAATCAGGAAAGTATGTTCGTGTTAGGCGCGAAGATTCTTCGTTGGCTCGGAATTGAGAGATCTATTAAAAGATGATTGCAATTGTTGACTATGGATTAGGGAATATCAAGGCATTTTCTAATGTTTATAAAAAATTAAATATCGATTGTGTTTATGCTGACACTCCAGAGCAATTGCAACGGGCGACAAAAATTATACTACCTGGCGTTGGTGCTTTTGATTACGCAATGGAAACTTTGAATAGTTCAGGTTTGCGTGAAACATTAGATGATATGGTTTTGAACCAGAAGGTTCCAGTTGTAGGTATCTGTGTTGGGATGCAAATGATGGCAAACAGCAGTGATGAAGGCAGTCTGAAAGGTTTGGGCTGGATACCTGGTACAGTTAAGAAGTTTGATTTTTTAGAAAACGAAAACCCACTCCCACTGCCGCATATGGGCTGGAATAATCTGGTATTGGATGTTGAAGATCCTTTATTTAAAGGATTAGAAGCAGATCCAAGATTCTACTATTTACATTCGTATTACTTTAAATGCAAAAATCAGGAAAATAGTATCGCTTCAGCCAAGTATGGACTAGATTTCAGTTGTATTGTTAGACGTGAAAATATTTACGGCATTCAATGCCATCCAGAAAAAAGTCATCATAATGGCTCGACTATTCTTAAAAACTTCTCAGAGCTCTAATTATGTTGAACGCTAGAATTATTCCTGTATTGCTTGTAAGAAACAAAGGGCTGGTTAAAACCTTAAAGTTTAAAGATGACAAGTATGTAGGCGACCCCATCAACGCAGTAAAAATATTTAACGAAATGGAATCTGACGAGCTTATACTGTTAGATATTGATGCATCGTCAGAGCAGAGAGAGCCAGATTACAAACTAATAGAAAATATTGCATCTGAATGTCGAATGCCGCTTTGTTATGGCGGAGGTATAAAATCCGTTCAACAAGCAGAGAGAATACTCCAGTTAGGTGTTGAAAAAGTATCTTTGAGTTCGATCGTTTTTGAACGGCCGGAGATCGTCACAGAACTTTCTGAGAAAGTTGGTAGGCAAAGTGTTGTGGTTTGTTTGGACGTCAAGAAACGATTAATTGGTAGTAAAGTCGATTGCTACACTTTAAATGGGAAGATAAAACAAAAAGTCGATTCGTTAGAATTTGCAAAAAAGATGGAAGAATATGGTGCAGGAGAACTTTTCCTAAATTTCATTGATCATGATGGAGTAATGAAAGGTTACGATTTGAACACTATTGGAAAATTTAAAGAAGCCCTTAGTATTCCAATTACGGCAGTGGGTGGGGCTGGTAGTCACGAAGACGTTCGCCAACTTGTTGAGCAAGAGAGATTGATTGGTGCTGCGGCGGGGAGTTTGTTTGTTTTCAAGGGGAAATATAGAGCTGTACTCATAAATTACCCTACTCGCGCAGAAAAGCAATTTATCTTGAATACAAAGCAAATTTGAAGGAATTTTTATGAAACAAATATTACAGGACATGGCCAAAGGGAGCTCTACTATTGTCGAAGCTCCAGCTCCGCATGTTACTAAAAATCATGTAGTTATTAATACAAGGACCACTCTCATATCTGCAGGTACGGAAAGAATGTTGGTCGATTTTGGCAGAGCGAGTTTAATCGATAAAGCACGAGCACAACCAGATAAGGTAAAGATGGTTTTGGAAAAAGTGCAAACTGATGGATTGATGACTACGGTCGATGCAGTCAAATCAAAATTGGCGCAGCCTCTACCACTTGGTTATTGCAACGTTGGAGTTGTGCAAAGCACAGGAAGAGGTTGCGAAAAATTTAAAGTAGGTGAACGGGTTGTATCAAATGGACCACACGCAGACATCGTTCGCGTTGCAAAAAACCTTATTGCCAAAATACCAGACAACGTAAGTGACGAAGAGGCATCTTTTACAGTTGTTGCAAGTATTGGATTACAGGGACTCAGATTAGCAAACCCAACAATAGGTGAGTCTTTCGTTGTAACAGGAGTAGGCTTGATAGGTTTGCTAACAGTTCAAATGCTAATTGCACAGGGATGTCGTGTTTTAGCAATTGACTTTGATCAGTCCAAACTTGAATTAGCGAAACAGTTTGGAGCTCAAATCTGCAATCCGGGTAACGCTGAAGACCCAGTCGCTGCAGGGATAGCATTTAGCCGTGGAAATGGTGTTGATGGTGTTATTATTACTGCATCAACAAAATCAAATGATCCTGTTACACAAGCTGCACGAATGAGCAGGAAGCGTGGACGGATTATTCTAGTAGGTGTCATTGGTCTTGAATTAAATCGAGCAGACTTCTATGAAAAGGAACTATCATTTCAAGTTTCTTGTTCATACGGTCCAGGTCGCTATGATCCCAACTACGAAGAGAAAGGAAATGACTATCCGTTTGCCTTCGTTAGATGGACCGAACAGAGAAATTTTGAGGCAATACTAGATATGATGGCTGCTGGTCAGATTAATGTCTCAAGTTTGATTTCACATCGTTTTGCTTTTGAAAAAGCCGCGGATGCTTATGATTTGTTGACGTCTGATAAAAGTGCACTAGGAATTTTACTTAAATATGATTCTGAGCTAGAGCCCCGACTTAAACGAACTATAAATCTAAATGAGAACATAAAGTATCATCCCAATGAGCCAATCGTTGGCTTCATTGGTGCTGGTAATTATGCTTCGCGCATGCTGATTCCAGCTTTCAGAGCTGCAGGCGCTCAGTTGCACAGTATTTCTACATCTGGTGGTATAAATGGTGTAATTCACGGAGAAAAAGCGGGCTTCGGGAGTGCAACAACAGATACAAAGGAGATGATAGAAAATTCAACTATAAACACTATTGCGATTGTAACTCGCCACAATAGTCATGCGTACTTTGTGGAACAAGCTTTGAACGCAGGGAAAAATGTGTTTGTTGAGAAGCCTTTGGCCATTACTCACAAAGAATTAGATGATGTTAAAGTTGCCTACGTAAAAGCATCTAAATCAGAAAACCCTCCCAAATTGATGGTAGGTTTTAATCGTAGATTTTCACCTCAAGTTCAGAAAATGAAAGCCTTATTAGACCCAATTAAAGAGCCTAAGTCTTTCATAATGACAATGAATGCAGGCAACATACCTCAAGACCATTGGACTCAGGATCACAATGTTGGCGGTGGAAGAATAATCGGAGAAGCTTGCCACTTTGTGGATTTGATGCGTTATTTAGCTGGAAGTGAAATCGTTTCAGTTCAGGCTCGTAGAATGGGTGATACAGTAGCAACCCAAATAACTGAGGATAAAGCTGCAGTTATATTAGGTTTTGCAGATGGGTCTTTTGGAACTATACATTACTTAGCAAATGGTGCCCCAAGTTTTCCTAAGGAACGAGTTGAAGTATTTGTGGCAGGCGGAACGCTTCAGTTAGATAATTTTTTAAAATTGAAGGCCTACAATTGGAAAGGCTTTAAAAAACTCAATTTGTGGAAACAGGATAAAGGACAAGGTGCTTGTGCTGCAGCTTTCATTGAGTCAATTAAAAGTGGAGAATTAGCGCCCATTCCTGCAAATGAGTTGTTTGAAGTTACAGACGTAACTATTCGAATCGCTGAGCAACTGCGTTTACAAAAGTGATACTAATAAAAGCAAAAACAGCAATTCAACTAGGTTTCTTTAATCTAATTAGGGTGTTTGCTTATCAACTCGGTATCAAAACAGGTCTAAACAAGGTTAAGAAGATTACTAGCACTATTGAGCCGGGTGATTTTTTCTCTCCATACAACGGAGAGTTAGTAGCTTTTGAACCTAATAATCAATGGAGTAATACTCAAACATACTTTGGCAAAAGTTACCTAAACGATAATGATACTCCGCCTGATTGGAAAAGAAACTGTTTGAATGGGAAACGATCTTCAAGCACAAATGAATGGCATCAAATTTCTGATTTTGACGATCAGTTGGGGGATATTAAAGGGGTATGGGAGGCATCGCGTTTTGATTGGTTGATCTGTTTTGCACAACTAGTTAAGCGCGGTGACGATAACGCGTTAGAAAAACTGAATGGGTGGATAAGTAATTGGCTTGAAATTAACCCACCGTACAGTGGTGTTAATTGGAAATGTGGTCAAGAGGCGTCTATAAGAGTAATGCATATAGCTTTGTCTTTATTAATTTTAGAGCAAACTAGGAGTGCTAGCAATGCCATCGTTAGTTTAGTCAAAGCACACTTGAAGCGAATTTCGCCTACAATTATGTATGCTGTTGCACAAGATAACAATCATGGAACTTCAGAAGCAGCGGCACTTTTTATCGGAGGTTCTTTACTTGATTTAAATGGAGATAGCGATGGGCTGCAATGGAAGATTCAAGGTGAATATTGGCTAGGAAATAGGGCTAAAAAACTAATTGGTAATAATGGTAGTTTTAGTCAATATTCCGTTTCATACCACAGAGTTATGCTTGACACCTATAGTTTGGTGGAGGTTTGGCGAAGAAAACATCATATATACACGTTTGATGAGAAAGTATTGACTCAGCTAAAATTGGCAACAAATTGGCTGTTTTATTTTACAAATCTAAAGGATGGAGATGCACCTAATATAGGTGCTAATGACGGTGCGAGACTGATACCACTAACTGGGACAAATTATCGAGATTTTCGGCCAAGCGTGCAACTCGCAAGTGTATTGTTTCTAGATAAACTTGCATACTCAACTGACGGTAACTTTAATTTGCCTTTACTATGGCTTGATCTTAAATTGCCAGTTAGCCAAGTTGAAGCAAAAGCCCCAAAGGATTTTAGTGATGGAGGTTATTTTTACTTAAATAACATTCATAATCACGTTGAAGTATATTTGCGTTACCCTCAATTTAAATTCAGACCGAGCCAATGTGATGCAATGCATCTCGACCTTTGGCTAGGAGGAGTAAATGTGCTTCGAGATGGGGGGACATATAGTTACAACGCGGGTCAAGAATTTATTGACTATTATGGTGGGAGTTACAGCCACAATAATATCTCGTTTGACGAACACGATCAAATGCCAAGGTTAAGTAGGTTTTTATTAGGGGATTGGTTAAAAACAGATGTTAAAAGTGGATTGCATGTTACGCCAGATAAACAAACATGTTTAGTTGGATATAAGGACCGTTTTGGTTGCGCGCATAGTCGCTCAATCCTGTTGAAGAATGACAGGCTAGTTATAACGGATTATGTATCTGGTTTTCAAAATAAAGCTGTAGTTAGGTTTAGGCTAGCACCTGCGGTATGGAAACTAGTTGATAACAAATTAACAAGTGAATTATGTACAATGACATTCAAATCGGATTTGGGCTTTAATAGAGTAGAATTAAAAACGACGCGTGAATCCCGCTATTACTATCAAGAAACAAATATCCCATCGCTTGAACTAGAAGTTTCTGAGAAGGGACAAATTATTACGGAAGTTATATTTTAATTATGCATGTTCTTTATTTTCATCAACATTTTTCAACTCCCAGCGGCTCGACAGGTATTCGCTCTTATGAGATGGCACAACGACTTATCAACCAAGGTCACAAGGTAACAATGGTTTGCGGTAGTTATGGAGGGGGCGAAACTGGGTTGACAAATAATTTTGTCAAAGGCAAAAGAGAAGGGAAAGTAGACGGAATCATGATAGTCGAATTTGACTTAGCTTATTCCAACAAAGATTCCTTTTTGAAGCGAATTGTACTGTTCCTTAAGTTTGCAATGAAAAGTGTTGGCATCGCAATGACACACAATTACGATGTCCTCTTCGCAACGACGACTCCCCTGACAGCTGGAATCCCTGGTATATTTGCTCGTTGGTTTAGGCGAAAGCAATTTGTGTTTGAAGTGCGTGATTTGTGGCCTGAGCTGCCAAAAGAAATGGGAGTAATTACCAACCCCTTGATTTTGGCCGCTATGTCAATACTTGAATGGTGTTCGTATCACTCAGCTCATCGTTGTATTGGCTTGTCGCCAGGAATAGTAGAGGGCATCAAAAAAAGAGGTATAAGCTCTGAGAATATAGAACTTATACCTAACGGATGTGATTTGAGTATTTTTTCAGGTGATATAGCGCCTTGGCGTCCTGATGGCGTTTTAGAGTCTGACTTAATGGCTGTATTCACCGGCACTCATGGCATAGCAAATGGTTTAGACTCTGTACTTAATGTTGCCAGCGAATTAAAAAAGAGAGGAGTTTTTAATATTAAGTTAGTTCTTGTTGGCCAAGGGAAATTAAAGGAAGCTTTAGAAACCCGAGCAAAACAAGAAACTTTAGACAATATCATTTTCCACGAACCGGTTAATAAACATAAACTAGCAAAACTGCTGAAGGGGGCAGACTTAGGTTTACAATTGTTGGCCAACGTTCCAGCGTTTTATTATGGTACTTCGCCAAATAAATTCTTCGATTACATTTCCGCTGGGTTGCCCGTACTTAATAATTATCCAGGCTGGTTAGCAAATTTGATTACGGAAAATGAGTGCGGTTTTGCTATTGAACCAGAGAATGCCTTTGCCTTTGCTAATGCTTTGGAGAGTGCAAATAAAAATAGAGAAGCTTTGTCGCGGATGGGGGCAAATGCGCTATCGCTAGCTAAAAGAGATTTTAATAGACACATTTTGGCTGATAAATGGGTGGCCTGGGTTGCAGGAGAGCATAAGTGAAACGGTTTTTTGATTTTGTTTCGGCGCTAATTGCATTGATTTTGTTATTACCAATCTTTATCGTAGTTGCACTATTGATAAGGATCAAATTGGGAGCTCCTATTTTTTTTACTCAAGATCGGCCAGGTTTGAATGGTGTGATTTTTAGAATGATAAAATTTCGTAGTATGGCTGATTTTCATGACGAAAACGGTAACTTACTACCCGATAGTGAGCGAATGACTAAGTTTGGAATTTTCTTACGAGCGGCAAGCGTAGACGAGTTGCCTGGGTTAATTAACGTACTGAAAGGAGATATGAGTTTAGTTGGCCCTCGTCCACTATTAGTTCAATATCTACCTCTATACAATGTAGAACAAAAAAAGCGTCACAACGTACGTCCGGGAATTACGGGTTGGGCTCAAGTTAATGGCCGAAATGCAATTAGTTGGGAGCAAAAGTTTAAATTAGACGTCTGGTATGTTGAAAATCAAAGCTTCGGTCTCGATTTAAAAATCTTACTTTTAACGATAAAAAAAGTATTTGTTCGCGAAGGAATTAACGCCGTTGATCATGTAACTATTGAGCCATTCAAAGGATCAAAAGATGAGTAGTGAAGTTACTAGAAAATTGGCCATAGTTGGTGCAAGTGGGCATGGGAAAGTAGTTGCTGATCTGGCAGAATACTTGGGTTACACAATAAGTTTTTATGATGATGCTTACCCTCAAATTACCCATTTAGAGCATTGGGATATAAAGGGCACAATGGATGATTTGCTAAATTTACATCCAGAACAAGCGGTAGTGATAGTTGCTATAGGTAACAATGTAATAAGAGAAACTAAGTTGAGCCTTTTACATTCAAAGAAATTTAAATCAATATCACTAATTCACCCAACCTCAACAGTTAGTAAATATGCAACAGTCGGTATTGGCAGCGTAGTGTTGTCTGGCGCGGTAATAAACTCATTTGCAAAAATTGGTAAAGGCTCAATTATAAATACTTGCGCTGTTGTTGAACATGACTGTTTATTGTCGGATTTTGTGCACCTAAGTCCAAATGCAACTTTAGCCGGTGGAGTTAAAATTGGGACTAGGACTTGGATAGGCATTGGGTCAACGGTTAAACAGTTGGTTAGTATTGGTTGCGATACCGTAATTGGCGCTGGAAGTACTGTGTTGAAAAATATAGGTTCAAATATTGTTGCATATGGTTCTCCTGCGACTATCGTTCAAGAAAACAAAAAATTGTTAAATAATTCAAAATAAATAGGATAGTTATGCTAAATACTCCATTTTCTCCATGGCCTAGTTTTACTAATGAAGAAGCTGATAAAGTAAGTAAAGTTTTGCTATCAAACAAAGTCAATTATTGGACTGGCACTGAGGGGCGTAATTTCGAAAAAGAGTTTGCTTCATGGTGTGGAGCCGAATATGCAGTAGCATTAGGTAATGGAACTTTGGCGCTAGACATTGCTTTAAAAGCATTAGACATAGGTGTTGGTGATGATGTAATTACAACACCGAGGACATTTTTAGCATCGGCTTCAAGTATTGTAACTTCAGGTGCGAAGCCTGTATTTGCAGATGTTGATTTAGATAGCCAAAATATTACAGCGAAATCTATTGAAAAAGTCCTAACACCTCAAACCAAAGCTGTAATAATAGTTCATCTTGCAGGGATGCCGGCCGAGATGGATGAGATTATGGCTTTGTCTGAGAAGCGTGGTTTTTATGTCATTGAAGATTGCGCTCAAGCACATGGCGCAAAATACAAGGGGCGATCAGTTGGAACAATCGGTCACATAGGTGCTTGGAGTTTCTGCCAAGACAAAATTATGACAACTGGCGGTGAGGGCGGTATGGTAACTACTAACTCTAAAGAATATTGGGATTTTATGTGGTCATATAAGGATCATGGTAAATCTTGGGACTCAATCTACAATAAAGAACACGCTCCAGGCTTTCGATGGATTCATGATTCGTTTGGGACTAATTGGAGGATGACGGAAATGCAGGCAGCTATTGGCCGCATTCAACTGACAAAGATGCATGAATGGACAAGGAAGCGAAATGATCACGCAAATGAAATTTGGAGTGTGTGCGAAAAGCATAAAGCTCTGAGAGTGCCGAGCCTGTGTCCTTTACAATGTCAAAGTTCATGTAAAGAGAATCAAAGTTGCGTGCATGCAGCCTATAAATGCTATGTATTTGTAAGGCATGAAGAATTGAAGGTTGGTTGGGATAGAGATCGAATAATGAATGCGATTTCTGACAAAGGCGTTCCTTGCTTTTCTGGGTCTTGCTCCGAGGTTTATTTAGAAAAAGCTTTCGATAACATGGCATTTAGACCAAAAGAAAGGTTAAGCAATGCTAAAGAATTAGGTGAAACGAGTCTAATGTTCTTAGTACATCCTACATTAACTCGAAATGAAATTGATTTAACCTGTCGAGTAATTGATGAGGTTCTTACTCAGGCTAGTCTATCCACTAGTAATTGTTAATAACTGGTTTTAAATACTGCAAAATTGTATTAAGAAACAGCACCTGACTCTTCGAATGCTCAATGTAAATCGCTTTAATTTTCGTAAGATTCGCAAGAATAGATAAACTTTACCGTTTATTTATTGTAATTCAACACATTGGGGATATAATTTGGAAGATAGTTGGTAGTGTTGGTTTTAATAGAGAGAAACGTTGGGTGTTGATTCATTGTATTTAAATCAATTAAGCATATAATTTGACAAGCAAAGTATTTAGTTAAAAAACACTCGTCACTGAATTCTAGGAATTTATGATTATATCAACACTCAACAAAGTATTAAATTCAAAACGAAAAACTAAAAGAATTATAACGCTAGTCATCGACTCGTTTTTTATCGCAATTTCTTTCTGGGCCGCGTTGGTTATCCGCCTTGATAATTTAGCTGTTTTTACGAATGCAAACCATTGGCTAATCCTTTCCGGTCTTTTACCAATCAGTATATTGATTTTTATCAAACTGGGCCTTTACAGAGCTGTCTTGAGATATATGAGTTCTCAAGCAGTTTGGGCAGTTGTTGCCGGCACAATGCTATCAACTGCTGCGTTGGTTCTTATTGCTTTCTTCTCTACAACGGCAGTACCAAGAACAATGCCTCTCATATATTGCGCATTAATATTGCTGACGGTCGGAGGCGCTCGACTTTTAGTGAGGGCATTAGTTACCCAATTTAACGGTACAAACAAGCAACCGGTCGTCATATACGGAGCCGGTTCGGCAGGACGTCAACTAGCAACAGGCATTGCGATTGGAGAAGAATATTATGTCTCCGCATTTATTGACGACGACATCACTAAGTGTGGCTCAGTAATTCAAGGTATTCCCGTTATTTCATTAGTTGAGTTGAAGAGTTTAGTTGATGCTGGGAAAGCCACGAAAGTGCTACTTGCATTACCAAGTGCAAGTCGCTCAGCAAGAAATCGGATAATTAATTCCTTAGAAAAATATCAAGTCCGTGTGCAAACTATTCCCGGTATTAAAGATGTGATCGAGGGGCACTTTAACGCTTCGGAACTAATTGATGTTGAAATTGAAGACTTATTAGGAAGAGAACCTGTTACTCCATTACCGCAACTAATGGCTCAAAACATTACCGGTAAAAGTGTCATGGTTAGCGGCGCTGGAGGATCGATTGGTTCTGAACTTTGCCGTCAAATTATAAAATTTAAACCTAGTAAATTGGTTTTGTTTGAATTGTCAGAGTTTGCTCTATACCAAATTGAAAAAGAGCTGAGTGAATATATTCATAAAAACGGTTTGAACATAAAGCTATACCCTTTAATGGGATCAGTGCAAAGAGTTAATCGCGTAGAAAACGTCATGAAGGCGTTCAACATTAACACCATTTACCATGCCGCAGCGTACAAACATGTTCCCTTAGTTGAACATAACGTTGTTGAAGGCATTCGAAATAATGTTTTCGGTACATACTATACGGCTAAGGCCGCTATTAATGCAGGTGTAGAAACTTTTGTTTTGGTGTCTACTGATAAGGCTGTACGTCCAACCAATGTCATGGGCGCATCAAAGCGAATGGCTGAACTCGTTCTTCAGGCTCTTTCTCAGGCTTCATTTAATACGACTACTCGATTTTGCATGGTCAGATTTGGTAATGTGCTCGGCTCGTCTGGCTCAGTAATCCCCTTGTTTAGACGTCAAATACAAGAAGGCGGCCCAATAACGCTAACTCATCCAGATATAACGCGTTATTTCATGACTATACCGGAGGCTGCACAACTTGTTATACAAGCAGGTGCTATGGGCAAAGGTGGGGACGTATTCGTGCTGGATATGGGTGACTCGGTAAAAATTAAAGATCTGGCGGAGAAACTAATCCGCCTCTCTGGCCTTGAAATTAAAGACGAAAACAATCCTAACGGTGATATCGCAATTGAATGTACAGGTCTGCGTCCGGGAGAAAAGTTATTCGAAGAGTTACTTATTGGCGATAACGTTCAAGAAACTTTTCACGAACGTATCATGACGGCCAGCGAGGCTATGTTGAGTTGGGAAGACTTAGAACCTTTACTCGACAACCTCGACAAGAAATGTCACGACTTTGACCATGAGAGTATTAGAGAAATCCTACTAAATGCACCGACAGGCTTCAATCCTACAGACGGTATTTGCGATTTAGTATGGGCGGCAAGACAACCTGAAAGTGTAGAAAAAAAATCTTCAACTGCTGAAATAATTAGTATGCCAAGAGCATAGTCGTTCCTTAAATGTATTGAATAAGAAAGAAGTCATTGGATAATATTTCTTATTCAATACGTAGTTGTTATTTTTAACGTTGCACAATTATTAACTGTAAATATACTAGCGATACCATTGGTTTTTTCACAGTACGAAATTAAACAGGATTTTTAATGAAAGTAACAGTTTTCGGCATCGGCTACGTAGGCCTTGTGCAAGCAGCAGTTCTAGCAGAAGTAGGCCACGAAGTAGTTTGTGTCGACGTAGATCAAAACAAAGTTGATAACTTAGAAAAAGGAATTATCCCGATCTATGAGCCTGGTTTAACTCCCTTAGTAACATCTAATTTTGAACAAGGGCGAGTTACATTCACAACGAACGCAGAACGCGGTGTAAAGCATGGTGAAATAATATTCATAGCTGTCGGTACGCCACCTGATGAAGATGGCTCAGCTGATCTTAAATACGTACAAGCAGTTGCCGCAACCATTGCAACTCACATGCAAACGCACAAAATTATTATTAATAAATCGACAGTACCCGTAGGCACTGCTGACAAAGTTATTGAAACCGTATCCTCCACACTGAGCAAATTAAACAAAGAAGTCACTTTCGACGTCGTGTCAAACCCAGAATTCCTAAAAGAAGGCGCCGCAGTAAACGACTGCATGCGCCCAGATCGCATTATCCTCGGCACGGAAAGTAAACACGCAGAAAAGAAACTTCGCGAGCTATACAGCCCATTCAACCGTAATCATGACAAAATTATCGTCATGGATGTACGCAGCGCTGAGTTAACTAAGTACGCTGCTAACTGCATGCTAGCCACTAAAATCAGCTTCATGAACGAAATGGCTAACTTAGCTGAGTTAATGGGAGCTGATATTGAAAACGTCCGTAAAGGAATCGGTAGCGATCCCCGCATCGGTTATCAGTTTATCTATCCTGGTTGTGGCTATGGCGGTTCTTGTTTCCCCAAAGATGTGCAAGCGCTCGTTCGCAGTGCAACAGGCGTTGGTTATACGGCCAAAATCCTAGAAGCGGTTGAAGCTGTTAACTACCGTCAAAAAGAAAAACTATTTGATTACATTATGGATCATTACAAAGGTGATCTTAAAGGTAAAACCATTGCTTTATGGGGCTTGTCGTTTAAGCCGAACACAGATGATATGCGAGAGGCTTCATCGAGAGTGTTAATGGAAAAGCTTTGGGAGCAGGGCGCAGCTGTGCAAGCCTACGACCCGGAAGCGATGGAAGAAACTCAACGTATTTATGGTTCACGCTCAGATTTGAAATTGATGGGCACAAAAGAAGCGACTCTTTCAGGGGCAAGCTGTTTGGTCATTTGCACAGAATGGCAAGCGTTCAGAGCGCCTGACTTTAATCTAATTAAAGAGCAGGTTTCAGATGCCGTAATTTTTGATGGTCGTAATTTATTTGAGCCAAGTCTAATTTCGGAATACGGATTGCATTACTACGCTATTGGCAGAGGTATGTCTGTCAAAGGACTTTAGTTAGCGATGTAATTAAACACTTTGGCGAAATGCTATCGTGGGTTGAAAAATATAAGGAATGTGTAAAAGATGAGTCAAGTCAAAAAGGCAGTGATACCTGTAGCAGGTTTGGGCACAAGAATGTTACCTGCGACGAAGGCAATCCCAAAGGAAATGCTTCCTGTTGTTGATAAGCCTTTAATTCAATATGTCGTAAATGAATGCGTTCAAGCAGGCATTAAACAAATCGTGCTTGTAACTCACGCCAGTAAAAACAGTATTGAAAACCACTTCGATACGTCGTTCGAGCTTGAAGCAACCTTAGAAAAGCGTGTAAAACGCCAGCTACTTGATGCGGTTAAGGCTATTTGCCCTAAAGACGTGACCATTATGCATGTTCGCCAAGGCGTCGCTAGTGGGCTAGGACACGCCATAATGTGTGCATATCCGTTGATAGGTGACGCACCATTCGCAGTCGTTTTACCCGACGTTATTATCGATGACGTCGCAAGTAATCTTAAAAAAGATAATTTAGCCGACATGGTAGCGAAGTTTAATACTAGCCGAGTTAGCCAAGTCATGGTTGAACAAGTGGCGCAAGAAGATGTGTCAAAGTTTGGTATTGTTGATTTAGAAGGTAAGCAGTTAGCTCCGGGCGAATCATGCAAGATGCATAAGATGGTTGAAAAGCCTGACTTGGAAGATGCTCCTTCAGACCTTGCTGTTGTGGGCCGTTATGTATTATCGGAAAAAACATGGGATTTACTGCGTAAAACTCCTCCGGGTGCAGGTGGTGAAATACAATTAACCGATGCTATCGATGCACTGATGGAGCATGAGCAAGTTGACGCATACTACATGAAAGGCAAAAGCCATGATTGTGGAAGCAAGTTAGGTTACATGAAAGCTAACGTCGAATATGCAATGCGTCATCCTGAGTTAGGTGAAGAATTCACTGAGTATTTAAAAACACTGTGATGCGACATCAATTGGTCTGGCATTTAACTCAAAAATTGTTAAGTCGAGGCAGTTCCTAGAATAAGAAAAAACAACCGAGCCCCACCTCGGTTGTTTTCATTCAGCCCAACTAAAACAAGCTAAATCCTAACCAAATCACTAATCTTAGCCACCATCTTCACCCCAATCCCCTTCACATTAACCAGCTCATCAACGCTTTTAAACCCGCCGTTCAATTCACGATACTTCACAATTTGCTCTGCCTTTTTCATGCCAATTCCGGGTAAGCGCGTTAAAGTTTCCGCATCCGCAGTATTAATATCCAATCTATCATCTACCGACTGGCTTACTGCAGCGGCAGGAGCCGCATCTGCAGCTTGCGCTGGCACAAAAGCACTAGCCGAAAGTAGAGCAGCACTAAGTACTAAATATTGTAATTTTTTCATGTTAATTCCTTTTAATTTTTGAATGTTTGTTCACATTTGTTTTTTGAATACGCTAGACATTATTTACCTTAAAAAGGCTTAATGTTTTAGCGCACTTCTCTAGCTTAGATAAAGTAAGCTTGTTTGATAACTGACTTGAGGGATAGTTTGTATCGCTTAGTAACAGGATAAAATTCTATGGGGTTTTGCCAAACCTATCTACATTGATAAAGCATGAACTGATAAAGCTCGAATTTATAAAGAATAAATTAGTCGGCTTAAAAAACAGAATCAGCAAAGAAAAATCCACACGCATAAAAAAGGAGAGCCAAAGCTCTCCCTTAAACAATACTCAATATCAGCACAATATCAATTCTGAACTAATCGCAACAAAACAACGCTGACGAGTATCTTTATTACAACCTGCCTAACTGCTCTAAAAAGCAATCAAAGCCGCTTACAAACGCTCTAACACAGCCTCAGTAAACTCATTCGTACCATGCTCACCACCAAGATCGCGAGTAGTGCGGTCGCCCGACTCAATCACATCTTTCAGTGCTGCACGAATACGCTCAGCTTTATCCGCCATATCCAAATACTCTAGCATTTGAATAGACGCTAAAATAACAGACGTTGGGTTCGCTAAATTCATACCTGCGATATCCGGCGCTGAACCGTGAACGGCTTCGAAGATAGCGCAGTCTTCACCAATGTTCGCACCTGGAGCCATACCCAAACCGCCAACTAAGCCAGCGCAAAGGTCAGACAAAATATCACCGAATAGGTTGGTGGTAACGATCACGTCAAACTGATGTGGGTTCATCACCAATTGCATGCAGCAGTTATCGACAATCATTTCTTCCGACTCAATGTCAGGATAACGCTCTGCAACTTCTCTTGCCACTTTCAAGAATAATCCTGAGGTTGACTTAAGAATGTTGGCTTTATGCACAGCTGTTACCTTTTTGCGGCCTTCTCTGCGGGCTAGCTCGTAAGCAAAAACAACAATCTTCTCTGCGCCTTCGCGAGTGATTTTACTCATTGCTTCTGCTTCGTTACCGTCTTCAGATACTGTCTGGCCTAAACCTGAATACATCCCTTGTGTGTTTTCACGCACGGTAATGATATCGATGTCTTCGTAACGCGCTTTGGTACCTTTGAAAGACAATACTGGGCGAAGGTTAGCGTAAAGTTTAAATTGCTTACGTAAACTCACGTTGATAGAAGTAAAGCCTTCTCCAACGGGCGTTGTTAATGGGCCTTTCAGAGCCACTTTATTTTTGGCAATTAGGTCGAGTGTTTCTTGTGGTAATAACTCACCGTGATTTTCTAAGGCCATTAATCCTGCATCAGCGTATTCGTAATTGAAGTTACAGCCGACTTTGTCGAGAATTCTTATTGCTGCATCGATGATATCTGGGCCGATGCCGTCACCGCGTATTACAGTGATGCTTTGTTTAGTTGTATCCATGAAGTGCACTCCAGTGTTCTGTCGTTAGAGTTTAGTTAAGCTGAGATGAGATGAAAATGAGGCATCAAGCTAACGAAATAATTTCGCGCGCATTTTACAACAAGCAAGACGCTAGTGATAGCGTCTATTGCCAACATTCACAAGGCTTATACCGATTTTCGGTGTACTTACTTGATCATAGCTTAATTTTGTAACATGGTTCATATTTACTGCCGGGCAGTTTCATCCGACCTTGCTCAACAAAGGATTGCAACAAAGTATCCATTTTCTGCATAAGCGCAACATCACCCGTGAGCTCAAAAACGCCATGCTTTTCGATTTCGGCAATTCCTTCAGCTTTCACATTTCCTGCTACGATGCCGGAAAAGCATTTACGCAATGTTGCGGCAAGCGAAGCCTTGCCTTGATCAAGTTTCAGATTCAGTCCACTCATATTCTCATGTGTCGGCAAAAATGGCGTTTGAAAATCCTCAGATACGTTTAAGGTCCAATTGAAGTTGAGTGAATCACCTGTATTACGTCGATGTTCTTCTACGCTCACTTTTTGCTGCGCCATTAAGCTGGCCACCTCGGCTGCATTTCCAACAATAATCGTATATTTTGATTGCGCTTCTGGGCCTAATATATCACCCACAAATTGGTCGATTGCTTCAAAGTAAGCCTTACTGTTTTCTGGACCGGTGAGTATGAGAGGAATTTTTTGGTTCTTATTACTATCGTCCATTAGTAAGCCTAGCAAATACAACAGTTCTTCTGCGGTACCAGCGCCACCAGGGAAAATAACGATGCCATGAGAAATACGCACGAAAGCTTCTAAGCGTTTTTCTATATCGGGCATAATAATCAGTTCATTCACAATCGCATTTGGCGGCTCAGCGGCAATGATACTTGGCTCTGAAATGCCTAAGTAGCGCCCGTTTTTATTACGTTGCTTGGCATGGCCGATGGTTGCACCTTTCATTGGTCCTTTCATGGCGCCGGGCCCACAACCTGTGCAGATATTGAAACCACGCAAGCCAAGTTCATAACCTACTAATTTTGTATATTTGTACTCTTCCTCTTTAATAGAGTGGCCACCCCAACAAACAACCATATTCACAGGGTTATCACGTGAAATAGCGTCTGCATGACGTAACATATCAAAAACAATATGAGTGGTTAAACTGCTAGGCGAGTCAATCAAACTACCAAAATTAGCGCTGTGCTTTGTGCCCATATACAACATGTCGCGAAGTACAGCGAATAGATGTTCGTGCACACCTTTAATTAATTCACCATCCACAAATGCCACTTCAGGTGGATTAATCAATTCAATTTTCACGCCGCGTTCGCGACGAACCAGCCTGACATCGAAATCACCGTAGGGTGCAAAAAGATTATGGTAATTATCTTCTTCTACACCACTGTTTAGCACTGCCAAACAGCAATTTCTGAATATTCCATATAGCTCACTTTGCGTCGATTGTTGTAACAGGCTCACTTCCAATTGTGATAGTTGGCTCATCCAGCCAACCGGGTTCAATTGCACTATTGTCATTCATTATCCTTAAATATCGTTTGGTTTCGCCCTGAGTCTTTTGCTTTGTATAGACGAGTATCTGCTTGCTCGAAGGCTGCTTCTAAGTTCGTGCTTTGGCTAATACTACTTAAGCCACTCGATAGTGTGACGGTAACACGCTGACCTTTGAATTTAAAAGGTAAGCCCGAAATTTTCTTGCGTATCACTTCCACTTTTTCAAATGCTTCTTCAATGGTGGTTTTAGGCAATAACAATATAAATTCTTCGCCGCCCCAACGAGCGACAAAGTCTTCTTTGGGTAAGTATTGTCTAATATGCTTTGCGATGACTTGCAGTGTTTTATCACCTACTGAATGCCCATAGGTGTCATTAATTTTTTTGAAGTGATCGATATCGAGTATACCAATACACAGCGGTGTGCCTGATTGTTTAGATTGCTTCACTTCAACTTGTACTTTCTCTTCATACGCCATTCTATTAGGCAATTTAGTGAGTTGGTCCGTTAATGCTGCTGTGCGCTGAGTAAACAACTTTTCTTTATACGCTAAAGCCTCGGACTCAAGCGCTACAACTCGTTCCTGCATTTTCTTTAATACTTCAATGCTGGCAGATTGTTCTTTTTGCTCTGCAATTGCGGAGGCCTTCAGCGAAGCCTGCATTTTTTCAAGGTGTTGCTTGGCTTGTTCTTTCAGTTCATCCAACTGCTGACTGTCTGAAACGACAGTTTCCATTACCGTAATCTGCTCTTTTATTTGAGTATTGTATTGGTCGCGTTCTTCTAAACGCTTTTCGGAATCGGCAATAGTCGTTTTGATGTTGGCGTTGATATGAATGAGCGATTTGTGCAAATTGCTGATCAGGCGGCTCGTGGCGCTCGCTTCTTTTATCACATCGCGAATAACGAAGCGTATCATGATCAAACAGCACTCAAGCAACTCCTTGTGTTCAAGTCCAGTGTTAAGCTTTTCATAAACTTCTTGGATGTGCTTATCGTCTTTATTGCCAACATAGAAAGGGGCGATAAGCTCTTTTAACTCTTGAGTAATGCTATTGTGCAGCGCTAGTTGCTCTGGCGTTTGGCTTTTGTTGCTTTGAGCGCCGTGTTGTAGGGCCTTATTATACAAGAGCAGTGCTTTTTCAAACTGCGCTAGTGGAGCAACGACGGCATTTTTATCGGGTGAAAGTGCACTTAGAAATTCATTTACTTCCTTTCGCACATCAACGGAGACATTCTTAATATTAGTGAGTTTTTTTAAGGCGTTTTGCAAATGCGACACGGAATCGAGATTGCGTTGTTTAAAGAACTTGGTATCTTTTTTCAGTTCAGCATTGAGTTTGCCAATTATTTCCGTGGCGCCGTCATAATTTGGCTTACCCGACAATTGCTTCTTTAACATCGCAAGCTCTTGGTCGAATGTCGGGTTAGCGCCTTGGTAGAAGTTTGCCATATTCACAATAAAAATCGATAACTTGTCCAAATATTGGCGCGCTATCATTAATTGTTTTTTCGGCGAAACTTCGGTCATATTGTATCCCTTATTGCCTAGCTAATCGTGCGTCCTGATAGGGCGCTTCAAAATTAGAACGAAATGGATTGATGTCCAATCCGCCACGTCGTGTGTATCGAGCATAAACCGTCAGCTTATCTGGTTTACATTGTTGTAAAATATCATAAAAAATACGTTCAACACATTGTTCGTGAAACTCGTTGTGTTGTCTGAATGAGATTAGGTAGCGTAGTAAACCTTCATGCGAAATTGGGCTGCCCGAGTACTTAATGAGAATGCTACCCCAATCTGGCTGATTAGTAATTAAACAATTCGACTTTAGCAAATGGCTTACTAAGGTCTCAGACACCTCAGTTGCTGAAACATCGGCAGCATCTGGCTTCAACAATTCAGGTGTAATATCAAAGTCGGTGATTTCAATATCTAGTTCATCAATGCATGTGCCAGAAAAAGCGCCAAATTGGATCTCATCGAATTCGCTCGACGGTATCACATGCACAACTACTTCGGCACCTGCACATTCGCTCAGGTCTTTCTGAAGCACCTGGCTAACATCATCAATACTGACAAACTTGCTTTGATTCAAGCTATTCAAATACAGCTTAAAAGACTTCGACTCAATTAAGTTAGGTGAAGTAATTGGCACTTCACAGCGTAAAATAGCCACTTGCGGTTTACCCTTGGCATTCAACCATGAGAGTTCGTAACCGTTCCAAATATCAGTTCCGTGGAAGGGCAGGTCTGTAGGCAGTTTAATTGTGTCGCGGCTCATTGAGCGAGGCACACCTTGCAACAAGCTATTGTCGTATTCTTGGGCGTATTCTACTTTTTTGCCAAGTGATAAATGTTCCAATGATGTCTCCTATGGGCATCGAAAAAATCTTAATTAAAATTCATTTGAAGTTTGTGGCTCTGTGTTAGTAAAACGGCTAAATATATTGAGTGGCGGTTTTAGCAACAAAGCTATACTTCGTTAAGTGCCTAATTTATCATGTTTAGCTTGATGTCGGCACATGATGTTTTTCATTAAACAAAGTTTTTGTGTGTAAGGCATTTAATTAACCCTAATAATTACGTCGTTCTAATAAAAAAGGTGCACAAACTCATGTCTACACAGATCGTTGACAGCCTCGATTCCTTCATCAACGCCTATATTGATCTTGCTGGCGATGACAAACGCGAGCTACAGACTGATTTTGATGCCGATTGGCCATCACCTTGTTTGCTGGCTACTGATGACGAACTCGCTTTATTAGCGGATGGAGATTCAACGACTTGGCGGCCGCATTTGCAAGCAGCAAGCACACACTTGGGCGATTTAGCAAAGGCACTTGAGATCAACATACATCCAGATTTAGAAACCTTATTCTGTCGTTACTACAGCCACGACTTGCCGGCGGTTACTGACCGAGGTGAATTGGATATACTGCAAGCTTGGAATGAAGATGATTTTGAACGTTTGCAAAAGAACCTGATTTCTCACGTGTTAATGAAACGGCGTTTGAAGCAAGCAGAAACCTTATTCTTTGCCACCACGGATCAAGAAGACTTCATCATTGTTATGGATGTTGCCAGTGGTAAGGTAATGTTGGAACAAGTCGGTAAGGTGCCTAAAGAAGTTTTGGCAGATGATTTGCCTAGTTTTATTCAGACCCTTCGCCCGCGAGACTTAGTCTTAACCTTTTAAGTTCAGCACGTAAGCTTGCAACTTCACTTTCTAAAACGCTGACTCTGGTTGCTAAGTCTTTGGTACTTGCCTTTGGCGCCGTATTCGTTTGTGTGACGTCCTGTTTGGTAACGGTGTTCTTATTGTCTTTCCAGTAACTCAGCCCTTTTATGATGGTCGGTATAGGAAGAGGCGACAGCAACTTCGCTTTTATCATTCCTACGCTCGGTTTCTTGCCTACTTCATCGAGGGAAATGCAGGTATTAACAACTTGTTGTAGATCTGAGTTCATTGTTTTTACTAGAATTGACTAACTTATTAGCCATTCTGACCACCTTTTGGGTGAATGGAAAGGGCTTATTCAGTTACAGTTCACAATGATTCATTTAAGATGTTGATAATGTTAGTTATTTCAATGTTGGTCTGAAACTTGTTAGTAACTTACTAAAATTGGCGAGTCGGCACTCCATTAGTCGATGGCACTTTGCAAATTATACTTAAAAATTGAAATTTAAAATTAAAAAAGGAAAACACATGAAAGCACTACTTCTAACTTCTCTTTTGGCGGGCACATTTTTACTTAGCGGTTGCGTTATCTCAATTGACGAAGATAGTGATGATGGCTACAGAGTTTCTAGCGGAGCTAGTTGGGAAAAGAGTGAAAAAAGGAACCGTCAATATATTGCAACTGCCAGCACTGGCGTTTCAAAAGCATCAGTTGTTGATAAGTTAGGCGCGGCGGATTTTAATGAAATGGTTAGCAATGATGGTGATTCAGTACAAGTTTTATACTATAGAACTCAACGAGTTGATGATGATGGGATTACAACTAAAAACGAATGCACGCCGCTAGTGTTTGTAAACAACAAACTTGTTGGTTGGGGCGAATTGTCTTTAGCGAAGTATCTATAAGACTCAGCTTAATTAAAGTTTAAGCAAAACTTTTCTATTTAAGAAGCTGTCTAAGAAGCACATAACTTGTGACTATTAGACGGCTTTTTTGCATTTTAAGCACTTGAATTAGCTGTTTATGTTTCAGATCAATGGCTTTGTGTTAAAAAAATGTTAGCGTATTCTTGAGAATGTTTTATTGTATATATAAAGCAACAAGGAACAGACTATGAGCACAGCTACTTACCAACCTAATATCGATGACATCAGAGCCGTTTATTTAGGTGCCGACGACTTGAAAGTTGCCGCATCTATTTTGTATAACGCCTATTTCGATGATCCTTTGTTTAATGACATTTTTGACGTTGAACGCGAAGGTTATGAGAGCCGTCTGCGCTCTGCTATTAGGGAAGAGCTGAATGCCTTTTGGGATGCTAAACAACCCATGATTGGTTTGTTTGAGCAAGGCCGCTTATTAGCTGTTGCTTGTCTGATTAGCCCCGATGCCGCATTTGGTGCTGGCCGATATTGGCATTGGCGTTTAAAGATGCTGTTAACCGCGGGCTTCTTAGGTACGAAACAAATGATATCTAAAGAAGAAAAGGTAAGAGAGTGTATTCCTGCGAAGGACTACCATATGTTGTCATTTATAGGCGTGCATCCTGATCACCAAGATATCGGCCTTGGCCATATTCTTATGCGTGGCATTGTTGGCTTGTTGCAAGAAGACAATAAGACCGAAGGTGTGGGTGTTTTTGTTACCTTAGATAAATGCTTGTCATTCTTCGTTGATGGTCATTTTGAACTAGTGAAAGAGTTAGAAGTAGGGCAAATTACCGGTAAAGTGATGTTCAGAAAGAAGCTGGATAGCTAAAGTAGGATTATATTTGTAAGAGATATCGTACAAGCATGTGAGCTAAAGAGGCTTTGTACGATAGCGTATTTCATCGAGAATTTAAAAAATCCAATCAAATCAATAACCCAAGTTATACGTTGTACAAAAAATAACAGATCACTGTCAGCATAAAAAACTTTCGTATGTAGTAAAAATAATTCCACTTGCTATTATTATCCCACCTTACGGAGACGTCTTCAGGAAGAAAGTGTCAAAGGTAAAGGAAGGTTTCAGGATGAAACTAACAGGATAGGGAAGATTAAGGACAACTTCAGGACGAAGATTTTTTGCAGGAAGGACTTGCATCAATTAAGGATTCAAGGAAAAGGGACCTACACACGGAGTGTTGCCTGCTTAGGATGAGTGGGAGAAAACGGAAAGGGGTGTAAAGGACTTTATATGGATGTTGTATAAGCAATGGAACGCTGAGAGGGATGCTCAAATTTTATAAAAAAGGCAAAAACATGATGTTTTTGCCTTTTTTATTTCTAGATTAAGTTTCCCTACCGTCATTACGGCCTCACAACGTCATTACGGCCCCACAACGTCATTACGGCCTCACAACGTCATTACTGCCTCACAACGCCATTACTGCCTCACAACACCATTACTGCCTCACAACGTCATTGTTGCCCTCTAACCCTCGTCATTGTTGCCCTCTAACCCTCGTCATTGCTGCCCATCCCTCGTCATTGCTGCGAAGGCAGCAATCTCCCAAAATCAACAATAAGCTTACCCGAAATGTACGACAACAAGGCGCTGGCGATTAGAATGAAGACAACGCGGAAAATGATGCGAGACAGGTTTTGGAGGTTGCTGCCTTCGCAGCAATGACGAGACTTGGGGCAGCAATGACGAGTAAGGGGGGAGCAATGACGAGTATAGGGGCAGCAATGACGAGGAATGGGCTGCAATAACGAGGTACGGAGCTTAGCTTACAATCTAATTAATTTTATACGCTGGCAGGTTCATCTCAATCACTTTATTCCCAAAGCTTGTCATTGTGCCGATATAGGCGTCTGAGCCGCTGCTGCTAAACTCAAGTTGATACACAACTTTCCAGTCAAGCTTGCCTCGGTATGCTGAAATTCTTGTTGAACGACGCGCCAATGATAAAAACTGAAGGTTGTTTTGCTCGCAGTATTGATTGGCGTATCGAATACTAAATTCGGCTATTCCACGTAAACGCCAATATTGAAAAGCTATCCAACAGATACTCAGTAATATTACCAGCGAACCTAGGGTCATTAATTGGCGCTCTTTTGTGGTGAAACGGTTTGATACAAACTGGCGATAGCATTGGCTATATCCGTCGGTAAATCCTGCTTGCGCATTAGCGTCAGCAAGCCAATTCTTGTTTCAGGTACTTGCACTAAATCGGCATAGATACCCCTAAATAATTGATAAGAGCTATCTTGCGCTATGACTTTCGAAAAGTAGTTCATTAACAATGTTTGATCTGTCAGTAGTCGAAAATGACGACCGGCAATAATGACTAAACATTCCGTGTCGGGTTCACCCTCATTCAGAAGTTTGTTAATAAATGAGCTGACCTTTTGTTTATTCTGACTGCCTTTGAGTCCTCTTAGGATCATATGCTGTATCTCGGCATACTCAGCACTACTATATAAATTGATCAGACTATCGGTGAACGCATCATCATAGGCGCTGTTTTCAAAACTACTGCACAAGGCTGTTAACACTTGAACAGGCAAGGCGGCCAAATTCTGTTCCAATGCCTTTGCAATGTCATCTGTTTCAATGTGAGCAGCTAAATCGGCAATATCCTGAAGAGCAAGCTCTTGCCATGCATCTGAAGTAGGGTTTTTAACAAACTCGATTGCTTTGTTTAAGCCATCTCTAGCGGGCAAAGCAAGATCACGACGAATAATCGCATTGATATCCGCCAACTGTTGCTGTGAAGGCGTGAAGATAAAAGGGTTCTCTGGCAGTTGACCGCCTTTTTCCGCGCTTTTTTCTAGCTGACTGCCTAAGGCTTTCACCACTGCTTCCAAAAATTGATTACGTGCAGCTTGAACCACTAACGAACGTTCATCGATAGGCAGTTTCACAAACCAAATATATTGTTCTTGGCTTAAATTTTTGTTCCAGAAAACAACCGCGAACCAAGCTTGACCAGCACGAGGGCAGGGTACTGGTAACTTGTTATTTTCCAAGTCCAAAAATGTTTGAGCGTCCATTAGCTCAATACCGCGGCCCATATCATAAACACGATAATCGGTGCCTGCGTGCAACATAAATTCGCTGATTGTATCTATTGTGTGAGCTGTCATTGGCAATATTGCTAGTGGATTTGCCGCGCATTGTACCAAGTTAGCCTGAATCTACCAACGAATGGCTGATAAAAAAGCACCTTACACTTGTGCCAATGTCAGCTTTTAGTGTTACTTTCATGCATTGATTACTCGTATTAAGAAGTGCTCTTGGTTAAACTGCACGGGCTGTGTCACTGGGCTGAGTCATTGAGCTGAATCATTTTAATATGACGCAGTGCAAAAGTAGCTTATGTTTCGCCTTGAAACGGCAACTACGAGGCGACACTTCCAGTGGCAACAATAGCGCGGAAAAAATAGAGCGGCAACATTAACGCGGCAACAATAGCGCGGCAACATTAAATTAGATTCACATACATTCGGTAAACAAAAATTGCTTAATATTTTATATCAAGACGAAGACATCGTTGTTGTTCACAAGCCCGCTAATATGCTGGTTCACAAGAGTATGATTGATCGTCATGAAACTGAATTTTTGATGAAGATACTACGTGATCAGATTGGGCAATACGTTTACCCGGTGCATCGTTTAGATAAACCTACTTCTGGAGTCATTTTATTTGCACTTTCGTCAGATATTGCACGTGTACTCGCTCAACAATTTGAAGAGCATACCATTCAGAAAGAATATCATGCGGTTGTTCGTGGCTTTGCGCCAGAGTCTGCATTTATCGACTATGCTTTGAAAGAAAAGCTAGACCCGATCGCCGATAAAAAAGCGAATAAAAATAAAAAAGCTCAAGACGCGCAAACACAAATGCTAAAGCTGGGTGAGTTGGCCTTGCCTATACCAGTTGGGCGTTATCCTGGCGCTCGCTTTTCCTTGGTGAAGTTGTTCCCCAAAACAGGTAGAAAGCATCAGTTACGCAGACACATGGCCCATATTCGCCACCCCATTATAGGCGATACAACACACGGCGATGGTAAACAGAATCGATTTGCGAGGGACGTACTGCACTTCAGCAAACTCGCGCTTTGTGCAACGAAGTTGAGTTTCGTACATCCCACAAGTGCAAAACCAATCGTTTGCGAAACGGCGTTTGAGGACGACTTTCAGGCCTTGGTAGACCGCTTTCCTAAAGCCTAAAAGGGCGCATTTAAAACAATGATCAGAGCACTTAGCTAAATACAGCCGGCGCTAACCAAACAGCAATAACGCTAAGTATCACTAAGCCAAAAAGATTAATTAACAATCCGGCTTTCACCATTTGAGGTATTTTGACTAAGCCTGAAGCGAACACGATAGCATTTGGAGCTGTTGCAACAGGCATCATAAATGCACAACTTGCAGCTAGTGTAATAGGTATACAAAGCAACAGCGGCGAGATACCTAACTCCAATGCCACAGCGGCAACAACAGGTAAAAATGTGGCGGTAGTAGCAAGGTTACTTGTTAATTCGGTAAGAAAGATAACCAAGGCTGTAGAGGCAATTACCAAGGCAAAAATACCAAAAGCATCCATATACGACAGATGACCACCTAACCAACTCGCCAAACCACTTGATGAAACAGCACTAGCTAAGGCCAAGCCACCACCAAATAATATTAATACTCCCCAAGGTAAATGGCTTACATCTTCCCAAACCATTAATTGCCCCTGTTTTTTATTGGCACTTGGCAAAATGAACAAAGCCAGTGCTGCTGTCATCACAATGCCAGTATCACTAAGAAAATTGATATCAAATGCCGTTGAGATAGGACGACGTGTTATCCAGAATAAAACCACCAGTGCAAAAACAATCGCAACTCGCTTCTCTGCTTTTGTCATGGGCCCGAGATCACTGCGCAGTTTTGCTAAATGCTGATCCACTGAAGCATTCGCTGGAATATCAACTTTAAAACTCCAGTGAGTCAAGGAATACCAAGCCAAAGGCAATAAGCAAATCACAAGTGGCACGCCAACTAACATCCAGTTGGCAAAGGTAATTTTGATCCCGTATTGCTCATTTAAGAAAGCTGCTAGCAAAGCATTTGGTGGCGTTCCTACTAGCGTTGCCATACCGCCAATTGTCGCCGCATAAGCTAAGCCAAGTAACATGGCGGTTTGAAATGATTGAGTTCTTTGTGCAGATAAATGGTGGTTATTTTCTGCAATCACTTTTGCCACTGACAGCGCAATTGGCAACAGCATCATAGTGGTAGATGTATTTGTCATCCACATGGAAAGTAGCGCGGCAACGACCATAAAGCCAGCAATAAGCCGTTTTCCATCGGTTCCGGTGTAGCCAAGAATCACAAGGGCTATGCGTTTGTGCAGATGCCAACGTTCCACTGCTAACGCTAAAATGAATGCCCCTAAGAATAGGTAAATAATCGGGTTGGCATAGGCTTCAGTCGTGTCTGAAATACTAGAGATACTTAAAAATGGGAAGGCGATAATAGGCATAAAAGCAGTCGCAGGAACTGGGATTGCTTCCGTTGCCCACCAAACTGCCATCCACAAAGCAACAGCAGCAACACTCCATGCAGCATCTGGCATAGCCGTTTGTGAACCACTAAATACCATCATAAGTATGAAGACTATGGGACCTACAAATAAACCAATGTATTGATATGTCGCTTTCTGATTGTTTTCCATTGCGGGTAGGTCATTTTCCATTTGCGGTCTCATATAGTTTTGTACTTAATTAATTCAGAATACGGTGGAACACTGGCGCTAGAGTATAAACTCAAGAATCAATAGTCAGTAATCAAGAATTATGTATTCATCGTATGTTGACATTAAACTCAGTAAAATCAAACAAAAGCTGCAATAACAGCGGAGACTGCTTTTTGAAATACAAGTTCTACGGCCTCTAAAAGGCGAGAAGTTAAACCGATTGATGAAGTCACCTACATTTGTCTAAATTAGCGTGTATAATTCCGCTCCGATAAATGAATAGTGTTATATTTTTTGTTTCAAAGCGATTTATTCTCATGCGATGCTTTGCAAAACAAACTATGAATCAAGACAGAGAATAGTAAAACCCATAATTTTCAAATTTGTAATTGAGCAGTGATCAGGAGACAAGTAAGTATGCGCAGTGTGAGTATTTTCGTTGGTTCGGTATATGGCAATGCCCAGCACGTGGCAGAAGAAGCACAAACGATGTTTGAAACGAAAGGGGTTGAATGCGAAGTGTTCACCGATCCAGAAACATCAGACTTCATTGAAGCAGAAGCCGTGGTTGTTATCAGTTCCACAACAGGCCAGGGCGATGTTCCGCAAAATTTAGAAATGTTTCACAGTGACTTACGCGATGAATTCCCATTAATGAATGGAAAACCGTTTGCTGTTGCTGCTTTGGGTGATAGTAGTTACGGAGATAGCTTCTGTGGCGGTGGACGACAATTTTCTGAGTTGTTACTCGAACTTCAAGGAAAACCTGTGGCGGAAATGTTGGAAGTTGATGCCATTGAAACATTGTCTCCAGAAGAAGAGGTTGTGCCTTGGTTAGAGGGGCTTGTGGAAGCTTTGACTGAATAAGTTGTGTCTAAACTATTAGTGTGACGTCCGACTATTTTGAGACGCGACTATTGTGAGACGCGACTATTGTGAAGCCCGACCCTAAATTAGCGCCAAACTATGTCGCTAGTGACTTCAAATAGGCAAAATCAAGGTAGATATAAAATAGGCTAAAATAGACCAGATATAGAATAAAATAAAATGGCGCCTTACATCGATGTGTAAGGCGCCATTTTTTGTTTGACTTAGTTATTAAGTTGCTAATCTGCTCTTACTTTCATAAGCGCTTTTTACTCATCTGAATTTGCACTCACTGGCATTGTAAAGATCAGCGATAAATGATGCAGCGATAAATGATGCAGCGATAAACGATGCAGCGACTAACTCAGCAGCTACTTATTTATTAGCGATAAGCGAAGTAGCTACTTATTCAGGCTTATTAACTCAGAGTTATTTACTCAGCTCCGCGCAAGATTTCATTAATCCCAACTTTAGCTCTTGTTTTAGCATCTACTTTCTTCACGATAATCGCTGCGTACAAACTGTGCGTACCGCATTTACTTGGAAGGCTACCAGATACAACAACAGAACCTGCAGGGACACGACCATAAGTCGTTGCGCCAGTTTCACGGTCATAAATTCGAGTACTTTGACTGATGTAAACGCCCATTGAAATAACGGCGCCTTCTTCGACAATTACACCTTCAACGATTTCTGAACGTGCACCGATGAAGCAGTTATCTTCAATAATAGTTGGGCTTGCTTGAAGGGGCTCTAACACGCCGCCGATACCAACGCCACCAGACAAGTGCACGTTTTTACCGATCTGGGCGCATGATCCCACGGTGACCCAAGTGTCAACCATCGTACCCTCGTCAACGAAAGCACCGATATTAACGTAAGACGGCATTACCACTACGTTACGAGCGATATATGAACCTGTGCGCACTGCCGCTGGTGGTACAACACGCATGCCTTCTTTCGCGAAACGCTCGGCAGTGTAATCGGTAAATTTCAACGGAACTTTGTCGTAATAATTGGTTTCAGCGCCTTCAACAAGCTTGTTGTCATGCAGCTTAAAATAAAGCAGAACGGCTTTTTTCAACCATTCGTTTACCTGCCACTGCCCATCGATTTTTTCTGCAACTCTTGCTTCACCAGAATTTAGTAATTCGACAGATTCAGTGACTGCGCTTCTGATTTCGGCACTGGCTGTTTCTGCAGTATATGTATCGCGAGTATCAAAAGCATTTTCTATAATAGCTTGTAGTTTGTTCATATTGCTGGGTTCACTTCTGGTTGGTCTAGTTTTAAAATAATTTGCTTTCTAAGAATGACTTCTTGGTCTTGCGTTAATGCTTTTCCTTCATCATTTGAAACAATGAAAACATCTTCTGCTCGCTCTCCAATCGTTGAGATCTTTGCGAGCTTCAAGGTTAAATTGAGGTCAACAAATAAATGACCAAGTTTGGCTAACAAGCCAGGTGCATCTAATGCTTCAAGCTCCACAAGAGTGGCATCTTCTGTTGAGGAATAAAATCTTACTTTTGTTTTCACATCAAGTTGCTTCATTCTTCGCGACATTTTTCGCTTGTTTGAATGTGAGCGACCCGGCTTCATTAATTGTGAGCGAACGGCCTCGACCAATTTCTTCAGATGCCGTTTCGATTTTATGCGCTCAGCATCTTGATCAAGGATGATCATGCTATCGAACACATTTCCTTGTTCAGTAATCGCTATTTGAGCATCATGAATTGAGCAATTTCGGCTATCTAGCACAGAAGCTATTTGCGCAAATAGTGCTGGACGATCACTGCAATAAATTAGCAGTTCAGTGCCCGCTTTAGATGTATCGTTGCTTGCACTGACGAGAATCTTCTCATCACCTAAATCTCCAGCAGAGACGATAGTTTCAGTATGCCAAGCTATTTGATTTGGCTTGAAACGAGCAAAATAATCCTTTCGCATTTGTTGCCAAAAAAGCATCGCTTGGGATTCGCTAATGCCTTTTTCATGCAACAGTACCATTGCTTCTTCTTTATGTTGCGTAATGCGCTGATCCAGTGTGACTTGGCAGGCCAATCCATTGTCGAAAGCCTGCTGTGTTAGAAGGTAAAGCTCTCGCAGTAGAGTGGCTTTCCAATCATTCCACAGATTATCATTTGTTGCTCTTATATCAGCTAAAGTGAGTGCATAAAGTAAATCAAGATTGTCGTGGCTTTTAACGGCGCTCGCAAATTGATTGATCACGTCGGCATCATAGATATCTCTGCGCTGGGCGACCACTGACATCAATAGATGATTTTCAACCAGCCAAGCAATAGTTTTTGCATCGCCTTTTGACATATCGTGAAGTTCGCAGAATTTCAATACATCGGCAGCGCCTAATGTTGAATGATCACCGCCTCGTCCCTTTGCAATATCGTGGAAAATTGCCGCGATGAAAAGTAATTCAGGCTTGTCTAAGTTTTTGACGATGCGATAACAACGTGGAAACTTCTTTTCACTGTGAAAGTAGCTATATACGTGTTTCACTAATCGGTGTGTATGTTCATCAACAGTGTAAGCATGAAACAAATCGAACTGCATCATGCCCACTATTTTATCCCATTCGGGCAAATACGATTGCAATATGCCGTATTTGTACATGATATCCCAACCGAAGTTAAAAAATTCTGGTTGTTTCATTAGCGCGATAAATCGCTCACGACAATCATGACGTTCATGGTAATACTGATGCTGAAAACGACGGCGTGCATTACGTAGTTGGCGAATGCAGTCGGCATCTAAACCTTTGATGTTTTTATGTTGGCCTACTAACTCGAGGAAATCGAGGATATCGGCTGGCGTATGAAAGGTTTCAGGCTGTGAAGGTGATATTAGTCCGTCTTTTAAATCAAACTTGTTATTCAAGTTCACGACGGTTTTAACTTTTTGTTCTAAAACATCATCTTTGAAGCGCAACAACAGCATGCTGTTCAACTCGGAAACACGACGAACAATGCGGAAGAAAGCTTTCATCATTTGTTCAACGGCAGCTTTACCATCGCCATAGCCTAGTAATTGTGCGATATCGGTTTGGTAGTCAAAGAGAATGCGATTTTCACTGCGCCCAGAAACAAGGTGCAGTGCAAATCGAATCTGCCACAAGTGAGAACGACACTCTATGAGTTCGGCATGCTCAATTTCTGTAAAATAACCATGCCCGATCAAGGTTAGTCCGTCGTACTCTCGGAAATGCTTCTTGGCGACCCAACCAATGGACTGAATATCTCGCAAACAACCTGGGTTCTCTTTAATGTTTGGTTCAAGATTGTAAGAAGTGTCATTAAACTTGTGATGACGATTTTGTTGCTCTTCTAATTTTGCAAGGAAAAAGTCTTTACTCGTCCATACTTTAGGGCTGTTAACTTGACTAATTAATTCAGAGAATATGCTTTCGCAACCTATAAGGATGCGAGATTCAACTAAATTAGTCGCAATCGTGATATCCGATTCAGCAAGTTCAATCGTCTCTTTCACTGTGCGAACCGACTGGCCAATTTCAAGTTTTATATCCCACAGCAAAGTAATGAAAGTACCAATACGTTCTTCAACGTCCGGTTTTATTTTCTTTTTACTTAGGATTAATAAATCGATATCGGAGTAGGGCTGCAATTGACCACGACCATAGCCGCCTACGGCACAAAGCGCCAATGCAGTTTCATTGTTCAAGCCCAGCAAACTCCAGACATGACGCAATAGTGCATCTGTAAAGTCAGCGCGGGCTACTACTAAATTGTCTACTAGTTCGCTGTTAAAGCTTGCTGCTAGCCATTCATGGTTCTTTTTAACCGCGTTCTTGAACGCGGCTAAGTCATTTACATCGCTGATATCTTGCAGCTGTTTTATTTGGTCTTGAACCGACAAAGTAACTCCTTGGCCTATTAAAGCCTCTAATTAGATTGAGAACTGATTCTGTCGTCAGTGCTGCTCGCTTCTCTAATTAGTGGTTGATGACCCTATCAATATCTTCGTCATCACGTAAAGTCAGAATTTCTACACCAGTTTCTGTGACTAATAAGGTGTGTTCCCACTGAGCGCTTAAACTGCGATCTTTGGTGACAACGGTCCAATTGTCTGGCAATACTTTTGAGTAACGTTTACCTGCATTCACCATTGGCTCGATAGTAAAACACATACCAGCTTCAATTAATTCACCACTACCCGGTTTTCCGTAATGCACAATTTGTGGGTCTTCGTGAAACACTGCGCCAATACCATGACCACAATACTCTCTTACTATCGAATAGTTGTGTGATTCTGCATGTTGCTGACACGCATGGCCGATATCACCTAAGTGCATACCTGGCTTTACAATTTTGATTGCATTGTACAAACATTCTTGTGTGACTTTAATCAAGCGCTCTGCAAGAATTGAGGGCTTGCCCACAACGAACATCTTCGAAGTGTCACCATGGTAACCGTCTTTTATTACTGTTACGTCGATATTGACGATGTCACCATCTTTTAGTTTTTTGTCACTCGGGATGCCGTGGCAAATAACGTGATTAACCGATGTGCAAACTGATTTTGGAAAAGGCGGGTTGCCGTAATTCAACGGTGCTGGAATCGCATCTTGAACATTCACGATGTAGTCATGACATATTTTATCAATCTCGCCGGTGGTAACACCCTTTTTGACGTGCTCCCCAATCATCATCAGTACGTCTGCTGCTAGTTTCCCAGCAACGCGCATCTTGTCCATTTCTTCTGGTGTTTTAATTGTTATAGCCAAGGTTGACCTCTTTGAAATTGTTTAACTAATTATTGGCAATCGTTTATATAAAATACCCGCAGGCTCGCTTTCATGAAGCCTTCTGTTCAAAAACAGCCATGAGCTTGAAGTTCACAACAGCCTAGAGCCTTTTAAAGCTGGGGCTCGTGGTGCGGATATAAAGGAAAGGACTTCCCCAATAAAAAGTCGCTGCAAGCCCATCCATGGGGCGCTCGGCACTCGACGTCCTGTCGAGTGACGCTTTTTATTGGGGAAGTCCTTTCCTTTATATCCTACATTTGTTTTGCATTTTACATTTTTTGTTCGTGTTGGACTAGTTCATTGTGTTTACTTTTGAATGTTTAAAAAGTGGCATATTTTTGAATATATGAATTGCTGTTATCTAACTGTTTACTGCTTTGTATTTTCTTGTGTTGAAGTATATCAATTTACAGTGGGCTTAACTATGGGCTGTTTTGTATATCAAATACTTTTTTATGCTCTACACGTTAGTAGAGGTTTTCGCTGCTTTTAGTTGATTCTGCTTGGCTAAAATGATATAAAGCGCGCGCTGTTTGAGAATGTTGGAAAACGTCTCAAAATTAGACAGTACAAATTAACTAAAAACACACATATACCGACACTGATCTCGGGGTGTCTAACACGTTGTTTATTCAACGTTTTGGATCGAGAGAAGGGGTATATGGAGGCCTAACCCCTAAATAGGAAAATATAAAATGGCAAACGTATCAATGCGTGACATGCTACAAGCTGGCGTACACTTCGGTCACCAAACTCGCTACTGGAACCCAAAAATGGCTCAATACATTTTTGGCGCTCGTAACAGAGTTCATATCATCAACTTAGAAAAAACTGTTCCGTTATTTAACGAAGCATTGAACTACCTTTCAGGTGTTTCTCATAAGAAAGGTAAAGTTTTATTCGTTGGTACTAAACGTGCAGCAAGTGAAGCAGTTAGAGAAGCCGCTGAAAAATCTGGTCAATTCTACGTAAACAAACGTTGGTTGGGCGGAATGTTGACTAACTGGAAAACAGTTCGTCAATCAATAAAGCGTCTTAAAGATTTAGAAGTTCAAGCGACTGACGGTACTTTCGACAAGTTAACTAAGAAAGAAGTACTAATGTGCAAGCGCGAAATGACTAAGTTAGAAGGCAGCTTAGGTGGTATCAAAAACATGGGTGGTCTTCCAGACGTTATCTTTGTTATCGATGCAGACCATGAGCACATTGCTGTAACTGAAGCTCGCAACCTTGGTATTCCAGTTGTGGGTGTAGTAGACACTAACTCTAATCCAGACGGTGTTGACTTCGTTATCCCAGGTAACGACGACGCAATCCGTGCTATTCAGTTGTACACAAGCGCAGCTGCTGATGCGATCAATGAAGGTCGTAATCAAGACATCGCTGTTGCTGCTGAAAAAGACGACTTCGTAGAAGCCGCAGAGTAATATTTACAAGTAGATTATCAAAGGGGGCCTTCGCCCCCTTTTCTGAATATTGATATTTTTGAGGACAAGAAAATGGCAGTGACTGCAGCACTGGTTAAAGAATTACGCGAGCGCACTGGCGCTGGCATGCTAGATTGTAAAAACGCATTGGTTGAGACTGATGGTGATATCGAACTAGCAATTGAGAATATGCGCAAATCTGGTCAAGCAAAAGCGGCTAAAAAAGCAGGTCGTATTGCAGCTGAAGGCGTTATCTTAACTAAAATCTCTGGTGGCAAAGCTACTATGATGGAAGTTAACTGTGAAACTGATTTCGTTGCTCGCGACGAAGGTTTCCTAGCTTTCGGTAACAAACTAATTGACGTTGCTGCTGCAAACAGCATCAACGATGTCGCAGAATTGAATGATGCAGAACTAGACGGTTCAACTGTTTCTAATGTTCGCGATACATTGGTTGCAAAAATTGGTGAAAACATCAGCCCACGTCGCGTAATCAATGTTGAAGGTTCAACATTAGGTGCATACGTACACGGCGGCCGTATTGGTGTTATCGCAATTTTGGAAGGTGGCGACGAAGAGCTAGCAAAAGACATTGCTATGCACGTTGCAGCTGCTAGCCCACAATTCGTAAAACCAACAGACGTTCCTGCTGAAGTTGTTGAGAAAGAAAAAGAAATCCAAATCGACATCGCTATCCAGTCTGGTAAGCCAGCAGATATCGCTGAAAAAATGGTTTCTGGTCGCATGAAGAAATTCACTGGCGAAATCAGCTTAACAGGCCAACCTTTCATCAAAGATCCTTCACAAAGTGTTGGTGATCTTTTGAAAGCTAAAGGCGCAGACGTTATCAACTTTATCCGCTTTGAAGTGGGTGAAGGTATCGAGAAGAAATCAGAAGATTTTGCTGCAGAAGTTGCTGCACAATTAGAAGCAGCTAAGAAGTAAGTGCTTCGATTGCATTTGCAATCACCGATTCTTCGGAAATACGAAGCACCTCAATAGAGGTGCTTTTTTATGACTATTCGGAAAGCGCTAAAAACAATTAATAAAATAGCGCTCCCCAAATAGAAAGAAAAACAAGAAAATAGCTGGCAAACGCAAACGCAAACGCAAACGCAAAACCAGCCTGAAGACGTGACTAACCCCTCTCTTCCCCCCAAAAAAAGTGTCACTCGGCAGGACGCCGAGTGCCAAGCGCCCCAAGGATGGGCCCGCAGCGCCTTTTTTTGGGGGGAAGAGAGGGTCTAGTCGCGGCTTCATGCGGAAAACAACCGCGAGGCATGCGGAAACAACCGCGAAGCATGCGGGACAACCGCGAAGCCGAGTGCCACGCGCCCCAAGGTGGGCTCGCAGCGATATCATCAATTAAAGCGCATACTTATTGTTATTCTCCTTGCGTTTGCTGACTGATTTGTAAGAAAATAGATAAAACCACTGCTAAGGAAACAAAATGACCACCATACCGAAAGCTGCATATCGACGTATATTGTTAAAATTGAGTGGGGAAGCCCTAATGGGCGACGAAAACTTTGGTATCGACGCCAAAGTGTTAGATCGCATGGCCGTAGAGATTAAAGAAATCGTAGAGCTAGGCGTAGAAGTTGGTTTAGTTATCGGTGGCGGTAACTTATTCCGCGGCGAAGGCTTAGCCAAAGCAGGCATGCATCGCGTTGTTGGCGACCACATGGGGATGCTAGCAACCGTAATGAACGGCCTTGCAATGAGAGATGCATTGCACAGAGCTTTCGTAAACGCACGCCTAATGTCAGCGATACCATTGAACGGAGTTTGTGACCCGTACAACTGGGCAGACGCTATAAGTTTTCTAAAATCAGGCAGAGTTGTGATATTCTCTGCTGGTACAGGTAACCCATTCTTCACAACAGATTCCGCAGCGTGTTTACGCGGTATCGAAATTGAAGCAGACGCAGTCTTAAAAGCGACCAAAGTCGATGGTGTTTACAGTGCCGATCCGGTAACCAACCCAGACGCAGTGCTACTTAAAAACATAAGTTACCAAGACGTACTCGAAAAAGAACTAAAAGTAATGGACCTATCAGCCTTTACCTTAGCACGTGACCATAACATCCCAATTCGTGTGTTTAACATGAACAAGCCAGGTTGTTTGAAGCGCGTTGTTTTAGGTGACGACGAAGGTACAACTATTTGTCATCCAGAAAAAGTAAAAAACTAAGGATTTTGTTGTGATTGATGAAATTGAATTAGACGCCCAACAGCGCATGGAAAAAAGTATTACGGCGTTAAAAGGCCAATTAAGCAAGATCAGAACAGGTCGCGCGCACCCGAGTTTGTTAGACAATATCATGGTGCCTTACTATGGTTCTAATACTCCGCTTAAACAAGTAGCCAACGTTGTTGCAGAAGACAACAGAACACTTGCTTTGTCAGTTTTCGACAAGAGCATTATTCAAGCAGTAGAAAAAGCAATTATGCAGTCAAACTTGGGCCTAAACCCAATGAGTGCTGGCAATACAATCCGTATCCCAATGCCACCTTTGACTGAAGAGCGCAGAAAAGACTTAATTAAAGTTGTCCGTAACGAAGCTGAATTAGGCCGAGTTGCAGTGCGTAACGTTCGTCGTGACGCTAATAGTGACATTAAAGAGTTGCTAAAAGAAAAAGAAGTCAGTGAAGATCAGAGTCGTGCAGGTGAAGAGAACATTCAAACTCTTACCAATGAATTTATCAAAACAATTGATACGATTCTTGCCGACAAAGAAAAAGAATTGATGGAAGTCTAGGCGATTGAGCTCCGACAGTTCTAATGAAGCGTCTTCTTCAAGTGAAGGCGCTTTACCAAAGCATGTTGCCATCATCATGGATGGCAATGGGCGTTGGGCTCAACAACAAGGAAAGTTAAGAACTTTTGGTCACAAGGCTGGTGTTGATGCCGTTCGTGCATCCGTGCGATTTGCCCGTAAGAAAGGGATAAAAGCGCTCACCTTATTTGCCTTCAGCAGTGAAAACTGGAAGCGACCAAAAGACGAAGTCAAAGTACTAATGCAATTATTCAATCTCGTTTTATCTAGCGAGGTTAAAAAGCTTAATAAAAACAATATTCGCTTAAAAGTTATCGGTGATTTGTCGGCATTCGAACAAAAGTTAGTCGATAAGATACGAAAAGCAGAAGCCCTTACAGAAAATAACACTTCATTAACACTTAACATCGCAGCCAATTATGGTGGTCGTTGGGATATCGTTAATGCTGCCAAGCAAATTGTAGCCGATGTGGAGCAAGGGCTTGTAAAATCGGAAGAAATTACCGAAGAGAGCTTCAATAAATACACCTGCATGTCCGATTTACCCACGCTGGATTTGTTGATCCGCACAGGTGGCGACCACCGTGTGAGTAACTTTTTATTGTGGCAATGCGCATATGCAGAATTCTATTTTTGTGAGACACTTTGGCCAGATTTCGATGAGCAGAAGTTCGATGAAGCAATATCCGACTTCTGTCAAAGACAAAGACGGTTTGGACAAACAGGTGAACAAGTGAGTCCAGACAACCAAGGTCAAGGTTAATGTTAAAACAAAGAATAATAACAGCACTCATTCTTGCGCCTTTGGCAATTTTAGCCATCTTATTTTTACCGGTTGAGCAATTCAAAATTGCTGTTGCTGGTGTGGTCGCTTTAGGTGCCTACGAATGGGCTAATATGTCAGGCATTAATGGTCGCTTTTCAAAAGCGACGTTTATGACGCTGATACTGGTTATTTGCGGTGCACTCATATTCGCCGTCGACGGCCAAGCAGTTTGGTACCAAGGTGAGTTAAATAGCATCTACAAGACCATACTCGGCATCGCTGCGGCATGGTGGGCTGTGTCATTAGTGATGATCCTCACTTATCCAAAATACAGTTCAGGCTGGACGGAAAACGTTCCTATTCGAGCTACTTTTGGTATTTTGACCCTCATTCCTACGTGGGTAGCAATTATCAGCCTGCGCACTAATTTATATGAAGTTGACCCGTTTTACGGTGCCTCTTTAATCTTTTATGTACTAGGGATTGTTTGGGCTGCAGATATCGGCGCTTTCTTCGTTGGTGTTAAATTCGGTAAGCACAAGTTGCGTCCAAATGTATCACCAGGTAAGAGCATCGAAGGCTTACTCGGTGGTGTGATGGCATCTCTAGCTATTATCGCGTTCGCTGCTTTGCATTATCAGTTTGAAGCTAGTCGCATGTGGATGCACCTTCTCATTGGTGTTATTACAGTCGCAGTGTCTGCTTTAGGCGATTTAAATGAAAGTATGTTTAAGCGTTGCGCTGGCATTAAAGACAGCGGGAAACTACTTCCTGGGCACGGTGGCATTATGGACCGCATCGACAGTTTAACGGCTGCCTTCCCAGTGTTTGCGTTTTGTTACGTCGTTTGGATGGCTTAAGTTAGTATGCTGATACATCTATTTTTTTCCTTTTCTTCATACTCGTTTAAATAAGGCCAGGCAGAAACTGTGAGAACAATTACTGTCCTAGGGGCAACCGGTTCTATTGGACAAAATACACTTGATGTAATAGCGCGTCACCCTGATAAGTATCGTGTATTTGCGATAACAGGGCATGCCAATTTAGAAGAATTAGCTCGTCTTGCTGTTCAGTGCTCGCCTCGTTACATTGTGTTATCCGATCCCCAGGCATATAGCGCGTTCTCCGCTCTACTAAGTAAAACTAACTGTCATTCTGAGGTCTTAGTTGGCGCTCAGGCTCTTGATGATGTTTGTTCTGCGCCTGAAGTTGATACTGTGATGTCTGCCATTGTCGGCGCTGCAGGATTATTACCAACTTTAGCCGCGGTTCGAGCTGGAAAGCGTGTGTTGTTGGCAAACAAAGAATCCTTGGTTATGTCGGGCGAGTTGTTCATGAATGCGGTTATAGAACACAAAGCTGAATTACTGCCTATCGATAGTGAGCACAATGCCATTTTTCAATGTTTACCGCATGATTTTCAATATGGAAACCTAGCACATTCAGGTATTGCGAAAATACTACTGACTGGCTCCGGTGGACCATTTAGAATCTTGCCAAATGAATCCTTCGATGCGATAACTCCCGATCAAGCTTGTGCTCATCCCAACTGGACGATGGGCCGTAAAATCTCCGTTGATTCTGCTTCAATGATGAATAAAGGGCTAGAGTTTATTGAGGCTAAATGGTTGTTTGGCTTGCATGAAAATGACATCGAAGTGGTACTTCATCCACAAAGCACAATACATTCAATGGTGCAGTATGTTGATGGCTCAGTGATTGCGCAGATGGGAAACCCTGATATGCGCACACCTATCGCCTATGGCTTAAGTTTTCCTGAGCGCATTAGTTCGGGAGTCGATTCTCTCGACTTTTCAAGCTTAGCTGATTTTAGCTTTTCCAAGCCAGAGCCAAGTCGTTACCCTAATTTGTATTTAGCGATGCAAGCTTGTGAAGAAGGGCAGGCTGCAACAACCGCTATCAATGCCGCAAACGAAGTGGCTGTTGAGGCTTTCTTGCAGGGCCAAATTAAGTTTACTGACATCGCTAAAGTGAACGAACAAGTGCTACAGCAAAGCGATTTAATTGAACTCACCTCTATTGTACAAGTCTTAGAGCATGACGCAGAAGCCAGAAGTTTAGCGCAACAATTAGTAAGGAAGTTAAATTAGTGTTCGGATTTGAAAGCGAGTTTTTATTTGTCTTCATCAGAAATGTAGGCTCCTTCATCATTGCCTTGGGCATATTAGTTGCCGTGCATGAATGGGGACATTTTATTGTTGCTAGAAAATGCGGTGTTAAAGTGCTTCGCTTTTCAATTGGCTTTGGTAAACCTCTTTATAAACGCATTACGTCTACTGGTATGGAATTTGTCATTGCGATGATCCCGCTAGGTGGTTACGTCAGAATGCTAGACGGCAGAGTAGACGACGTTGATGAAAAAGATAAGGCCGAATCGTTTGACCAACAAAAGGTGTGGAAACGCATTGCCATAGTGGCTGCAGGGCCCGGTATAAACTTTCTGTTTGCGATATTGATTTTGATGATCGTGGCAATGATAGGTCAAGATAAAGCCAAGCCCTATATTGGCGAAATCAAACCAGACTCATATATTGCTGTTAGTGGCATCGCAGTCGGTGACAAAATTACAGCCGTTGATTCTTCTCAAACCAAAACATGGCAGTCCGTTAATATTGAGTTGATGCGCTATATTGGAGCCGACAGCATTCCATTAACGGTTGAGAAACCTAATGGTCAATCGGTTTCTTACGATATCAAAATGCCAAACTGGGAATTCGATCCTGAATCAGACAATATGTTTGAATCGATAGGATTCGAACCATTTCGTGTAAAGCCTAGTAAAATCATCGCTTTAGTCGTTTCTGACGGGCCTTCTGAAAAAGCGGGCCTACAAAAAAATGATGAAATAGTAAAACTAAATGGAACCTTCATGGCTGAGTGGGGACAAATAGTGGACTATGTTGCACCAAGAGCCAACGAAACGATTGAAGTTGAAGTGAAGCGAAATGGTGAAACAAAGATCTTTTCTGTGACTTTGGGCGAACGAGAAACAGCCGATGGAACAACAGGTGTACTTGGTATTTCTTCGCAGTTCGAAGAGTATCCAGAAGCTTATTTCTTCCACGACAAATCTAATCCTTTTGAAGCTTTGGTGAAAGGAACGCAAGAAACTTGGCGATTAATGACCTTAACTGTCGAAATGTTAGGCAAATTCATTAGTGGAGATGTGGCAGTTAAAAACTTGAGTGGCCCAATTTCTATTGCTCAAGGCGCTGGAATTAGTGCAAGTTATGGAATTGTTGTATTTTTAGGGTTTTTAGCACTAATCAGTGTTAATCTTGGCATCGTAAATTTGTTACCATTACCCATGCTCGACGGCGGACATTTAATGTACTTCACAGCCGAATGGATAACAGGCAAGCCTGTCCCAGACGCAGTACAGGAAATTGGATTTAGGATAGGTGGCGTATTGTTATTCATGTTAATGGCCGTGGCTATTTTTAACGACATCAATCGCATCACATAATAATAGTTTTATAAAAAAACGTGTATTGGAAGAATATTAGTAAATGAAGTGTAAACAGTTAGTTCTTATCGCCTTATTGGCATTTACGTCGTTATCATTTGCACAGAGTAAATCTGAATTTGTGGTAGAAGATATTCGCGTTGAAGGTTTGCAACGTGTGGCATTAGGTGCTGCATTAACCTATCTTCCAGTGCAGGTAGGCGATGAGTTAAACGCTTTCCGCGTTAGTCAATTAATCCGCTCACTGTATTCCTCTACTCACTTTGAGAAAGTAGAAATACTGCGCGACGGCGGCTTGCTTATTGTTAGAGTCTCAGAAAGACCGACGATCAGTAATATCGTATTCGAAGGTAATGACGATATTAAAGACGAACAACTGCAAGACAGTTTAGAAAACTCAAATATTCGCGTTGGTGAGCCACTAGACAGAACGGTGCTTACATCAATCGAAAATGGCTTGAAAGACTTCTTTTACAGCATTGGTAAATACAACGCCGATGTGTCAGCAATTATTACTCCCTTGCCAAGAAACCGTGTTGACTTAAAGTTACTTTTCGAAGAAGGCGACTCAGCCAAGATTAAGCAAATTAATATTGTGGGTAATGAAGTATTTGATGACGAGACTTTGTTCAACGTCATGGAATTAAAATTTGATATGCCGTGGTGGGATTTCACATCTGAAACTCGTTACCAACAACAAACCCTTTCAGGCGATTTGGAAAACATCACAAGTTATTACAAAGACCGAGGCTACCTGCGCTTTGCAATTGCCACAACTCAAGTATCGATGACACCAGAGAAAGATGGTATCTATATTGGTATGAACGTTGAGGAAGGTGAACAGTACACTATTTCAGAGGTTGAGTTAGTGGGCGACATGCTTGGCTTTGAAGACTTCCTAAATCAAGTATTACCTTTATCTGCTGGTGAGTTGTATAACCAAGCAACAGTAACTTATACAGAAGAATTTATTAGTAAATACCTTGGCCGCTTTGGCTATGCTTACCCAACCGTGACGACAATCCCAGATATCAACGATGAAGATAAAACCGTTAAGCTGTCTTTGTCGGTAGATCCAGGTAAGCGCATTTATGTGCGACGCATTAATTTCCAAGGTAACGTGATTACGTCAGACGAAGTTTTACGTCAAAACCTAAGTCAGCTTGAAGGTACTTGGTTATCTGACCAATTGCTAGAAAGCTCAAAAGCGTCTTTATCTAGACTGACTTATATGGAAACGGTTGATTTCGAAACCATTCGTTTGCCAGGCGAAGACGACAAAGTAGACGTTGAGTTTAAAGTAAAAGAGCAAGCGTCAGGCTCTTTCCAAGCCGGTATCGGTTATGGTGATAACACTAAATTAAGCCTAAATGCTGGTATTCAACAAGATAACTTCCTTGGTACTGGTAAACGCATTGGCCTGAATTTGTCGACCGTTTCTTATCAGCAATCTGTGCAACTGAACTATACCGACCCGTACTTTACAATCGACGGCATCAGTTTGGGCGGCAGCATGGGTTACAGCAAGTTTGACGGTGGTGACTTTGGTGTTGTTCAATACGACAGCGAACGCTATCAGATTGGTGCAAACATTGGTTACCCAATCAATGAAGTAAACCGTATTAGTTTTGGTCTTACCTATGCGCACGTTGAATTATCAAGTGATAACACGTCGTATGAACAAACCTCACGTTTCTACGATCAATTCAGAGCAGAAGGCGATCCTGATTCATCTATTAAATATGAAAGCTTCTTAGCGTCAGCCAGTTGGACTCGCTCAACCCTTAACCGTGGTTTGTTCCCAACAGATGGTTCTTCGCAACGAGCATCATTCAGTATTACAACGCCTAACTCTGACGTTAACTACTTTAAATTTATTGCAGATACCAAATGGTATTATCCAATTACTAAAAGTCAGCGCTGGTCGGTACTCGCGAGAATGCGTTTAGGTTATGGTAATGGTTATGGTGACAAATCAGGCTCTGACCAAATATTGCCATTTACTGAAAACTTCACGGCGGGTGGTGCAGATACCTTACGTGGATTCGAAAACAACACCGTTGGTCCTCGTGGTGTGCAGCGTATCTCCTCGCAAATTGGTACAACACCTTTAGGTACGCCTATTTTCGGTAGCCCTGATACAGACAGAATCGGTGTTTCCCCTAGAAGTCTAGGTGGTAACGCAATGGCAATTGGTGGTTTAGAACTCATCGTTCCAACACCGTTTGTTGAAGCAGAATTTGATAGCTCAGTACGTACTTCCATATTCTTAGATGTAGGTAACGTGTGGGATACTGAATTTGACTATGACGAATACAAGGATTTGAACTTCATTAGCCGAACTGGCGAAGGTCAGCCTGACGCACTGGGTGATTATAGTGATTGGTCACAATTCAGAAGTTCTGCAGGCTTGTCTGTGCAATGGATTTCACCTATGGGGCCGCTTGTGTTTAGTTTCTCCAAGGAAATTAATTCAAGAGACGGTGATAACCCTAAATTCTTTACGTTTAATATTGGCTCAACTTTCTAAAGCCTTATTAACGTAGTATTATACAAAAAAATTAACTTATAATAGCTGGGTGCCAAGACGCTCAGCAAAACGGAACAGATTAAAGGAGTTTCCATTGAAAACATTTACTAAAACACTCATCGCAGGTGCTATGCTTAGCTCAGCATTATTGACTACAGCTGCTCAAGCAGCAGATCAAAAGATCGGTGTTGTCGATGTACAAGGTATTGTTCGTTCTTTACCACAATTTGCTGAAATTGCGCAAACTGTTGGCAATGAATTTAAAGATGCAATCCAAGAGTTCAATACTCAAAAAGAAGAATATAACTTCTTGCTTCAAAAGCTACAGCGCGAGAGTGCAACTATGGGTGCTGACGAGAAGACTAAACTTGAAGAGCAAATTATTGCTTTGAACAAGACTTTGCAAGAAAAGTCTGGTCCACTTCAAGAAAACATGCAACGTCGTGAGCAAGAAGAAGCGAAGAAATTGTTTGCTTTAGTAATGCAAGCAGTTGATAAAATTGCCGCTGATGGTAAATACGATATCGTTTTATCAAGAAACTCTGCGCCATTCGTTAAGCCAGAATTTGACATTTCACAGTCAGTACTAGAGCAAGTTACTAAAGCTCAGTAATAACAAAAATATTTCGCCAGTCGATAGTATTCGATTGGATATGAATCATTCTGGCGAAAATCAGGCCAACCAATCGGTTGGTCTGATTTGTTTTTACTCCTTAAAAGCGTATCTTATGCACCCCACCTATAGGGTAAGAATAATAAAGTGATTGGCTAGGACGAAATCTATCGTTTTAGACCGCAAAGGAGATATTTTGGCAGACTCACAAAAAACCATCGATATAAAAGAGATTATGGAATTGTTACCGCATAGGTATCCATTTCTACTAATCGATCGAGTTACTGACTACGAACTGGGAAAAACGCTTAAAGGTTATAAAAACATAAGCTTTAATGAACCTTGTTTTAACGGTCACTTCCCTGGTCAACCGATTTTCCCTGGTGTTTTGATTCTGGAAGGACTTGCACAAGCGGCTGGTGTTCTAGGCTTCAAAACAATGGGTAATAGCGACCAGTTATACTTGTACGCAGGAATAGACAAAGCTCGTTTTAAACGTCCTTGTGTTCCCGGAGATAAGTTAGAGTACACGGTTGACCTGATTAAAGAACGTCGCGGTATTTGGAAGTTTTCAGGTGTAGCGTCTGTCGATGGTGCAGAGGTTTGCACTGCAGATTTCATGTGCGCAATGAGAGATATGTAATATGATTCATCCTTCATCGATAATATCTGACTCGGCCATCATTGGCCAGAATGTCCAAATTGGACCATTTTGTGTCATCGGCGATAATGTCGAGATTGGCGATAATTGTGTTTTAACTTCACACGTTGTGGTTAAAGGGCACTCAAAAATTGGTAAGAACAATGTGTTTTTTCAATTTTGCTCTATCGGTGAAGACTGCCAAGATAAGAAATATGCTGGTGAAGCAACTTTCCTTGAAATTGGCGATGATAATGTTTTTCGTGAATCCTGTACCATTCACCGTGGTACTGTTCAAGACGACAGCATGACGCGCATTGGTAGCCGTAATCTATTTATGGTCAACACCCATGTAGCACATGATTGTATGTTTGGTGACGATAATATCTTTGCCAACAACTGTACCGTTGCAGGTCATGTTCATATTGGCAATCAAGTGATACTAGGTGGCATGACAGCAGTGCATCAATTCTGTCACATTGGTTCCCACTCCTTTACCGGTGGTGGCGCAATAGTCTTAAAAGATGTTCCTCCTTACGTGATGGTCAGTGGCTTGAAGCACGTTCCTCAAGGTATCAACAGTGAAGGATTGAAACGTCGAGGCTTTAGCTCATCAACAATCATGGCGATTAAACGCGCCTACAAAGTCATTTATCGCAATGGTAATACTACCGACCAAGCGCTGCCGATACTCAATGAGATGGCCGAAACTGAACCTGATATTAAAATATTAGCGGATTTCGTGGCCTCATCCAAACGTGGCATTGTTCGATAAATCGAATGGCAAATGACAAAGCCTTAAGAATTGGGATTGTGGCAGGGGAGGCTTCTGGTGATGTCCTTGCCGCAGGTTTTGTTTCCGTCCTAAAAGAAATGTACCCCAACGCAGTATTTGAAGGGATCGGTGGAAAACACTTGATCGCTCGTGGCCTTGATTCCATGTTCGAAATGGAAGAACTGTCCGTCATGGGCTTAGTTGAGGTACTAAAACATCTGCCGCGCTTATTGCATATTCGTAAAACGGTATTGCGCCATTTTCTTGAAAATCCCCCAGATGTATTTATAGGTGTGGATGCACCAGACTTCAATCTTGCTATTGAAACCAAACTTAAGAAGGCCGGTGTGAAAACCGTTCATTATGTAAGCCCAACTGTTTGGGCATGGCGTGAATCTCGTATCCATAAAATCGCAAAAGCCACTAATTTAGTCCTCGGTATTTTTCCTTTCGAAGCTGAAATCTATAAAAAGTACAATGTGCCTTATCAATATGTAGGACACACAATGGCTGATGGTATTGATCTAGTGCCAGATCAGCCAGCGAAGCGAAAGCTATTTGCCTTAGAAAACGAAGACAAAGTATTGGCTTTATTACCAGGAAGTCGAGCTAGAGAAGTCGCGACCTTATTACCTGATTTTATCAAAACAGCTGAATTACTCTCTCAGAATATCCCTACATTAAAGGTGATCATACCCGCCGCGAATGATGCTAGAGAGATTCAAATTAAATTGCTGTTAAAAGAACTCAAACCACCAGTGCATGTGCAAGTTACACAAACCTCCGCGCGTGATGTCATGATTGCCGCCGATGCCGTTTTGCTTGCATCTGGAACTGCTACCCTCGAGGCAATGCTTTGTAAGAAGCCGATGGTGGTGGGTTATAAAATGTCGAAAATGACTCATGCAATTATGAAACGTTTATACAAACCAGAATTTTTTTCGCTCCCCAATATTTTGGCAGAAGAAGAACTGGTGCCTGAATTACTGCAAGAAGATGTGAACCCACAAAATATGGCGGCCAAGCTTCAGCCTATGCTAGATAGCCCGCCTCTTGAACTTATCGCTCGATTCACGGAATTGCATAAGCAACTGCGCTTAAATGCCGATGAACAAGCAGCGAAAGCGATACAAGGTTTGATCACAAACGAGTTATGAGCAAACAAGAACAATTAGAAGCTATAAAAGTTGATATTCAACAATATTCCTTAGTCGCCGGTGTTGATGAAGTAGGACGTGGCCCTTTAGTGGGCGATGTTGTGACAGCAGCGGTTATTCTTGACCCTAATAAGCCAATTATGGGCTTAGCAGATTCGAAAAAATTATCTGAAAAAAAACGCAATGAATTAGCAGTACTGATCAAGCAAAACGCGTTATCATGGAGTATAGGTCGCGCTAGTGTGTTGGAAATCGATCAACTCAATATTCTACACGCCACGATGTTAGCCATGAAGAGGGCGGTTGAAGGTTTGAGTGTTCAACCTGAGCATGTGTTAGTTGATGGTAATCGTCTGCCTGTATGGTCATATAGTAGTCAGCCCGTTATAAAAGGTGACGCTTTATTTCCACAAATTTCAGCAGCATCGATTATTGCAAAAGTAGCACGAGATGATGAGATGATTACCTTGGACAAGCAGTATCCAAATTATGGCTTTGCTGCACACAAAGGCTATCCAACGAAAGCGCACCTAGCAGCATTACAAGAGCATGGCCCATTGTCATGTTATCGACAGAGTTTTAAGCCTGTACAGAGTGTTTTAGCTCTGTGGCAAGGCGAGTTACAGGATGAGGTAAAATAAGTGTCAGCCACTTTTGTACACTTACGAGTGCATAGCGATTTTTCAATGCAAGACGGCTTGAATAAAGTAAAGCCGATTCTAGCGAAAACGAAAGAAATGAACATGCCCGCCATTGCGATCACCGATCTCATGAATATGTGCGGCTTAGTCAAATTCTATTCCACCGCTTGGAGTATTGGCGTAAAGCCGATTATCGGCTGTGATATCTGGTTGTTGTCACCTCACTTCCCCGATGAAATTACGCGTTTAACGCTAATTGCCAAAAACATCCAAGGCTACAAGAATATCACCGAAATCATTTCTAAAGCCTATCGACAAGGGCATGTGCAACATAAAGTAGTTGTGCGTCAGGAGTGGTTGGCGGAACACGCTGAAGGTGTCATTGTTTTGTCCGGTGGCCTGGCAGGTGATCTTGGTATTTCGTTGACAAAGAACAATCCAGAAATTGCCAAAAATATTACTGCATTTTTTCAACAATACTTTCATGATCATTATTACGTAGAGTTACTTCGAACTGGTCGTGATGGCGAAGAAGATTATATTCATCGTGCGGTAGAATGGGCTGCGCAGAACGATTTACCTGTCGTTGCTACCAACGAAGTGTGTTTTATCGACCACGAAGGTTTCGAGCCACATGAAGTACGTGTTTGCATTAGTGAAGGCTATACTTTAGACGATAAACGTCGCCCTAAAAAGCACGGCGAGCAACAATATTTACGTAGTGCACAAGAAATGACGGAATTGTTCAAAGACATTCCATCAGCCGTTGAAAATACCGTTGAAATCGCCAAGCGATGCAACGTTGAATTAACTTTAGGCGAGTACTTCCTACCTCAGTTTCCAACTGGTGATATGAGTACCGAAGAGTTCTTAGTTAAAGTATCTGAAGAAGGGTTAGAACGCCGCTTACTCAAACTATTTCCTGACGAAGAAGAGCGCAAAGAAAAGCGTGTTGAATATGATGAGAGACTCGAAATAGAGCTCAAAGTTATCAACCAAATGGGCTTCCCTGGCTACTTCTTAATCGTTATGGAATTCATTCAATGGAGTAAGGACAACAACATTCCTGTGGGCCCTGGTCGCGGGTCTGGTGCAGGTTCATTAGTAGCTTATGCCTTAGATATTACCGACCTTGATCCACTCGAATTTGATTTGCTTTTCGAACGATTCTTGAACCCCGAACGTGTATCTATGCCCGATTTCGATATCGATTTCTGTATGGACCGCCGAGACGAGGTAATCGATCACGTTGCCGAAATTTATGGGCGTGACGCCGTATCTCAGATTATCACTTTTGGAACAATGGCCGCTAAAGCCGTTATTCGTGATGTAGGTAGAGTACTTGGCCATCCCTATGGTTTTGTTGATCGTATTTCTAAACTGATCCCTGGTGATCCCGGAATGACCTTAGAAAAGGCATTTGCGGTTGAACCACGATTACCCGAATTATATGCCGAAGATGAAGAAGTAAAAGATCTCATTGATATGGCGCGCATACTCGAAGGGGTAACAAGGAATGCCGGTAAACACGCTGGGGGTGTTGTAATATCACCCACGACGATTACCGATTTCTCACCTTTATACTGTGACGAAACAGGTTCAAACCCAGTTACTCAATTCGATAAAAATGATGTTGAAACCGCAGGCTTAGTTAAATTCGATTTCTTGGGCCTGCGCACACTGACTATTATTCAGTGGGCAGTGGATATGATCAAAGAGGTACAGGGTAAAGATGTTGATATTACCCAAATCCCACTTGAAGATCCGAAGTGTTTTAGAGTACTACAAAAAGCAGAGACTACAGCCGTATTCCAGCTAGAATCTCGCGGTATGAAAGACTTAATTAATCGACTCAAGCCCGATTGCTTTGAAGATATCATCGCACTCGTGGCCTTATTTAGACCTGGCCCATTACAATCGGGCATGGTTGATAACTTCATCGATAGGAAGCATGGTCGAGAAGCCATTTCTTACCCCGATGCCGAATATCAACACGAGTGCTTGCAAGAAATACTAGAGCCTACTTACGGCATCATCCTGTATCAAGAACAAGTAATGCAGATTGCACAGGTAATGTCGGGCTATTCATTGGGTGGCGCTGATTTATTGCGTCGTGCAATGGGTAAGAAAAAAGCGGAAGAAATGGCCAAGCAACGGGCTTCATTTGAGCAAGGGGCTGCAGACAACAACATTGATCCAGAACTCTCAATAAAAATATTCGATTTGGTTGAGAAGTTTGCGGGCTATGGTTTTAACAAATCACATTCCGCAGCATATGCACTCGTTTCTTATCAAACCCTATGGTTAAAAACGCACTATCCAGCTGAGTTTATGGCTGCGGTAATGTCGGCTGATATGGACAACACAGATAAAATCGTGACCCTTGTCGATGAGTGTGGCCATATGAATATCGATATTTTGCCGCCAGATTTAAACGCGGGCCAATATAAGTTTACCGTGAATGGCGAAGGGCAAATTGTCTATGGCATTGGCGCAATAAAAGGCGTAGGTGAAGGTCCAGTTGAAGCAATCATTGAAGCAAGAGAGCAACAAGGTGTATTCAAGGATTTGTTTGATTTTTGTGCGAAAGTGGATGTTAAACGCGTCAACAAACGTGTACTAGAAAAATTAGTGCTCAGTGGTGCGATGGATAATTTAGGTCCTCACCGTGCTGCATTAATGGCCAGTATCAAAGACGCCTTGAATGCGGCGAGTCAACACGCTAGAGCAGAATTAGCTGGTCAGACAGATTTGTTTGGCGTGCAAGTTGAGTCAGAGGAAGACGTAAACAATGCATTTGCCAATGTTCCTGAATGGTCAGAAAAAGTTTGGTTAGATGGCGAGAAAGAGACCTTAGGTCTATATTTAACCGGGCACCCGATAAATCAGTACTTGAAAGAGATTAAGCAATACACTGACGGACGCTTGGCCGATCTTACTCCGACTAACCGCGAGCAGTTTGTTAGCACGGTTGGTTTGGTAATTGGCGTTCGCGTAATGACCAATAAGAAAGGGCGTCGTTGGGGAATTGTGACATTGGATGATAAGTCTGCCAGAATGGACGTACGCTTTTATCCAGATATGTATGAGCAATTCGAATCTGTGCTGGTTTCCGACAATTTATTGTGGGTAAAAGGACAGGTCAGCTTTGATGATTTCTCTGGTGGCAATACAATAAACGCTAAAGATGTGTTAACTATTGTTCAAGCTCGATCAAAATATGTAAAACAATTGAAAATAAGTATCCCAGAAAAGTTGTGTACTTTGTCAACAGTCGCTAAAGTGCAGGGTATATTGCAAGATTATAAAAATGGCACTTGCCCATTGCATATTCATGTTGAGCATGAAGACGCTGAGCTTACGATTGAATCAGGGATGCAATGGTGTATAGAGCCAGAAGAACAATTATTAGTTGAGTTGCGTCACGTACTTGGCGCAGAGCAAGTTAACTTAGAATTTAATTAAAAATCCAGAATTATCTGGGTTTTACTATTTGTTAGGATAAAACATGAGTGGACATTTTTTGGATTTCGAGCAGCCAATTGCTGAGTTAGAAGCCAAAATTGAGGAACTGCGTATCGTCAATCAAGGCGGCGAGTTCGACGTAAGCATAGAAGAAGCGATCGGCAAGCTAAGAGAGAAATGCTCTGAGCAAACTAAAAAAGTATTTTCTAATCTTGGTGCATGGCAAATTTCTCAAATTGCTCGCCACCCAATGCGCCCTTACACTCAAGATTATATCGATAGAATGTTAACGGACTTTGATGAATTAGCGGGTGATCGTGCCTACGCTGACGATAAAGCGATTATTGGTGGCCTAGCAAAACTAGATGGCATTCCAGTTATGGTTATCGGACATCAGAAAGGCCGTGATACACAAGAAAAAATCAAACGTAACTTTGGTATGCCTAAACCAGAAGGTTACCGCAAAGCATTGCGTTTAATGCGCATGGCTGAACGCTTTAATTTACCTATTATCACATTCATTGACACTCCTGGAGCATATCCTGGTGTTGGTGCAGAAGAACGTGGTCAAAGTGAAGCGATCGCTATGAACTTAAAAGTAATGGCTGAGCTGACTGTTCCAATTATTTGTACCGTAATCGGTGAAGGTGGTTCAGGCGGCGCATTGGCAATTGGTGTTGGCGATAGAGTAAACATGCTTCAATACAGCACGTACTCAGTTATTTCTCCTGAAGGTTGCGCATCTATTTTATGGAAAAGTGCAGAGAAAGCATCAATCGCTGCTGAGGCGATGGGTGTTACGGCTCCACAAATTAAAGAGCTAGGGCTAATTAACACAATCGTTGATGAACCTTTAGGTGCTGCTCATCGTGATCATGACGGTATGGCAGCTAATTTGAAGGCCGTATTGAAGCAACAGCTTGCTCAATTACAAACCTTGCCAACAGAAACCTTGCTTGAAGAACGTTACGAAAGACTGATGTCTTTTGGTTATTGCTAAACTATAGCGATAATCGTATTTAAAAAGCACTGATTAATGGCTAGGACAACACGCTCCTAGCCATCATGTCTCACTTTAACGGAATGGGTATGTCTACAACATCGCAGCTCGTCAATAGTATTCAGAGTTGTGTCGGCCCTCAAACATCCATTACAGTCGCACTCAGCGGTGGTGTCGACTCCGTTGTCATGTTGCATGCATGCCATCTCCTAGTAAAACAGACCTCATTGCCCATTCAACTTAATGCTATACATATTCACCATGGTTTAAGTCCTAATGCCGACGAATGGCTATTATTTTGTCAAAACCTGTGTGAAAAACTGAAAGTTCCTCTTCAGTATCAAAAAGTGAAAGTTCAAGCACAAGCCAGATTAAGCTTAGAGGAAATTGCTAGGAATGCCCGCTATCAAGCGATTGATGAGCTAGCCTCAGCACAAACCTCAGCACAAACCTCAGCACAAAGCTCAGCACAAACCATCATACTGCTTGGTCAGCATGAAGATGACCAAGCAGAAACACTATTACTGCAACTGAAGCGCGGAGCAGGCCCTAAAGGTTTAAGCGGTATGGCTGAGCGCTTTAAACATAAAGCTCAGGTGGAATATGCTCGACCTTGGATTAATGCTGGGATTGGGAAAAAAGAAATCTTAGACTACGCAAGAGAGCATCAACTTTCGTGGGTAGAAGACGAATCTAATCAAGATAGCTCATTTGATCGCAACTTTCTTCGTAATGAAGTCATGCCTGCTCTAAAGGCTAAATGGCCGCAAATAAATAAAACGATCTGTCGTAGTGCTAAATTATGTGCGCAACAAAATGAATTGGTAGAAGAGTTTGCTTTAGAAGCATTAGAAAAAGTACAAAATGATAATGCGAGTTTGTCTATAGCTGGCTTATCAAGCCTACCAAAAACGCTTGCTAATGAGGTGATTCGACTATGGAGTGTACAGCAGATTTCCTTTGCTCCCTCTGCAGCTCAACTCGACGAGATTCTTAAGCTCAGTGAGGCGAAGGCTGATCAAGTCGGTTTTGTTCAGCTGAATGATTGGCAATGCCGCAGCTTTGAGCAGTCTTTATATTGGGTTGCAGTTGCTGATGTTTTTCAAACACCACTTGAACAGAAAACGATTAGTTTAGTTTTGTCAGGAAAGCTGCAGACTATTATCGTCAGCTATGGTGATTTACAGCGAAAAGTGCGCCTATATGCAAATAGGCCAACAAAAAGCATTAAAACGTGGATGAAAGAGAGTGGTGTAACACCTTGGAGTAGGCTGGCAATGCCAATTCTTTGCCACAATGAGCAAGTTATTGCCGTTCAACTCAAGGAGCAACTCGTAATTAGTGACTCATTCATTGATGAATACTCAATAAACGAGGCCAGCCATCAGGCAATACAGCAGGCAATTCGCGACATTTAGTTAATAGGGCAAAGCTTTGCCGTTTGTCAAAAGAAGCGTTGAATGAAGCATTCAAAGAACCGTCCGAAGTAAGTCCAAGACAGCCATCACGAGAGGATGAAGGCCTCACCTGACTTAGAGAGACCAACAATCGTAATTAAGCAGCTTTAAATAAGTTCTTACCAGAGTGCTTAGCTTCATAAAGCGCAATGTCTGCGCGCTTGAATAATGATCTTTGCGTGTCATTCTCGTCAAAAGTGGTTGCACCAACACTCGTGGTGACTTTGTGCTCTTTAAACAAAGGATGTTCATTGATGGTATTTTGAATACGCTTCGCAACTTGTTCATTCGCTTCCTGATCGCTATCAATCAATAAACAACAAAACTCATCACCACCAAACCTAAATGCGTGGTCAGACTCTCTTAGAGAACTTGTAAGCACATTTGCGAACTCAATCAACACTTCGTCACCCTGTTGGTGTCCATGGCCGTCATTCACTTGTTTAAAGTTATCTAAGTCGAGCACCAATAAACCAAATGTTTGCTGATTACGAATGCTCATACTGATGAGTTTTTGAATTGAATCGTTGAAATGTGAACGATTGCACAAGCCAGTAAGCATGTCTTTAGTTGCTAACTGACGAATTCGGTAGTACTCCAAAGCATGTTTTAATCCCATGGCATAGATTGCGTGTATCTCTGAAAGTAGTTTACGCTGACCGGGCGATAGAACTTGTGAGAATACATACGCCAATTGGGCATGCTGAGGAGCACCGAAAGGGTGGCCGTAGTCGAGTGAAATTTTCATACTGCGTGCATTTTGCGTTGAGTTTCCAAAAAACAAAATTTGTTCTGCAAAGCTTATTTTTATTGATGTGCAGGGAAGTTTAGCAGTAAGTAATTCAAAATAAGTCTTCGCTAATTCTTCTAATTCAATAGATTGCAGCATGCGGCGCATGATATTTGAGGACTCACTGGTAGTTAGCATAGTACATAATCTCGTATCATCATATTCGTATGTTGATGCCATACCAGGCTCAAGCACAGGACTATCCTTAGTTTCACGATCTTTATTTAATGCCAGGATATCCATTTTTACTCCAAATAGATTTCTAGTGATATTTCAATCACTTATTTCAATCAACTGTAAATTTTTAAGTCAATAATGTCGTTTTATTGACGATTAGACTTTGATTTAGCAATAGTCATGCCAAGGAGTTTAGTAGCATGACGCTAGTCTTTATTTTTTGGTAAATTAATCGAATAAAATAAATCAAATGCAGTAAAATAAGCGCAATTAATATATTGAAGGATAATTGACGTGGCCGTTCATTGGTTCCCAGGGCATATGCACAAAGCCCTAAAAGAAATAAAAGAAGCACTTAGTCAGGTAGATATCCTTATTGAAGTGCTCGACGCGCGTATTCCTTATTCAAGCGAAAACCCTGAGATTGCAAAAATCAGAGGCGATAAACCCTGCATCAAAATTTTAAATAAAGCAGACCTAGCCGATCCAGAAATAACTGAGAGATGGCAGGCCCATCTTGAAACTGAAAGAGGCGTGAAGACATTCACTACGTCTACTGATAATACGGCGAAGAGTAAGCAAATCATTGAGCTTATTCGCAAAACATGCGCGCAAAAAGACGCCTCGGTTAAGACCATCAATGCGATGATTATGGGGATCCCGAATGTCGGCAAATCAACATTAATTAATATATTTGCCGATCGTGTTATCGCAAAAACTGGCAACGAACCCGCGGTGACAAAAAACCAACAGCGCATTAACTTAGGAAGCGGCATTGTATTGTTCGATACCCCTGGCGTGCTTTGGCCAAAATTGGAGAATCCAAATACTGGCTATCGTTTAGCGGCTTCTGGGGCAGTGAAAGACACCGCAATGGAATACGACGATGTTGGGTTTTATGCCGCTGATTATCTAATTAAAGCGTATCCCGAATTGATGAAGGAGCGATTTAAAATTGAGGACTTGCCAGAGACTGAAATTGAGTTCTTGGAATTAGCAGCTTCAAAACGTGGCGCATTAATGGCGGGTGGACGTGTCAATTTGCATAAAATATGCGAAGTCCTTATTAACGAACTACGCTCTGGTAAGTTGGGAAGAATTACGCTCGAAACCCCAGAAATGTTAATTCAGGAAAAGATCTTGATGGCAGAAGAGGCCGCGAAGAAGATTGCGGATAAAGAGAGTCGCAAACAAAAGTTCAAAGATGGTTCTTTGACACCAGATAAGAAAGATAGGAAAGAAAAACGCACTGAGAAACGAATTGAACAAAGCGAGAGAATGAAGAAGCGCAAATAAAGCTCCCACCTTCATCACCGCTCCCACTGCGTGATCACCGCACCACCTACGTCATCACCGCACCTCACACGTCATCACCGCACCTCATACGTCATCACCGCACCTCATACGTCATCACCGCGAAGGCGTAATGCTGATCGGTTAAGCTTCGATCACTAAGTTTTAGTCAATTCAAACTTATGTTGACTATGATATTAATGAGATCAAACTAGTGCTTTCAAATTTTCATAAAGAAAAAGATGTTAGCACAACAACTC
>NZ_JBLBVM010000044.1:0-126410 GCF_047250385.1 Glaciecola sp. MF2-115
AAAAAGGTCGTAGAGTTGTTGTGCTAACATCTTTTTCTTTATGAAAATTTGAAAGCACTAGTTTGATCTCATTAATATCATAGTCAACATAAGTTTGAATTGACTAAAACTTAGTGATCGAAGCTTAACCGATCAGCATTACGCCTGCGCGGGGATGACGATTTTTTTTTAACGTCATCCCTGCGAAGGCAGGGATCTCAGCTTTTTCACTCCCATAAAAGCAAGCAAAACAACCAAGCCTGACGCTATGCCAATAAGGCCATTCAAAATAATGCCCGTGATTGAGCCCACTATTGTGCCAAATGTTGGCAATACAGATACGACATCAACATAATGCTCTACAAAATGATGCAGGAATGGCACGCCATGTGCGATGATGCCGCCACCAACTAGGAACATAGCAGCTGTTCCTACAATCGTGAGTGTTTTCATTAGGATCGGCGCAAAGCGCAATAGAGCGCGTCCCGCTAAGCGTTGTATTTTATCGAAACTACCACTCACTGACTTACGCAAAAGATATAAACCTAAATCGTCAATTTTGACTATCAAGGCAACAAAACCGTAAACACCCACGGTAAATGCAATGCTCATTAAGGACAATACGGTAATTTGAGTTGTATAGGATTCAGCTTGTACTGTTCCCAAAATAATCACGATGATCTCGGCGCTGAGAACAAAATCAGTGCGTATAGCCCCTTTAATTTTACCTTTTTCAAGCTCAGCCAAATTGACCGTTGGATCCGCTAGCGCTTTGAGCTTTTCAGTATGAGCGGCGTCTTCCTCAGCTTTGTTTGCCATAAACTTGTGAAGTAACTTTTCAACGCCTTCAAAACACAAATACAGACCACCAATGATTAGAAGATACATCACCAACCAAGGGGCGAAATAACTGATCAACAATGCACTTGGGACTAAAATCAATTTGTTAAGAAACGAACCCTTAGCCACTGCCCAAACTACTGGTAACTCACGTTCAGCTCTCACTCCCGATACTTGTTCAGCGTTTAATGCTAAATCATCACCTAGCACACCCGCTGTTTTTTTTGCGGCCACCTTGGACAATATGGCAACGTCGTCTAGGACCGTAGCAATGTCGTCCAATAGTGTCAGTAAACTTGAAGCAGCGATAAGCCTTCTCCTAATTAAATTGACGGCTTTAAGTCAGCCAGTCAGTGTTCATCCTTAATAACAAATCAAGTTCTTAAGCTTAAAAAGCCTAGTGCTTGTTCTCATCATCGACTGCGACGTTATCCGCATGCACGTTTTCAACATCTATTGCATCAAAGCGATACTCTTGATGGCAGAATTGACAGTTCATGACAACGGCACCTTCTTCAGCCACAATTTTAAGTAAATCTTCTTTCGCCACATTTTGTAAAGCGACAGAGCTGCGCTGCTTTGAACAGTCGCAATGGAAGGTAACATCTTGCGCATCAAACAAACGAACTTTTTCTTCATGATACAAACGGTGTAGCACTTCCTCTGTAGGTAAGCTAAATAACTCTTCACTCTTAAGCGTATTCATCAATGCACCTAAATGTTCGAAATCCAAGTTTTCGCCGGCTTGTGAAGTCTCACTGCTTTCCGGCACCACTTGTAGCAACATGCCACCTGCACACGCACCATCTTCATTGCGCTGAGTTTGTAAAATCACCTTAGTGAGCAACTGTTCTGATTGTAAGAAGTAATCTTCTAAGCATTCAGCCAAAGTCGGCTTATCTAGAGCGACGATCCCTTGATAGCGTTCGCCTTCAAATGGAGCGAGGGTGATGGCTAAATAACCTTTCTTAAATAACTCAGCGAAACTCTGAGGAAGTTTAAATTGCTCATTCCAGCGCGCAACACCACGCAATTTTTGATCATGCGTGCCGTTAATCACCACATATTTAACCAAGCCTTCACTCTGAATTTGTAATGAAACTTCACCTTCAAACTTCAGTGTTGCGGTAAGTAAACTCGCAGCGGCCATTAACTCACCAAGTAAATCTTGGATAATTGGTGGATATTTATACGAATCCAAAATGCCTTGGTAACTATCTCTTAATTTAACGAGTTCGCCACGCACATTGCGCCCTTCAAATAAAAATCTATCTAACTGGTCATGCTCAACTGTCATAAATCTCTTCTTCTGTGTAATTAATTAACTGATCAACTTGCCGTTAATCAATTATCTACTGATGTTTAAAACGAATAATTTGTCTACGCTGCTTTTTGTCAGGTCGACTTTCTGGTCTTGGGCTATGAAATATACTCAACTTCCTTGCCGCTGCATTTTTTTCTCGAAGTGCGATACTTTCTTCGGTCTCTTCATACATTAACTGTGCTTGAGGTGCGCCTCTGCGCTGGCCTATTACTTCTTTGACAATAACGGTTTTAAAATCAAAGCCTGCTGGAACTTGGATGGTGGCTCCTATTTCGACCACTTTGCTCGGTTTTGAGCGCTGCTTATTATACTGAACCTTTCCGGATTGCACCAACTCTCGTGCAATCGCTCGTGTCTTACAAAAGCGTGCAGCCCACAACCATTTGTCAATTCTTACATCATTGGCATCTTGATTCTTTCCATTATTCTTAGAGGAAGAATGGCTTTGATTGGCATTTCTTTTGCTTGAATTTGCACTTTTTTGTTTTTTCATGGTCTTTTAGTTGTAAAACAATACCTATTAATTATAAAAAATCGAACACTTACGCGCTTTGCTATTGTTCACATCTCTATGACTAGATATGATGGGCATCGATAAAGTTCATAATATTAATAATAACGAGAAAATGACAGTCACTAATTTATCATTGCAACCTGCGGCAAGAATTTACAGCCAGCATCAGAACAAAATCATTCTACTGATTGTTGTGTTGCTCTCCTTGTATTTGCTTGCATATGCTGCCGAACTCACATGGCGACTTATACCGCAACCTGAAACAACGCAAAGCACTCAGGCAAATAATGTTAGCGCGCAAGCTATTAGCTCGACCTCTCGTTTAGATATAACACCTCTTACTAAACTTAACCTATTTGGTAATCCCGAGGCAAAGCCAGCACCGGTAACTATCACTGAAGTAACAGATGCACCTGAGACCAAATTAAACCTAACGCTAACGGGCGTTGTTTCTAGCAATGACCCTAAGGTGGGGGCGGCTATAGTAGAAAACAATGGCAGACAAAATACTTATGGCGTGGGTGATAAAATAGATGGCACAAACGCGACTTTGGATGAGCTATACGTTGATCGTGTAATCATCAAAAACAGGCTAAGCCGCGAAACCTTAATGCTAGACGGTATCGATTTTGATGAAGCAAATCAAAGTCGTGAACAACAAGCTCGTCAAGATGCACGCCGAGAAGCCGAAGAATTTGAAACACCACAAGGCCCAGTCGAATTCCGGATGCCTGACACTGATGAAGAAGATGCCTCATATGAAGAAGACGCTTCAGAGAGTGCAAGAGAGATGCGTGAACAAATTAGTCAATCACCGACCAGTTTCACCGATTTTATTGCAATTAAACCCCACGTTCCAAATGGGGAATTAATTGGCTACCAAGTTTCACCAGGCAAACAAGCCGATTTCTTCCATGCTGTTGGCCTTCGCTCTGGCGATATAGTTACCGCAATTAATGGCTTAGATTTATCTGATCCATCACAATCATTAGAAGCAATAACCGTTCTTAGAGAAGCACAATCACTGCAACTTGAAGTGCTACGGGGCGATGAGGCTTTGTCATTAGATATCGACATTCCGTCGTCTGAAGAATAAATAAAAGGGTCGTATTATGAGGCTGGACAGCCAAAGAATCACAAGTATTCGTCAATTTTTAAAAACAAGCGCAATTGCCGCTGGTATCGCTGCTACGTTATTTGCGACAGCTGGAGCGTATGCAACGGAATATAGCCCTAACTTTAAAAATACCGAAATTACTGAGTTCATCAACATTGTTGGTAAAAATTTGGAACGCACTATTATTGTCGATCCTAATGTGCGCGGTAAAATTACCGTTCGTAGTTACGACCTACTTACCGAAGACCAGTATTACCAATTTTTCTTAAACGTGTTGCAAGTATATGACTTTGCCGTTGTTGAGATGCCTAGCGGTATTTTGAAAGTCGTTCGTTCAAAAGACGCCAAAACGTCGAATATTCCAGTTGTTGATGGCGATATGCTTAACGGCGATGAAATGATCACGCGCGTTCTGCCTGTATATAACGTGCCAGTGCGTGAATTGGCACCTATTCTTCGTCAATTAAACGACCAAGCTGGCGGTGGTAACGTGGTAAGCCACGATCCTTCAAACGTCATGATGCTGACAGGTCGTGCAGCGGTAGTGAACCGTTTAGTTAAAATTATTGAAAGCGTTGATAGAGCGGGTGATGAAGAAGTAGAAGTCATCAAATTAAAGCACGCTTCAGCGACTGAAATGGTGCGAATCATCGAAAGCATCAATAAATCTCAAGGTAAAACAGCGGCAGGTGCAGGTAAATCGGAACCACGCGTGGTGGCGGATGACCGCACAAACAGCATTATCGTCAGTGGCGACGTGAAAGCACGTCAGCGTTTGATCAACTTAATTACTCGTATGGATCAAGAGTTAGAAACAAACGGTAACACGCGAGTCATCAACCTCAACTATGCGAAAGCAGAAGACTTAGTCAAAGTATTACAGGGCGTCAGCGCTGGTATACAGGCTGAAAGTCAAGGTGGCGCAAGTAGTAACCAGCGCAGAAGCGGCAGCGGCAATCGCGATGTCAGCATCGACTCTCACGAAGATTCAAACTCGTTAGTTATCACTGCCGAGCCAGATATGATGCGCTCCTTAGAAGAAGTTATTCGTCAACTCGATGTGCGTCGTGCTCAAGTACAAGTTGAAGCGATTATCGTTGAAGTCTTCGAAGGCGATGGCACTACCTTAGGTGTGCAGTGGGTATCTGAAGAAGGTGGTGGTACACAATTTACGAACGGTGTGATTGGTGTTGGTTCTCTTGGCGTCGCATTACGTGAAGCTGAAGATACAGAAGTGAAAGGGTTTACGACTACAGCGAATGGCGAAACCGTTGCTACTACTACAACGAATGAAGGTAATTTAACACCTTTAGCTGCATTACTAGGTTCCGCAAACGGCCTAATTGCAGGTGTTATCAAAAATGGTTGGGGCGCCGTTGTTCAAGCAGTCAGTACCGACACAAATTCAAATATTCTAGCAACGCCGCACTTAACCACTATGGACAACGAAGAAGCCTTCTTTATTGTCGGTCAAGAAGTACCAATTATTACGGGTTCAACTACCGGCTCTAACAATGGTAATCCTTTCCAACAAGTTGAACGTCAAGATGTGGGTATAAAGCTTAAAGTGACGCCTCAAATTAACGAAGGCGACGCTATTCAGTTACAAATTGAACAGGAAGTATCGAGCGTATCCGGCGCTACATCTGTTGATATTTCAATTAACAAACGTGAAATCAAAACAACGGTTATTGTCGATGATGGCGGCACCATCGTATTGGGCGGCTTAATAGATGAAGACGTGCAAGAAAGTGTGTCTAAGGTGCCAATTTTAGGTGATATCCCGTTCATTGGTCACTTGTTCAAATCTACAACGGTAAGTAAACGTAAGCGTAATTTGATGGTCTTCATTCGCCCAACGATTATTCGTGATGGCATTACTTCAAACAAAATTAGCTTACGTAAATACAACTATATTCGCGCTCAGCAATTAAAACGTCAGTCGGAAGGTGTGCCATTAATGCCATTTACCGAAGGTCCTTCATTGCCAGAATGGAATGATGCAATGATTTTGCCGCCGTCTTTTGACGAGTACTTGCTTGAGAAAGAGAAGAAAGCGAAAGAAGGCAACGATTAGTAATGTCAGAACTTAATAACGATCTCAGCTTAGAGGAAACCGAGGCTCTCGTTACCGACGAGGTCACCGATGGACAGCCAGAAGAAGCTGAGCCTTTAGCTGATTTACAGTTGCCGTTTAGTTACGCCAAACGCTGCAAAGTTTTGGTGGAGTCGGCGCATGATCCCGTAAAGGTGTATCACACGCCGAGCACTCAATTATCGGTTTTTGCTGAGGTGCGTCGTTTCCTAGATCAATCATTCGTACTTGAAGAAATTGCTGAAAACCGCTTTGAAGAACTGCTCACTAACAGCTTTCAACGTGACTCAAGTGCCGCTAAACAATTGATGGAAGATTTAGGTAATGAAAGTGATCTACTCTCATTAGCTGAAGACCTACCTGATACTGAAGACTTACTCGAAAGCGAAGGCGACGCCCCTATTATTCGCCTTATCAACGCTATGTTAGGTGAAGCAATTAAAGAAGGCGCGTCTGATATTCATATCGAAACCTTCGAGAATCAATTGGTCGTGCGCTTCCGTGTCGACGGTGTATTACGTGAAATTTTGCGTCCTAACCGCAAGATGTCATCAATGTTAGTTTCGCGTATTAAAGTAATGTCAAAAATGGATATTGCTGAAAAACGTGTGCCGCAAGATGGCCGAATTAGCCTACGTATTGCAGGGCGTGCGGTTGATGTGCGTGTTTCGACAATGCCATCAAGTCATGGCGAACGTGTTGTTTTGCGTCTACTCGATAAGAACAATGCGCGCTTAGATTTGAAAGACTTAGGCATGACCCTAGACAATCGCAATCATTTCTCAAGCCTCATCCGCAAACCACACGGCATTATGCTAGTAACTGGGCCAACAGGTTCGGGTAAAAGTACCACTTTGTACGCTGGCCTAAGTGAAATAAACTCAAAAGACCGCAATATCCTTACCGTTGAAGATCCTATCGAATTCGATTTAGAAGGTATAGGGCAAACCCAAGTGAATCCGCGAGTTGATATGACCTTCGCGAGAGGCCTTCGCGCCATTCTTCGTCAAGATCCAGACGTGGTCATGGTAGGTGAAATTCGTGATATCGAAACAGCACAAATTGCCGTGCAAGCGAGTTTAACCGGTCACTTAGTATTATCGACCTTACACACGAATACAGCAGCAGGCGCAATTACGCGATTGGAAGATATGGGTATTGAACCCTTTTTGCTATCGAGTAGTTTATTGTCTGTATTATCGCAACGCTTAGTACGAACATTGTGTAAAGATTGTAAAAAGCCTCACGAGCCTAGCGCCGCTGAGCGTGAAACATTAAGTATCTCTGAAGGCGAGCAAGTCGTTATTTACGGCCCAGTAGGCTGCACTGCATGTAACCACACAGGTTATCGCGGCAGAACGGGTATTCATGAGCAACTTATCGTTGATGAGCACATTCGTGAAATGATGCACGAAGGCAAAGGCGAACAAGCGATTGAAAGATATGTGCGTAAAACGACACCTTCTATACGCCAAGACGGCTGCGATAAAGTGCTGCAAGGCGTGACTTCCTTAGAAGAAGTATTACGAGTCACCAGAGAAGAATAATATGGCAGCCTTTGCATACAAGGCCATGGATGCCAATGGAAAATCCAAAAATGGTGTATTGGAAGGTGATAACGCCCGCCAAATACGTCAGCAAATACGTGAGCAGGGATTTATTCCGCTTGAAGTAGAACAAGTTGCCGAGCAAGAGAAAAAAAGCCAAGCCTCATTTTCTCTGTTTAAAGCCAAGATTTCTGCGGGTGAACTCGCTCTTTTAACTCGCCAAATGGCAACCCTAATAGAGTCGGCGCTGCCAATTGAAGAAGCTTTGTTAGCTGTCGCGGAACAGTGTGAAAAACCACGCCATAAGAACATGATGATGGCTGTGCGCAGTAAAGTGGTTGAAGGTCATGGATTTGCAGAAGCGCTTTCCGAATTCCCTTATGTGTTTGATAATCTATTTCGCGCTATGGTTGCCGCGGGTGAGAAATCTGGGCATTTGGACACGGTGTTGAATCGTCTTGCTGACTACACTGAAAACCGAGAAAAGACACGTAACCAGATCATTCAGGCTTTAGTTTATCCTCTCATCATGATGGTAGTCGCAATTAGTGTCGTAATCATGCTCTTAGTTAAAGTGGTGCCAACAATTGTTGGCCAGTTTGATCAGATGGGGCAAGACTTACCCACTATCACGAAAATTCTCATTGCCATCAGTAATGGTGTTCAAGACTACGGGTTTTATGCCGCAATAGTCTTAGCTATATTAGTGTTTTTAATCGCTCGCTTATTGGCAATTCCGCGTATGCGATTGAAATATCATAAAAAGCTATTAAGGATGCCCTTCGTCGGCCGCTTAACGAGGAGCACAAACACAGCTCGATTCGCACGTACTTTGAGTATTTTAACCGCCAGCGCCGTGCCTTTATTAGAATCAATGCGCATTGCTGGCAATGTTTTAGAGAACCTTCATCTAAGAGAAGCGGTCAAAGAAGCAGCATCAAAGGTAAAAGAAGGCTCGAGTTTAAAAAACGCCTTGGAAAAAACCAAAATGTTTCCACCAATGATGATGCATATGATTGCGTCGGGTGAGCGTTCTGGCGAATTACAACAAATGTTGGCGCGCGCAGCCGACAACCAAGATAGGGAGTTTGAATCCACCGTGAGCATCTCTCTTAAAATATTTGAACCTGTGCTGATTGTAAGTATGGCAGGGGTTGTATTATTCATAGTATTGGCAATATTAATGCCGATACTGGCATTGAACAGTTTAGTCTAAGAGGTAATTATTTATGAGCAATCAAAACAAAATGGGTAAAAAGCAACTCGGTTTCAGCTTAATCGAAATTATGGTCGTGTTATTTATCATAGGCATGATGGCGGCGTTTGTTGCACCGCAAATTTTTGAGAATCAAGGTACAGCACAAATCAAAAAGGCGGCAGTTGATATACAAACTTTAGAAGGCCAGTTAGAGATGTATAAGCTTCGTACTAACCGCTTTCCAACGACAGAACAGGGTTTAGAAGCGCTTGTATCTTCACCTACTATTGAGCCGATCCCAAGAAACTACCCAACGGAAGGTTTTATCAAGCGTTTACCACTTGATCCTTGGGGTAACCCATATCAGTTGTTGAGCCCAGGCGAAATCGACACTATCGATATCTATTCATTTGGTCCTGATATGGAAGAAGGTACAGACGATGATATCGGTACTTGGAATATTAACGAATACCTTCAGTAGAGAAAACTGAGAAATTCACTCTTTGCGAAAAGAGCGTTCCAATCAAAAGAGAGGATGAAAGTGCGTAAGCAACAAGCAGGTTTTACACTAATCGAAATAATGCTCGTTATTGCACTTATCGGCTTGATGATCTCAGTGGTGTCTTATACTGCCATTGGCGCTAACAATCGTGACAAGGTTGACGAACAAGCCAAGCGCTTTCAAGTCGTGTTCGATATGGCAAGTGATTATGCAGTGTTGAATCAGGTTCAACTGGGCATTCGTATCGATGAAAAGGAAAACACTTACACTTATGTTTTCCTCGATGATGAAGACCAATGGATAGAAATGGCAGACCAAAAATTATTTGCCTCCTATCAACTCCCTGAGTTTATGACCCTGCAACTAAACTTAGACGATTTACCTTGGGAACAAGAAGAACAATTGTTTGATCGTGACCTATTTGACGAAGAGCTCAGCATTAGTAACGAAGGTGTCGAGATAGGTAATGAAGAGGATATCCCTCCACCTCCACCACAAATATTTTTACTGTCTAGTGGCGACATCACCCCCTTTGAATTGACCATTACCTACGAAGATGAGTTCAGCTCCGAACAACCCATCACCTTCACCTTGCGCGCCAAAGAAGTCACGCCTATAGAACGCATTGCACCTGAGGATATTCTTTTATGAATATCCATATACTAAGCAAGCAAAAGCATAATCAGGCAGGCTTTACCCTGCTTGAAATCATGGTGGCGATGTTTATCTTTGCCGTCGCGGGTGCTGCTATTATCAAAACCACCACCGAACACATTAATTCGGTGGGCAAGCTAGAAGAAATTACATTTGCTACTTGGGTAGCAAACAATCAATTAACACAGGCTACATTGCTAGCCGAAAAAACATGGCCTCCCAAGAACAACGAACGCGGCAGTGTAGAAATGCTAGATCGCACTTGGTATTGGCAACAAGAAGTACAAGCCACGACTGATGAAAGCTTAAAAGCGATCATCATCACTGTAGGCACTGATCCCGAATATGAGGGTACGATTACCTCTGTAACAACCTATGTAGCGAAGTCTAATGAGTAGACTACAGCAGCTAAACAAAAAGCCCTATCAGTCTGGTTTCACTTTGATTGAGATTATGGTGGCGATGGCTATTTTTGCTCTTATAGCAGTAGGCTCAGTGGCAATGCTGAGTGCTATCTCCGATAAAAATGATTTATCCGAAGAGCGCATGCAATCACTACAAGACATGCAGCGTGCTATGCTGATTATCGAGCGCGATTTTTTACAAATGGTACCCCGCAAAACCCGCGTTGATGGCGAAGTCACTGACACCTTGGTCTTTGCCGATAATTACGCATTTGAAAGTGATAGCTATGGTTTAAGCTTTGTTCGCTCTGGCTGGCATAACCCACAGCTCACCTTACGCCGAAGCACATTGCAGTCGGTAGCTTATCGCACTCAAGATAATCAATTACAGCGCTTATATTCAACTTATGTAGACAACGCCATCGGCCATGAACCGAAAATGCGAGTGCTGCTTGAAAACATTGAGTCTGTTCGTTTTGAATTTTTAGAGAAGTTCGATAGCAAGAAGTTTGAATGGAAAGAAGCCGAACCAATTGAAGAGCTACCAATTGCCGTGGCTATTATCATCAAATCAAACCTGTATGGTGAAATTCGTCGTGAATTTAAGGTGAGACGATGAATAGCTTCCATACTTCATTCAATAAACAGCGTGGCGTTGCCCTGTTAGTTATCCTATTGATCGTAGCCATTGTGAGCATCATCGCCACCGAAATGATGGCTAGAATGCAGCTCAACGTTGCTAGAACCGTGAATATTAAAGATAACAATCAAGCTTATTGGTATGCCATCGGTGCTGAAGAGTTCGCGAAAAAATCCTTAAATGAATTGAAGTCATTATCTCCAGACAATATGAACTTGGGTCAGCCGTGGGCTCAAGTCTTTGAATACCCAATTGATAGTGGCGGCATTCAAGCAGAGTTAATTGACCTGCAGTCTTGTTTTAACTTGAATACATTAGGCCCAGTGGCTGGGGAGCCGGATCCTGATCCAGATCCAAATCCCGATCCGCCTCCTCCACCAAGTCCTGGCACCCCCAATGCAGCACCAAAAGATGCTGCTCAAGCATTCTTCAACTTAATGCGCTTAAGCAGTGACAATATTGACTCCTATACTGCTGAAACAGTGCGTGATTCACTCATAGATTGGCTTGATCCTGACGACGACATTACCGGCTATGGTGCAGAAGATTCAGACTATGAATCTTTACGAATCCCCTATGTTGCAGCGAATGCATACATGACTAACAAATCGGAAATAAGATTAATTAATGGTATCGAAACGACTTACCTGAGTAATCTGCTACCTCATGTTTGTGTTATTCCTGATCAAACTTTTAACGCAATGGAAGTGAATATCAACACGGTAAAAGAAGAAAGTGCGCATGTTATTGCCGCCATGTTGAATTTAGATCTAGAGGATGTAAAGCGCATTATTGCATCTCGACCGGTAGATGGTTTTGCTAACACGAGTGACTTTTTTTCCGAACCTAACATCGTTGCATTGAATCTTAGTGCGGCACAAAAGAAGTGGTTCATATTAAAAACAAATTATTTCATGCTACGCACCAAAACCCGTTACAATAATGCGAGTTTTAGAATGACCAGTATTTTTAAGCTCGATGGTGATGATGGAAGCGTGAGTGTGATCAGTAGAGAATTCGGAGGCATTAATTAATGGAAAAACTAGCGATAAGGTTGGGTTCAAACCCGCAAGACCCTGTTCATTGGCTAGTATGGTCTGACACAGAGAAAGAAATCATTGCTTCGGGTGAACTACCTGATATGAATGCTTTGGATCAGCTAAAAGAGCGCGCTCCCAATGCTCTTGTAGTAGGTATTGTGCCAAGTTGTGATGTTGTGCTTAAAACCGTGCAACTGCCACTGAAAGCGAACCGTAAAGTCTTAAACGCGATTCCTTTTATGCTTGAGGACGAACTTGCCTCAGATATTAGCAAATCATTTTTTGCTTTTGGTAAACGCATCGGAGACAGCCAACAGGTTGCCATTGTCACTCGCGAAAAATTACTTTTTTGGCAAGAAGCCCTAAAACAAGCTAATTTGTACTGCGATTTGTTGGTTCCCGACGTTCTAGCTTTGCCATACTCAGATAATAATATTAGTTTACTCAGTATGGGCAACTCAGAACACGCTCCACTTATTGTCCGCGCAGACGAATGGGCTGGTTTCCAAGGTGAACAAAGCTGGGCGTATCCCTTGCTTGAAAAACAACTCAATGCAAAGCCTTTGTCGGTAACTGTTTATTCAGAGCTTCAGCACAGTGATTATTTAGAAGCGCTAGTCAAGAAGCAACAAGATGATAGCGAAGAAGTCACAGCATCAGAAGAACAAAGCAATCAGCCTAATTTGTCACAAAACTACGATAAGCTGCCAATGCAGTTATTGTTAGATGGTGCACTTGATGCCAAGTTTAATCTGCTCCAGGGTGAATTCGTTGTTAAACGCAAAACTAATGCCCAGTGGGACAAATGGCGCCTAGCAGCGGTACTTGCCGCTATCGCACTTTGCGTTAACCTAGTGGGTAAAACGCTTGAGTTAAACTCGATTAAAAGCCAGCGTCAGAGTGTTGAATCAAGGTTACAAGCAAGCATTAAGAAAGGCTTCCCAAACTTGCCTAAATCGAGAAACAAAGAAGCGGCGATCAAAAAAGAAATGGCGCGTCTTGAACAAGGCGGTGGTGGTATTTCGATGATTGTGATGCTAACGCAAATGAGCCCCTCTTTTGCAAACACAGGCGTCACTCCGCAATCCATTCGTTACGATGCAAGTCGCACAGAATTGCGTATGCAATCGGTTGCCAGTAATTTTGAATCTTTAGAAAAATTCAGACGCGAAGTCCAAGCACTAGGTTTTGAAGTAGACCAAGGCGCTATCAATAACCAAGGCGATCAGGTGATCGGGACAGTTGTTATCAAGGGCTAGTTAGCAAGAATGAGTTAGCACGGGCTGGTTATCAAGTCTTTGCTAACAAGGACGAACAGCTATTCGTCCTAATTAATCATAAAAAGGTTAGTATGAAAAAGTATTTTGGATGGTTTTACGCGTTGTCAGAACGCGAACAAAAAATGGTGAGCGTGGTCGGTATCGTATCCGTCATCATGATTTTCTATTTCGCATTATGGGCGCCTCTAAATAACACCTTAGCGCGCCAACAAACATTGCTTGAAAACCAAACCGCATTCGCCGTTTGGGTTGAAGATCAAGCTAGCAGAGCCGCTACTTTGCGCCGTTCCGCTTCTGGCGCCACATTCAATGGTTCACTCACACAATTGGTCAATCAAACTACTCGTAGCAGCAATATTCAAGTTGCCCGTATGCAGCCTGTTGGCGACAACTTACAAATAACTGTGGACGAAGTTCTTTTTTCTGACCTTATCACGTGGTTAGATCAACTTGAGCGCAGAGGCGTTATTGTCATTCAATCTGATATTACCGAAACGAACAATGCAGGCTACGTGCAGGTTCGTCGATTGCAACTAGGAAAGCGTTAATATGTTAAAGATGAAGCCTTGGAAATGGGTCGTACTGGCTATTTTTACTTATTTAATATTGCTCGTTGCTTATATTCCAGCGGCACATGTTCTGGCGTTTGTGCAGAAAAATAACCCCAAATTACCCGTAAGTATTGGCAGTGTTGAAGGTACATTATGGTCTGGAAGAGTTGATAAGGTGATTGCTCAAGGCATTGCTATCAATAATTTGCGCTGGGAATTATCGCCATGGTCATTGCTATTAGGTAAAGCAAGTATCGATCTTAACGGCGGGAAAATTAGAGATACGCAGCAAACATATGTGAAAGGCAACATTAGTGCTTCTTTGTTTAATGTGCAGAATATAAGCGCACAAGAATTAAAACTATTCTTGCCCGCACGCAGTGTCATGGCTCAAGTACCCATGCCTGTGCCTGTAACAGCAGATGGCCGTTTCAGAGTTGATATCCAAGATTTCGAATTTAACAATGCCTGCATCAATCTAGCAGGAAAAGGGAGTTGGCTAAAAGGCACCGTAAGTGGGCCAACTGGCGTAATTGATTTCGGTAATTTTGATGCTAATTTGGCCTGTGAGGGTGAACAGTTTTCGATTCAAATACTGCCTGATAACAAGCTAAATCTTGATGCAAAAGTATTATTATCGGTTGCCGGTAAGTACAAAATAAATGGTCGCTTCAAACCGGCTAGTGACTTACCAAAAGAAGTTCATCAGAGTGCTAATTTCTTTGGCGCAGCTGACAGCCAGGGCTATCGAAACATCAATTTATAAGTTTGCTAGACTATACCTTTACACTTTCAATTAAGAATTTGAGCAAATTTATCAAATAAGACTTTAAGTTGTGTGTTTTTTGTACTATTTTGGTAGTCACATTAGACGAAAGTATATGTATTAGTGGGAAACCGTGTATGCATTTAAGACAAGTCGCAACCAACTACACTATTGATTCAATAGATTCTAAAAAATCTCGCTTGCTCGTCGTGGATGACGATCCCACTCAACTTCGCTTTTATTTGCATGGCTTAAGCAAAGAATATCATTGTCAGTTCGCAAGGTCGGGCAATGAGGCTATCAGTTTCGCGCGAAGAATACCTCAACCAGATCTCATTATTCTCGACGTTGTTATGCCCGACCTTGGTGGCTTTGAAATTTGTCGATTGCTAAAAACCGATGAACTGACCTCTCACATTCCTGTTATCTTTGCTAGTGGCGTCGACGATATTGATAGCAAAGTGCAAGGCTTCGCACTCGGATGCGTCGACTACATTACAAAGCCTGTCCTTATCCCAGAAATGAAGGCACGAATTTCAACTCACCTCAAACTAAAAAGACAGGGATACTTATTAGAGTCATTGGCTTACACCGACCCGCTGACACAAGTCGCAAATCGACGGAAGTATAATGAAACATTGCAAAGAGAGTGGTCGCGAAGTATTCGTTACGCCCAACCAATTTCCATGTTGCTAATCGATATCGATTTTTTTAAGCAGTTTAATGATTTTTATGGACACAATGTGGGTGATGATTGTTTAATAAAGATTGCGCACAATTTGCATTCATTGAGTCGCAGACCCGGTGACCTGTTCGCTCGAATTGGTGGTGAAGAATTCGTACTTATATTGTGCGATTGTGATGCAATGGGCGCGGAGGCTAAAGCGAGAGACCTAATACAAACTGTCTCTCATTTAAATATTGCTAATCAAGGTGCACCAAATCATGACCGTGTGACGATTAGTGTTGGAGTCGCCACATCATCACCTAAAGCTGAAGATGAGCCACTGGCTTTATTTCAAGCCGCTGATGGTGCCTTATTTGAAGCTAAAAACTCTGGAAGGAACAAATACTCAAGAGCGAATTTAGAGTACTAATCGTATAAATTTGGGTAGAAAAACACACTAAGGCTAAGAAGTGTAGCGCTTACGTAGATGCTTTTGCGAGTTTCCAAGCCATTACTTAGCTGTCCTATCGCTCCGCCTTTTTGCTTTATATTGACAGTATTAAACATCTCGTCCATCGCTGGACCAAGTTCGCCGCCAGCCTTTAGCTTTTGATAAATTTGATTAGGTAATGGGAGTGACGCCGTTCGTCCGGTCTGGAGTCGATCTTTGTTGGCAATACATACTACGGCGTAAGTGCTTGGGATTTCGTCTAGAACATCAACCCCACCTTCGTAACTCACATAATAATCTGCCGTATGACGTTGTTGGCAATATTTCACTCGATTCACCGCACCATCACGAGTTTCGGTGGCACTCATAGGTTGCTCACTCACTAAGGACGGCGCGTCTACCGCCACTACTTCTAATGTTTCAGCGGGAAAAGCGCTCGCGAAACTAGTTCGAGCTGCATCGATTTTGACTGGATTTTTAGACGCTACAATTATTTTCATTTGGCTATTTTCAATCTGCTTTTTATCCGAATATTTTTATGTAATTTTTGATTCGACTAATTTTGAACGACGTTTCATTCGGCTACGTTGCTCGTTTTTTAAAGGAATTTAATATTGCGCAACTAACAAATATCATCTAAAAACGACAAATAATCATTCGTCGTAATATGTCCATGCAACTTGTTTTCAGGCTTTTTGCTATCCGGATTAGTGATACCCAATGTATAGCCAATTCCATAGGTTTTTGCCGCATCTAGGATCGCTTGGCTATCATCCACAAATAAAGTTTTAGCAGGGTCAAACTGCAAGTGCGCTTGTAACCTTTCCCAAAGTAATTGTGACTCCTTGGTGACGCCAAATTGGTGAGTCGATATTAGCTCATCAATATGTGTATCTAATTGGGTCTTCTCAACTTTTAAGGACAAGCTTCCAGGGTGAGCGTTCGTCACTAGAACCACTTTCTTATTTTTTGCTTTCAAAGCATCTAAAAATGGAATGGTATCGGGTCGTAAACTGATTAGATGCGCAATTTCTTGTTTGGCTTCCACAATATCGAGGCCAAGTTGTTCAGTCCAATAATCAAGACAATACCACTCAATCTGGCCTTCAACTTTAGCGTAGGATTCACGCATTTCTTGCCGACATAGCTCAATGTTTTTACCTTCTTTTTCCGCAAGCTTTTGTGGAATATGTTCTAGCCAAAATTGATTATCGAAATGCAAATCGAGAAGTGTCCCGTCCATATCCAATAAAACAGTTTCAATGTTATGCCAAGGTAAGAGTGCCAAGCGAATTTCCTTGTGATAATGTAAGCTTATAAAGCAATTAAAGACGCCACAGTTTAACGTGAATCAGGAATGAGTAAAATAGACAATAACAAAGTGTTGCCCATCGTCCATAATTCGGAAATTGTGGCTAAATCAAAATTTTTCAAAATCGAAAAACTTGATCTTGAATTTAGTAATGGTGCCACCCGAGAATTCGAAAGAATGGCAGGTTCAGGCCGAGGCGCAGTCATGATTGTGCCATTGAAAGATGCTGACACTATGTTACTTATTCGCGAATATGCTTGCGGAACGCACTCCTATCAACTCGGATTCCCCAAAGGTTTAATTGACCCAGGTGAGAGTCCTGAGCAAGCAGCTAATCGAGAATTGCAGGAAGAGGTTGGTTATATAGCAAGCCAACTTCACCCGCTGCACACCGTGCATATGGCCCCTACATTTTTTGATGCGAAAATGCATATTTTGATCGCTGAAGGTTTGTCACACCAATCGCTCGAGGGAGATGAACCAGAGCCATTGGAGGTAATTGAATGGCCTATAGCGAATGTCGACGAACTGCTAGCAAGAGAGGATTTTGTTGAAGCTCGATGCGTTGCTGCATTACTCTTATTACAAAAGTGGAAGAAGGAAAATACATAAGTGCACCATTCCATTGCAGAGTTATTAGATATAGCCAAAGAAGCCGCCTGTACAGCAGGTAAAGAAGTCTTAGAAATTTATGACAAAGGCACATTTGAGGCTTACGAAAAAGAAGATGAATCGCCGGTAACGAGCGCAGATTATCGAGCAAACGATATCATCATGAATATGCTACAAGAACAAACGCCCGACATTCCAATCATGTCGGAAGAAACGCCTCAACTGCCGCTTGCAGAGCGTTCAAAATGGACGCGATATTGGCTAATCGATCCCATTGACGGTACGCAGGAATTCATCGCCCGTTCTGGTGATTTTGCCGTTAACATTGCCCTAATTGAAAACAACGAACCGGTCATAGGTGTTATTTATTGGCCAGCTGGCGAGACTTTATACTTTGCAAGTAAAGATCAAGGTGCCTATAAGCGTTGCAGTGTCGAAACCAAAAAGATCAACGTTAGACAATTTAAAGCACCCGCCGAAGACGTCATTATGATCGCTATTAGCCGCAGACAATCTCGTGAAAGAGTCTTCGACAGAATGTCAGATCAACGCGTATATCAAACACTTCCTGCCGGCAGTTGCTCCTTAAAGGCCTGCTTTATTGCCGAAGGAAAAGCGGATGTGTTCATGCGCTTAGGTATTACGGGTGAGTGGGATACGGGCGCATCTCAATGTATCATTAACGAAGCCGGCGGAAGAATTGTTGCTGCCACTTTCGACGAACTCAGTTATAACCAACGCGACTCTGTTGAAAACCCAGATTTCGTTGTACTTGGCGATCAACGCGTTAATTGGGAAAGTGTTATTTGTTATAAATAGCGCTTTATCCCCCGTCGTTCCTACGACATACCGTCGTTCCTGCAACATACCGTCATTCCTGCAACATACCGTCATTCCTGCAACATACCGTCATTCCTACGACATACCGTCATTCCTGCAACATACCGTCATTCCTGCAACATACCGTCATTCCTGCGAAGGCAGGAACCTCCAAAACAAAAAGCAGATTTATACATCGTCGCTCCTCCGAATACCCGGTCATTCCTAGGAATATCCCGTCGTTCCTGCGAATACCCCGTCATTCCTAGGAATATCCCGTCGTTCCTGCGAAGGCAGGAATCTCCAAAACAATTAGAAGGGTTGAAAGAAAACTGTATAAAATACAAACAACCAAGTGTCAGCTATTTTTACACATAATATTCAAACACAGTTAAACGCCTTAAAAACAAACACACAAAAACTCTAAGCATCTGAAATAATTATTAATTCAATTAAAGGTCTACTTTTTGCATTTAGGTTAAATTGAATAGACAACGGGCGCTATATAGCGCTTTCTATAATTACAAAAGGTAGTACTCAGACCATGAGAAACAAAATATTAGTTATTTTAATGCTGTTGATTAGTAGTCAGGCACAGTCATCAATTATCGGTAACGATGTAATTGATAGAGTTAGCGTTGACGGAGCTACATATATCAACTTTGTAGACACAACATTGATGTTTACAGAAGATTCTGTCATTGAATCGTGGGATATATGGGTTAGGCAAGGTAGAGAGAACGCCGCTTTTGCACTTCAAATATATCGTGCAACATCAAACGCAAATGAATTTATGTTGATTGCTGAGAACATGTTTAGTAGCGGTGCAGGCACCTTTGGCTTAGTCAATTTAGCAATTGCTAATGGCAATCAAATTCAAGCACAAGCCGGCGATTTTGTTGGCTGGTGGTTTGGTGGTGACAAAGGTGTTTTTGAATACGATGCTAACAGCAGTGATCAAGTGAATTGGAAATATGAAAGTACTAGCCCTACTGGGAGTGTTAACGTGGGTGACACTGTTGTGATGGCATCAGGACAGAGAAGAGAATACTCTATCAGCGCTAATGCTAGAGCTGTTCCAGAGCCTTCATTCATAGCCCTTTTTGCTTTGGGTATCATCGGTTTGACACTTTCAGCACGTAAAAAGTAAATCATTCACGAAAGCACGGGGCTCAGAGACCCCATCTTCCTTGCGAAGACGAGGATCTAAAAGCTCGCGTCTTCCGTGCGAAGGCGAGGTTCTATAAGCCCGTCTTCCTCGCGAAGGCGAGGTTTTAAAAGCCCGTCTTCCTCGCGAAGGCGAGGATCTTATGTCGTTTACTCAAAGTTAAGAGTATGTTTTTAAGTTTGAAAAAAATGGTGGGAGTTCCTTGCCTGCGCAAGGATGACGATGCTGTAGCAAGGATGACGATGCTGTAGCAAGGATGACGATGCTGTAGCAAGGAAAACGGTTCTTACAATTCTAAAATAAGCTATGCAAACTTATACAATCCACCTCTTTTAGGTGATGCTGACAAGCTAAGCGATATCCAAAATCCAAGTCAGAGTCTTTAATATGTTTGCGGTCTGCTTGCGTTATTGGTATATCAGTACTGCCTTTAAATTTGCATGTTCCACACTCGCCTCCTCCGCCACATATCGCCTGAATATCAATATCATTATCGAGTAAACCAGCAAGAACGGTTGAGTTCGGATGAGCCTTTATCGAAACCGATTCAGCATTTTTTGCTCCTTTAGTTTGTGCTACTTGAATCACAAAATGTTTATCACCTGTAAACCAAGTAATTTTAAGCTGACCATCCTTGAATAAACGACCTAAGCACCAGACTCCTGTACCTGCTAACAAAAGTGTGAGTAGCGCGAAAATTTTAATGAACCAATTATTGAAGTTGCCTTCCTGCGTATAATCCATAAAGTGCAGCATTAACAACAAATCACGCCACCTTGTGACTTCATTAACATGCGCAATTACCTGCCCTGTTTGCGCTCTTATATAAATACTGGTTTGCTCTGGGTCATTTAAATTAACCTGCCAAACAGCATTGCGTTCTCTGGCTAAGTCTTCGATAGGTGGGTGAAGCAGTTGGGCACTCTCTTTAGATTTGAACTGAGTTAGTGAGTTTTCGTCGTTAGACCATGATAGTCCATTTAATGCTACGCCAAGAACTTCGTCCGGTGATTTATTTGACAACCTTGCCACATATTCTTTATGTGATTGAAAGGCCAAGGCGTAAATTAAATCCTCATTCTTTGATGCCAATTTAGGGTTACTCAAATCGATCAGTTCACCACTAAGCGCATCAACTAGCCTGTAATCAGAAGCTTCAAAGGCATGTGCTCCTGCAGCTAATTTTATCTCGTAAACAGGATGGTTTAACAAATAAGTTAGCCTTACTTGCGTCGCAGATGGGAAATCTTTTAGCAGGCTATTCATGCTGACGAATGGCTGGGGGAGTTTGTTGTTCTCCTCATTTATCTGTTCACTTTCTTGTTCATTCTCCTGCACATCGACCTGTTCATAAAAATGAGCCATCGATTTAGAACTTTGATGAAGTAAGGTATCCCTTCCACCAGCAGTATTTGAATCGACCTTCCCCAGCAAAAATCCAGTCGCAAGCCATATCAGCAATTGTGCAAAAACAACAAGTGAAACCCATTTATGAATTTGCTTGAAACTCATATCCCAGCCTCTGTAACATCATTCTTAAAAAGGCGAAAAGCAAGTAGCACAAGACCAGACAACGCAGCCAACAAGCCACTAACGCTGAAGATATTCAAAAGTAGATTATTGATATCTTCACCTTCATAGTAATCCATAATATGAAGGCGCCAGAACAAATCGAAAGCACGCCAAGTATTTTGCCTAACGGTAAGGACTTTACCAGTTGAATTGCTGATATATAAAGTAGGCGAATTTACGCCAACAAATTCCACTCGCCATAATGGTAAAGCGCGCGAACCTATCTCACTCGGAGGGTTTTTTGTAATGAGTTCTATGTCGGCAATTTCTCTTGCTTCAGCTAAACTGGTGAGGGCAATGTGAGCGGCCAAATTTTCAGTGATTTTTTCAATGGCTTTCCCCGTGTTAGCATCAATTAACTTGGGCCCATTTAACTGAAATCGATACACAACCTGATCACCTAGCCACCCTAAAGTAACGTTTTTCGCTTCAGGATAATTAGAGAGTAATTCATTAATATCATAGCCAATCGCATCGTTAGATTGATTGGCTTGATTGGCGGAAAAAGTCGGTTTCTTGGTGCTCAATATGTCTTCACCATGAATGCTATGAATATCCACTAGCACCATGTACAAACCACTGAGCGACCATATAAGAAACTGTAAACCAACAAACACCATAAGCCATCGGTGGTATCGGCGAAATAAGGCTACCATTTAAAAACCACCAAACTGCTTCCTTAACTGCATTCGTTTCCATATTAAATAGATCACAGGCAGGATTAGCAAGGTTAAAAGCAATACACTTACCATACCGCCAACCATTGGCGCTGCAATTCTGCTCATCACTTCAGAGCCAGTTCCTACTCCATACAGAATAGGTAACAAACCAATGATGATGGTCGCCGCTGTCATCATCACAGGGCGCACTCTAAGCGCTGCACCGTTCAATACTGCTGAGAACAGCTTATCCGCCGTAGGATCTATTCCTCTCTCTTTGCAGTCCGCTAGCATGCTATTGAATGCTTGATTCAGGTAAACCAACATGATCACCCCAATTTCAACTGCGACTCCTGCTAGCGCGATAAAGCCGACACCTACAGCCACTGAAAAGTTAAATCCTTCCCAATATATCAACCAAATGCTACCCACCATTGCTAAGGGAAGCGTCCCCATGATCATGACAACCTCAGTGATGTTTTTGAAGTTTAAATACAACAAGACAATGATAATCATCAAGGTTAAGGGCAAGACATATGTCAGCTTTTCTTGGGCCCTTAACATGTACTCATATTGTCCAGACCAGGTAATCGAATAACCCGCTGGTAAGTCAAGCTGCTCGTTGACTGCTGCCTGCGCCTTCGCAACATAGCTTCCCAAGTCAATATTCTCTATATCAATGAAGACCCAACCATTAGGCCGTGCATTTTCACTTTTAATCCCAGGAGGACCGTCCTCGATAAACACATTCGCCACATCTGCGAGTGCGATACGCTTGCCTTGCGGAGTAACAATAGGCAACAATTCCAAAGCTTCAGGCGAAGAACGATAAGATTGTGGATAGCGAATATTTACAGGGTAGCGTTCGAGCCCTTCAACGCTTTGTGTCACATTCATGCCGCCCACTGCACTCGCAATGATTGACTGCACATCTGCTATGTTTAAACCATATCGCGCAGCTTTTTCGCGTTGAATATCTACTTTGATGTAGCGGCCGCCAGCCACTCGCTCAGAATAAACTGAGGCAGTTCCTTCAACCTTGCTAAGTATTTTTTCAATCTGCTGGCCAATTTGTTGGATCTCATTTAAATCACGCCCACCAATTTTGATGCCTACTGGCGTTTTAATACCGGTAGCTAGCATATCAATACGGGTTTTAATCGGCATGACCCAAGCATTGGTTAAGCCCGGGATATCCAACAGACTATCGAACTCTGCTATTAAATCCTCAGTGCTCAGTCCGGTACGCCATTGCTCTTTTGGCTTCAGTTGAATAAAGCTTTCAATCATCGTTAGAGGAGCAGGGTCGGTTGCAGTATCAGCGCGGCCAACTTTTCCGAAGACCGTTTCTACTTCTGGGATGGTATAGATGAGCTTGTTGGTTTGCTGCAATATCTCTCTGGCTTTGCCAACTGATACGCCTGCATAGGTTGTGGGCATGTACATCAAATCGCCCTCATCTAAAGGCGGAATAAACTCACTGCCTATTTTGCTCACTGGCCAAAACCCCACTACCAATATAATCAAAGCGGCAAGCAACGTCGTTTTAGGGAAGCTCATAAGCGTTTTTAAAGCCGGTAAATACAACCATGACAGAAAACGATTAACGGGGTTTTTATGTTCAGCTAGAATTTTTCCGCGAATAAAATAACCCATCAGCACCGGAACTAAGGTGATCGCTAATATTGCGGCGGCAGCCATGGCGTATGTTTTGGTATAAGCCAAGGGAGAGAACATACGTCCTTCTTGCGCCTCTAAGGTAAACACAGGTAGAAAACTGACAGTAATGATCAGCAGGCTAGAAAACAAGGCGGGCCCGACTTCACTCGCCGAATCTATAACTATCTGCCATCTGTTTTCCTTGGTTAGAGGCGTTTTTTCGATGTGTTTGTGCATGTTTTCTATCATCACTATCGCACCATCCACCATAGCGCCAATCGCGATAGCAATGCCACCTAAAGACATGATATTTGCGTTAATGCCTTGCATATACATGATGATAAAGGCAACTAGGATACCCACCGGCAGCGTGATGATGGCGACCAGTGATGAACGCAAATGGAAGAGAAAGGCCACGCACACCAAGGCAACGACAATAAACTCTTCCAGAAGCTTCATGCTTAAGTTGTCCACAGCGCGCTCAATTAATGCGGAACGATCATAGACAGGAATAATTTCTACCCCGTCAGGAAGCCCTTTCTTGAGCTCTTCTAGTTTGAGCTTCACTGCATCGATGGTTTGCTGTGCATTCTCGCCAAAGCGCATCACAACAATACCGCCGACCGTTTCCCCTTCACCATTAAGATCCGTCACGCCACGACGCATTTGTGGGCCAACGACTACTTCAGCAATGTCTTTGATTAATATCGTGACGCCATTATCGTTAGTACTTTTGCCTAGGGGAATGTTCTCGATATCTTGCTTGTTTTCAATATATCCCGTTGTGCGAACCATATATTCTGCTTCTGCAAGCTCGACAACTGAAGCGCCTATTTCCTGATTACCCTGCTTAATCGCCATTTGCACATGTGACAATGGGATCCCATAAGCACGCAATTTGTCGGGATCAATTTTGACTTGATACTGCTTTACCATACCACCGGCTGTAGCGACTTCAGACACACCTGCGACGGTTTGTAGTTCATACTTTAAGAACCAATCCTGGAGGCTTCGCAATTCGCTAATATCGTGTTGGCCAGTTTTGTCAGCCAGAGCATAGATATAGACCCAGCCCACACCCGTTGCATCGGGCCCTAATTGAGGCTTGGCACTGTCAGGAAGATTTGGAGTTACTTGCGATAAATACTCAAGAACTCGGCTTCTTGCCCAATATAAATCAGTAGCATCATCGAAAATGACATACACATAGGAATCACCAAAAAACGAAAAGCCTCTCACGGTTTTAGCGCCCGGCACAGATAGCATCGCGGTAGTGAGCGGATAGGTAACTTGGTCTTCCACAACTTGTGGCGCTTGTCCTGGATAGCTTGTTTTAATGATCACCTGTACATCAGATAAATCGGGTAAGGCATCCACTGGCGTGTTTTTGAGTGTAATTAAACCGCCGCCAATGACAATGAAAGTGCAAAGAAGCACAAAGAATCGGTTGAAGACCGACCATCTAATAATCGCTGCTATCATGGCTTCACACCTATTACTTCGAACATACCTTTATCTGGTTTACTTATTTTAACTTGCAAACTTGTGCCTACTTTAAGCTTTGCAAAATCCACACTTTCAGCAACTGTGAAGTTCATGGTCATGCCCGGCATTCCCCAGTCGTCAATATCACCATGTGTGAGGCGAACCATTCGCTCATCTGGCATGGCTTCATCAACGGTTGCTTCTACCCATGTAGGCTCGCTCATTGATCCCATACTCATACCGCCACCATGCATAGAGGACATATCATCCGTGTCGTCCATATCCATATCCATATCCATATCCATATCCAAACCATCATCGTCTGACATTGCATCCGATGAAGGCAGTTCACCTCCGATGCGCGTAAAGTCTGAGCTAATGCTACTTTCAGAATCCAGTAAAAATTGAGCTGAGGTGACCACTTTGTCCCCGTTCATCAAACCAGCTAGGATTTCGGTAAAGCTTCCTGCTTCCGTTTCAACCACATTTCCAATGCTAACTTCAACGGATTTAAACTTACCTTCTCCAAGCGCGAGAACAACACGATTTTGAGATCCAGTGCGAATAACCGCCTCTGAAGGCACCGCAACATTAGGCTCATTCATAGAAGAGAGTTGAGTGAAAATACTGATTTGTGCGAACATATTCGGCTTTAAGAAGTACCCTTCGTTATTGAATTTTAATCTTAGCCTTAAGGTACGAGTGTTAGCATCCAGCGTTGGGTAGATGTAATCCACTTTTCCTTCCCACGTTTTACCCGGCAGATAAGCCATTGTCATTGTTACAGGTAAATCTAATTTCACTAGATTTGATTGTCGCTCAAACACTTCAGCATCTACCCATACTTCATTCAAACCCGCTATAGACATTAAGGTCATGCCTGGCTTTACGTAGAAACCTTCACGAATATTCAAGTTGTCGATAAAGCCTGTTTGTGGCGCTGTAAATACAACTGTTTGTTGTACTTTTCCTGATGCAACTAGTTGCTTAATCGCCTTTTCAGGCATTTGCAAAGCTTGTAATCGAGAGCGCGCAGCGGACATCAAATTGCTGTTTTGACGTTTAAGCGCCAGTAAAAACTCTTCCTGTGCATTAACCAATTCAGGTGAATATAAAGCATAAAGCGCGTCGCCTTTTTCAACATATTCGCCTGCCGACTTTACGTTTAACACTTCAACCCAACCTTCCACTCTAGGATGAACATGAACCAAAGTGTCTTCGCTATATTGTACGTAACCTACGGTGTTTATTGTCGTATCGAGTGTTCTGCGTTCGGCCAATGCAGTTCTTACGCCTAAATTATTCACAACATTTGGATTAATTTTAACTGTGCCCGGGCTGTCTTCACTATTGGCATCATCGGCATATACTGGTACTAGATCCATGCCCATTGGAGATAAGCCGGGTTTGTCCTTGCGAAAATTTGGGTCCATAGGAGCAACCCAATACAAGGGTTCTTTTTCTTTACTGGCCGACGGCTCATGAGTCTCGTCACCTTCAGTATCCATAAACTTCAACGCCACGATCAGTAAAGTAACGCCTACTGCCAAGCCGGTCGCAAGCAATACATCTTTAAGGGCATATTTTTTACTTGTATCGTTTGTATTGCTCATTACTGCTCTCCTACTTTTACTTCGTTTAATGCTTGCTCATTCATTGAATGCTGTTCTAATTTTTTCTGTCCTAATTTCTTCTTTTCTGGGTTTTGCTGCTCTGCGCGATAGTCGTTGGTGAAGAAATAATTAAGCTCAACTTTCGCCTTAAGCAAATCAACTTCAATGTTCAACACATCAATACGTGCATTTAAATCATCAATACGAGCACGCACTACATCTGAAAAATCACCGTCATCATTGGTATAAGCCGTAAGTGATGTTTCTGCTTGCTCTCTGGTTTGAATGAGAATGTGATTTGCATACAACTCTTGGCGCTTGAGCAGCCTTTGGTATCGGTCCCAACTAGATTGCAATTGCGAAATCAAACTTCTTAGCGCTAGCAATTTGTCTGTTTTGATTGCTTCCGCTTCTTGAACCGCAGCGGAAACTCTTTTGTCCTGGGCACCTTGTGTAAATATGGGCAAATCGAATGTGACACCCAGAGAAAGAAAGTCGGCGCGGCTGCGACCTAATTGGTCGTCTGCTCGGTGGGCGTAACTCGCATTTACGCCCCATTGAGGTTTATAAGCTTGCTTGGCTAGGTCGATACCTGTTTCGCCGGCGTTAATGCGTTGCTCAATAGCGAGTATTGCAGGGTGAGCCTTTAATAATTCGGCAAGCTTATTCTGTTCTGCCTTCATCAACGCTTGAATGGCAAATGATGGTAATTTTTCGATGTTCGGTAGTTTGGTTGATACTTTTTTGTGTTGAGCAAAGTTGCTCGTTACTGCGTGCCAATCGTTACCATTGCTAAGCCACTCAAGCAGTTGACTGCCTGCCTGCTCTTTCTGGGACATGAGCGTGTTTAATCGGTCTTCGAGGCGAGTAAGCTCCAGTTGTGCGCGCACAATGTCTTGCTGACGAACGGTACCAACTGCGGATGAATAGCTCGCTTCGACAATATCGGCAAGCTGTTGAAACAACGCTCTATCATTTTCTATTAACAAAACGACTTGCTGCGAACGATACACCTCAAGCCACAGTGAAGATACCGCCACCTTGCTTCGAGCCATTCGATCCTGACGCAACAAGGGGTGCTGTTGTGCTAATTCTTGGAGTTGTTTGCGTTGCATGCCAAGGCTTTCGCCACGAGGAAACTGCTGCGATACACCGGCCTTTAGTTGAGTCATAGGCTCTTGGTCATAGGCAAAACCATCGGTCGGTAAATTTGCCAAGCCAATCGAAACAACTGGGTTCGGCAAAGTATCAACAGCTTCACTGCTATCTAACATCGCTTGTTGACGTAACTCACTGCGCGTCAACCACGGATCATTTTTAACGGCAATAGACAAGGCTTCTGGCAAACTAAGGCCTTGCTCATTCGCGCTCACAACAACGCTAAAGATTGCACTGCTGAACAATATGACAGCCGCAATGCCAGCTTTAAAGGCGGCATCTCTAAAGTTAAATAAGGGCACAAAACCCATGTTTGAACATTTCATTTTTGACTCTTTTTTTAAACATAGCGTTAACGCTATAACTCGTTATTCGGTGTTTACTATCGAATTGCTTGCCGTTTCTGTCATCCAAAAATAGTTATGAAGCTCTGGGCTTCAGTAACGTTCAGACAGATCTAGGCTGCTAAGTTAAAAAGAGATATTGGGGGGCGTTTATGTTGTGGGATGAAGGTATGAAGCAAGCGACTATTTACATCAATTTGTTGTGTGTGTGCATTGCGCTGAATGGTTTGAACATTAAGCTCTATAAGAACAGCTAATGAAAGCAAAGCGACAGGACAATCACATTCTTGCTGACAACATTCATGATCCATCATTGCTTCGCTATCCGACTCATCAAGATCACTCATCATCATACTCATGCTACTTTCGCTACCAAAACAAGGCATTGAAGAAACAGCAAAGGCTTCCCCTGCTTGCGCAACGAGCATGAAGATAATCATTGTGATACTAATGAAGCGATTAAACACGCTGATGAATTCACCTTAAAATAGTTTGCTGTTAATTAAATCGTTTATACGACTTTAAAACTCAACAGAGGTTCAAATTGTTAATATTTAATCAATGCAAAATACAAAGACAAACTAAGTATAGAGCTTTTTTTTCAATTGTGAAAATTATTAGCTATTTAACATGTATCTTATCTGATTGAACATACACCGTAATTTCGCCAACGAGCAACACTAGCGGTTTGCTTCCCTAACTATTTGCAGTAAATTTATCTTGCGTTCATTACTTCGAGCCTGCAAACCGTAAATCGTCTACTAGCTAAGTCCTAGACTATAGCAAGTGGAACTGAGGTCACAAAGCTTACTAACTTACCTTAAAGTCGAATTTTCATTACTTCTAGTCAGCTAATTTGAATCTTGGAGTATCTCTATAGGCTGATTTCGAACGCACATTAATGACTCGGAAACGGCTCTGCACGTACCCTTATAGACCATTTTTTGCTATAGAATATAGGAACAAGTGTCGCTCAATATATGCATACCAAGACTTTATATCAGGAAATGCTGTAGTGCCGACTGATTTAGATGTGTGCAACGGACATACCAGCGTAACGGCTGATTATCCAAATGGTGTTTATCACTACCATGCCTCACTTGACGCATCTAACTTACCAAGCTGTATTTCAGGAGCAGCAGTTAGGGCGCATAGTTCGGCTATTGCCACTTATGAGCTCAATCAAAACAAGCAAGGCATTTGGTCAATTCTTGCTGTACACTTAATATACATTTCACCCACCAGCTTATCCTGGCGTTAATTACAAATTTATAAACTGGAAGTTAAGGTTTCCACTAGCATACCGATTGCTATGGAAAAGCCGATACAAACAATCCCGGTTCTGAATGCAAGGCAATAGGACTGGCTAATAGTTTTCGCAAGAAACGACATTAAAGGAGTAGTCAATGGATTCTAAGCGCGTTAAATGGTCCACTCCAGCATGCTTAGTTTTATTAACTTTACTCATGGGTTGTGTCAGCAAAGCTGAACTTGAGCAACGCCAGAGTCAACTGTTTCAAACTGGTGTAGAGCAAAAACAAGCGACAGCTGAAACTGAAGGATCCATTGAAGTAAAAACGACAAATGGCATTGTCGCTATTGCACCGACTGTTGTGGGATATTCTACTGAACAAATCGACGATCCTTTAGAATCCATCAATCGCCCTATATTTGCGTTCAATCATGTCTTTTATACTTGGGTGCTCAACCCCCTTGCAAAGGGTTATACCACGATTATGCCCGATCCGGCAGAAGTGGCGGTGAGTCAGTTTTTTAGTAATTTGCGCGAGCCTTTAAATTCAATTAATCATCTTTTACAAGCCGACGCTAGTAAAAGCGGCACGAGTTTAGGTCGGTTTTTCATTAATAGTACTATTGGTATTCTAGGTCTGTTTGACCCAGCCACAGAATGGTTCGATATTGAAGTTCAAAAAACTACCTTAAATGATACTCTCACGAGTTGGGATGTTAGCCCAGGTGCTTTTATTGTCATTCCCATCTTAGGGCAAAGTGACCTTAGAAATGGTCTATCTACGTTTACCGAAACCACCTTTGCACCTGTGACTTTTGTTAGTGAGCAACCTCAAACTTTGTATATTCAAACTTACGATGGCTTTCATGAGTTTTCACCAAGGGTAAAAAGTTATGAGACCCTGTATAAAGAAAGTGACGATCCTTATGTGTTTTTCCGCAACATGTATATGCAATCGGTACTGAGGAATAAAGAATATTTAGAACAGCCACAACAACCTGAGTCTGAATCAGGCGAAGAGCAGCAGAGTAAGCTAAATGACTGAACAACGCCCAGTTTGGCAAGCCAAGGCACCTCTGCTAACCGTAATAACTGTGCTGTTGTTAACTCTTTGTTTAGCTTGGTTTGTACAGTATTTTAAAATTGATGCCTCAGCGGAAACGCTTCTAACAAAAGACAACAAACTCTACATTCAAAGCCAAATATTGAATCAAAGGTTTTCACCTAACGAGTTTATCTTACTGGCTTACGAACCCAAACAGCACGATGTTTTCAGTGAAGCAAGCTATAAGGACATACAAAGCCTGAGTGAGAAATTAAAAACGCTGCCTAGGGTAAGATCGGTCATGCATATACTAAACGTGCCCTTGTTGAGCCAAATGAATCAGCTCGATCCAAATTTGGATCCAAAAGAATGGACCTGGCAAACTAAACAATATGATGATCAAACAATGCGTAAGATCTTTGATCAACATCCTATATTTACAGACCTGCTGGTTAATCAAAAAATGTCAGCGACTTCCATACAAATTGTGTTTAAGTCTGATGCACAGTTAAGCAGAATCGAGTCGCAAATTATTGAATTGGATAAAAAACGCTTAAGCGGCAGTTTTACCGACCAAGATGAAGAAAAAGTTGAGCAATTAAAAGCTCAAGCCGACCCCATTAAACAAAAGCTAAACAAAGAGCGTGAACGAGAAATAGAGCAGATCTATGAATATGCTGATTCGGTCAAAGAGAATGCCAATATCTATTTAGGTGGCTCTTACGTCTTAGGTCATCAACTAATTAATATTATCCGCGCCGATTTAAAATTATTTGGTAGTGCAATTGGCTTGGCTATTTGTGTGATGTTGTTTGTTCTATTCAGAAGTTGGCGTTGGGTGATTATTCCTATCGTTTGTTGCGCAACCAGCGTGATAATGACTATGGGGTTATTTGGCATTTTTGATTTGCGAACCACCGTAATTTCATCAAATTTTATCGCCTTACAATTAATTCTAACCTTAGCCATTTGCGTACATCTTATTGTGCAATATCGTCAGCTAGCCAATGATGATCCTGATGCTACTCAGGAACAGCTGGTCAGCCAAACCTTGCGTGACAAAGTTAAGCCTTGTTTTTACGCTGGTATTACTACATCGGTTGGTTTTGGATCGTTGATATTTAGCGGTATACAACCAGTTGTGAGTTTTGGTTGGATGATGATCATTGCTATGTTTGTTTCAATTTGCCTTTCACTGATATTTTTGCCGGCCTTATTATGTTTGTTCAAGCGCAGCCAAAAAGCGGAACCCGGCAAATTTAGCCAACAGTTTCTCAAATGGGTGTCGAATCGCACTTTGAATAATTCAGGTAAAGTGATCGGCGTGTTTGCTGTTCTGACCTTTGTTGCCGTTATAGGGCTATTTAGACTCAGCGTCGAAAATAGCTTTCTCAACTATTTTGCTGAAGATACCAAAGCTCACCAAGAGTTAACTTTTATTGACCAACAGTTTGGTGGCTCAACACCGTTTGACATTATTATTGATGTCCCTCCCGAATTTCGGAAAAAAGACTTAGCCATAAGTGCCAAAGCTGTTCAACAACTGCAAGTAGCGCAAACCATACTTGAACAATATCCTGCCAGTGGTAATGCTACCTCAGTAATCAATTTTACTGAATTAGCTATGAAATTGAACCAGGGCCAGCCTCTGACAGAGTACGAACTGACTGCCATTTATCGATTGGTTGACGATAACTTAAGAGAGAGCTTAATTGGTAGTTATTTTTCAGAAGAGCACCAACAACTGCGTTTAAGTAGCCGAGTTAAAGACAGCACAGAAGGCTTTAATCGCAAAGAGTATTTAGAAAGCATCCGTGCCGACCTCAAAGCAAATGGTATTGAAGAGGACCAATATCAACTGAGTAATTTATTTGTGCTATATCAGGATATATTGCAGCGCTTATTTAACTCACAAATTCTAACCTTAGGCATCGTTTATGTGGCCCTTTTATTAGTAATGTGGATATTGTTTAAACGCTTATCAGTGGCCGTAGTTGCTCTGGTACCAAACGTGATTTGTACCTTAATTATTTTAGCGACGATGGGTTTTGCCAATATCCCATTAGACTTAATGACCATTACCATAGCAGCCATTGCGATGGGTATAGCAGTGGATGATACTATTCATTTTGTACACCACTATTTGCATGGTGATGCGACTCCAGAGTTTGCCGTTAAAAAAGCCTATTTTAGCGTCGGATACGCAATGCTATTCACCACGCTGATCATCTGTGTTGGTTTTGCTCTATTGTCATTTTCAGACTTCGTACCCAGCGTGTTATTTGGTTTGCTAACAGCACTGGCAATGATAGTTGCCTTAGTCACCGATTTAACTTTATTGCCCGCCTTGTTAACACGCTTTATTAGTACAGCAGAAGCACACAAAAGTAGCCAGCAATCATCTGCAAATTAATATGTTAGCGAGCAAGGGTTTATTTTTTACAGCCTTTGCAGTTACATTGACAACCTTTCGCCTTGGTCAGCAGTAGGATAAAGGTTGCTAACAAAAGAAAGCAGGTTTAACACCTGCATTTTTTGGCTTAATTAAAACTATTTTCTTATTTGCCCTGTATAATTAAGATCAAAAAACTAATAAAAGCAGAGGCACCTTTATGTTTATGAAACAAATATCGAACCTGAAAACGGCTAGATCAAAAACAGTGAGTATTTTCACCGTATTAACATTCGTTATGTTTAGCTTCAGCAGTCACGCTGCTCTCACCCTAGATAAGTCTCAATCATCAATTAATTTTATTTCCACAAAAAACCAGCACATCTCCGAGCAACACAGCTTTGATAATTTCTCAGGGCAAATAAGTGACAATGGTGAGTTGGTAATCACTATCGACATAGCGTCATTAAATACAAACATCCCTATTAGAAATGAACGTATGCAAAAAATGCTTTTTGATATGGCAAATTTCAGTACAGCCAAATTCACTGCCATGATCCCAAGTGACTTAAGCAAGCTAAGTGCTGGTGAAATGAAACGAACGACTGTTTCAGGCGACATGATGATTGCTGGTAAAACAGCCACTGTGTCTTTTGATATTATTTTAACTGGCTTGAATAATGGCAGTATCAACGCTACTACCGTTAGGTCGACTATCTTAAACGCCAGTGATTTTGATCTTGATGAAGGTATTGCAGCATTACAAAAAGTAGCAATGCTGCAAAGTATATCGAAAACTGTTCCTTTGAGTTTCAGCGCTACTTTTGCTGCTCCCAAGTAGCTAATAACTTTTTAGCAAATCGTTCATCACCACCATTAACGTTCGAAACATATAATAGGAAGTCGGTATCATCATGCCGTGTAATGGTTATGAAGCTGTTACCTTCTTCCTTTTCATTGTATTCAACGTCAATGCTCTTTACCTCATCGAAGCTTGCGCTTTGTAATGAGAACTTGTCATTTTCATCTACCCAAAATGAGAACACGCGATTTTTCGTGAATCCATTGCCATCTTCTCTAATACTCAGGGAAGCATCACTATAGAAATAAATAATCTCTTCAGTGGGCGGCAGAACTCTTTTACGATACAGGAACTTCTTATCCCAATTCATAAGCTTGTTTTCAGAAACGACTTCATCGCTAGGCAAAACGCCAGAACTAGCGACGGCTGCTAAAATTAAAATAGGCGCAATAATTATCACAAGCAGTACATGCCTAATACGCCACTTTGAGTTGTATTTTTGTGCCCTGGTGTCATGGATATTGAGTCGGTTAATATACTGAACAAATGGAATAAACAATAAAGAAACAATCAAGAATTGGAAGGTGCCAAATAGGCCATCATCGTAGCTAGAGAAAATTGTCGATGCAATTAGGAGGAGAGCAAAGATAACAGCCATCCATGTGGGCAATACTCGGTTTCTTTCAAAGCGCTCAATACTGTCTGCTTTTAGTTTGTTGAATAAAGGATAGAACCAAATAATAGTAAAAATACCGCGAGCAATAGGCATAATATCACTATCTTCTTTCGCTTTAATTGCCTTCCAAGTTCTATATGTCCAATAGCTAGGGAAGATACCCATTGTAAACACACTTAGAATAATAAATTTCGACAAGTTGATCGGATAGAAATGTGTCCCCTCAAAATCAGGGCGCTTACTAGACTCAATTCGCCAAGCAACAAAAATAAAAATAAGTGATAGTGCGTAGAAACCACCGAAACTCCAAAGCACTTTATCAACCAAGTCATCGTCTTCTGTATCGACAACGGCTTCTTCGCTTTGCTCATTAATACGGTACTTGATAATGCCTAAATAAGCTTCATCGCGCATACGCTCTCTAGCTTCTAGGTATTCTTCAATTCTATCTTGAGCAATATGGTCAACCTTGGCTTTGTAGTCGTAGCTTACAGTTAAAATATCATCAGCAAAGCGCTCGGTTTTGGTGAAAACGAAGAAGTCATTGTCTTCAGTAAAATCTGCATCGTCGAATTCCCAAGAGTCGCTTTTAAACTCCAAAATCAGATCAAACTTAATATTGTTTGGATAACTAAATTCCAAAGGCGCATCGCGCTTAACTTGACTCGGTTTGAATACAGCTGAGCGAATTTCATTTGGATAAAAGTCAGCCTCGAAATGCTCTTCCTCTTCCCAAAAATCGGTGATGCGGTATCTCTCTGTTGCTGTGAGGATGCCTTTATTCTCATCATTTGCCACTGACATCTCTGAAACAGCTTCTAGCGATGGGAAAGTGCTTTGGTAATACACTTCATAATTTTTAGAAATTTCCTGCAAACCATCTTTAAGAATTCGCTTTTGCTTAGTTCTGGCCTCATCTCCCTTGTATACAGTGGTGACATCAAAACTCACTTCTTGTGGTGTGTATTTAGGAATTATGTAACGCTCGGTAATATGCAATGACGACTGATCAACCTCAGTTTCCATTCGAGTGAGTGCTTCCTGCTCGGAATCCAAAATTAAAGCATAAGCATAATTTGGTTGATAAATATGTGCTAACTCACCCTCTTGTTTGTTTAAGGTCGGGTCTAACCAATAACGCTTATCTTCATGAATTAAGGTCACAATGACGTGGTCGAATGCATTTACTCGTGGCGGGAGCTCTTTCACTAACTTAGTAATTTCTGTATTGACTAAAGCAGGGTGGGCTTCAATCCCCATCGCCTTCAGGATGGCTATCAGCAGTAGTGTTTTATCCTTGCAATCGCCATAAGCCAAATCGATGGTTTGCTCAGGCGGAGTTGGCATGTGGGAGTTTAGCCCCATTTCAAGACCAACATAACGAATAGATTCTTGGGTGTATTTTAGCGCGGCCGCAATCTGAGCTGACTTCGAGCTATTTTTTCGCATTATTTCATCGGCAATTTGTTTCACGCTATCGGCAGTTGAGGTGAGCTCATACATTGGCATAGCCCAATCTATTACCTGTTGCCAATTTTCAGTTTCGCTAAAATAAACAATGCCGTAGGGGTCATACCAATCAGGCGTTTCTGATGGTTCATCTATAGCCACTTGCTTATCAATACGCAGGCTATACTCAGTAAAACCCTCTACGCTTTGTTCATTGATTACTGGATCAACATTGCGTTTGGTGATCAATAATGGTTTTGCTTTGCCCCATAATACTCTTATATGTTGTTCGTGAACTGGCGTAGACCAACTCACCCGCTTCGCATAGGAGAATATATTTTGATAAACCGGATTTGCTCCGTAACGTGTATAGCTATAATCAATGGTATCGCCAATACGTAAATCATTAATGAGGATGTTGAGTGTGAGTTTGCCATTATAAATCTGACTCTTGAGCTCCGTCTCGCGATTCAATATCGACATCTTTGCACTTGATGTGCGATCAAAACGCTGTCCATCACGAACTATTGTCAGTGAGTGAAAAATGACTTCTTGGTATTCAGGGTCGAAACTAATATTAATTTGAGAGCTGTCAGTAAGCCCCGTTTCATTCACGATTTCCTCTACATAGCGAGTGAATCGTGCGCGCTTTCCATTGGCATCCACTTTTAATTGATTGTCGATGAGTCGGTAAAAGACGCCGCCACGCACATCTTTTTCGTCAGCATTATTGATTGGGCTTACATCGCGCTCAATGACCCAAGCTGCTTTAGCTTGAATATTTACTTTTTCAGAATCCGATGCATTTACGGAAAACGCAGTTAACAGACTGAAAGAGAGAGTTGCGGTAAGAGTCGCAGTAAGAGTTGCAGAGAAAGCAGTAAAACAACAGATGAATTTGAAGAAAGACGGTAGTAAGCGCAAACTAAATCCTTTTAATTTTTATTATTAATGTTTGAACAAGCTAAGTAGCTTTCCAAGTATTTGATGCTATTTTAAATTGATATGCAAGCCTTTAGGGCTTTTGGATAATATTGATACTTTCATGCTCTTCTGAATATTCGATAACAATGTCACCGGCTCTTAGTTGTTCAATAATTTGATCGACTTTTTCCTGAAGACTAATTTCAACTTCACCGTAATCCGTTCCTTCCCGCAAAACGAAGCTTTCTACTAAATTCTGCAGTGTTTCTTCATCTATGGATTCTAAAGGAATAATCATATGCTCAGCTCCGCTTGCTTATTATTTGTAGACAAAAACCTTTGATGCTGCTCAATCATAAAATGGGCTATACGATCCTGTAGCCAAAGTTTAGGGGCAAAAGGCGTGCCTTGTAAAAAGCCGACATGTCCGCCATTTTCGCTCAATTCATAAGCCACTGAGCTTGATAATTGAAGATCGCTCGGCACCACGGCTTCAGTCATAAAAGGGTCATCTTTGGCATGCAAAATCAAAGTGTTCGTTGTAATATTTTTAATCATCGGCATTGCACTGCATTGTGAATAGTAGTCATCAGCACCATCAAAACCGTGAAGTTGTGATGTTACTTTTTGGTCAAACTCTCTGAATGTGGCTATCGCCTTCGCCTCACGCTCATCAATACCCAACAAGTGGCGCATATCAATACGCTTCATCTTATTCACTAAGTTATTTTTCATGCTTTTCAGCAAGTAATACTGATACAAACGCGAGAAGCCGCGCTGCATTCTCAATGCGCATTCGGCCAATAATATAGGTGCAGAAACAGAGACTGCGGCGCAAAGGATCTTTTGCCCTGCGGTGTCACTCAAAAGTTTAAGCAGCATATTACCGCCTAATGAATAGCCAACCGCGAATACCGGTAAACTCGGATAGCGTGCTTTCACATGCTCAATCGTCTGCATTGGGTCAGCAGTTTCACCTGAATGATATGCGCGAGGTGTTAAATTTAGCTCATGACTGCAGCCTCTAAAATGCATCAAAGCAACAATGAAACCGTCGTTGCTTAAGCGCTTCATAAGGTGTCTTGCATAATGAGAATTTACTGAGCCTTCAAGGCCATGAAAGACAACAACGACGCCTTTCGCTTTGTTGGGTGGCGTCTGCTCAGGTAAACACCAAGCAATATCTAGGAAGTCTCCGTCAGGCGTAGCAATTCGCTCATTTGCGGTATTCAGTTCAGGCTTTTTAATTAAGTATCGAGGAAAAATGGTTTGGACGTGTGCGTTTCGAGCCCAGCTTGGTGCTTGAAATTTAGATGGAACGACTTTACCGAATGTGCTTTTAAACATGCTTCCCTAATACCCTAATAAACTTTTCTTGTTGTTCTTTGAACGCACTGCTAGCTTGCTCACTTGTTATCATTAATTCAAAATACAGCTTAAGTGCCGACGATCCATCTGATTGCATTAATGACGACGCACCGCCTTGTTGCGTGATTATTGACGCGTCACTTTGTTGCGAGATACCGACCTCGTTATTCATAACTTCAATTTGCTCACTTGCATCTAAGCGTTTCATAAACGATGCGATTATGAGCTCTTGTTGAGCAGCTTCAAGTGTTAACTCTTCCTGCAAAAGTCGATGATAAAGTTCGTCATTCGTCTGCGAGTTTGGAGAGTCAGCAAGTGGTTTCGCCTTTTTGCGCTTTACTCTGTGTTCCAACAATGTTTCATCTGATAACAAAATATCTTGTCGAATGCTCGCCAACTGTTCTTTACTTAGGTTTGCTCCATGTGAATCACACAGCATGCAAAATAAAAGTAAATTCACGTTATATGCATGGTCGTCTTGTAATTTAAGACAAGCAGTCTTCACCTCATCAAGTGAATATTTTTCCAAAGAATACGCCCAAAATAAAGGAGCTGAAATCTTTGTTTGCCTTGTGCTGTCCATTACTGCGATAGGCTCTTTTCGAACTCAGCCATGGCTACTTCTAATTGTTCCTGCGCATCCAGCCATAACATTTCAGCTTCTTCTAACTCTGCTTTATAACTTGCTTGACTATTTAGTACTTCAGTTAGCCTTTTTTTGTTCTCTGCTTCGTACAATGTTGTATCACTTAATTCGCTTTCGAGCTTCGCGAGTTGCTCATTGCACCTTTCCATACGCTTTTCTTCTTTACTAACGATATCGCGAAATTGCTTAGTTGATTGGCGAAATTCAGCTTCCATTCGTTTGCGCGCTTTCTTATCAATATCACTACCAGGCTTTTGTGCAGAAGTAACACTTTCTGAATTAGTACCAGGATCATCAGAGGATTTATTGCTCGCACTGCTAAACAGCCATTTTTTATAATCATCAAGATCGCCATCAAAAGCGTTTACGCCTCCGGCATCGACTAAGTAAAACTCATCACACACTGAAGAGAGTAAAAAACGGTCATGCGAAACTAATACCATCGCGCCTTCGAAGGCTTGCAAGGCAAAAGTTAAAGCATGGCGCATTTCCATGTCTAAGTGGTTAGTCGGTTCATCCAGCAGTAACAAATTAGGTTTTTGGAACACGACTAATGCCAGCACTAACCTTGCCTTTTCACCACCAGACATTGGTGCGACTGGTTTTAAAGCTTCATCACCATGAAAACCGAACCCGCCCAAATAATCTCGAATTTGTTGTTCAGTTTGGGTTTTATCTAATCTGAAAATATGATCGAAGGCCGAGCTTTGTAAATGCAATAGCTCCACTTGGTGCTGGGCGAAATAACCAATTGTCAGCCCAGCCGAAGTGGCATATTCACCGCGCAAAGGCGTTAGCTCCTCGGCAAGTAACTTAATGAAAGTAGACTTACCCGCACCATTTTTGCCTAACAAACCAATTCGGCTGCCAGGCACAAGATTCATTTTAACTTGCTTCAAAATGATGGTATCGGCGTACCCCACCTGCACTTCATCCATACGAACTAAAGGGTTCGGTAGCTTTTCAGGCGGTTTAAAAGAAAACTGAAATGCAGACGCCTGATGAACCGGCAAAATATCCTGCATTTTTTCAAGTTGTTTAACGCGGCTTTGAGCTTGTTTCGCCTTACTCGCTTTTGCCTTAAATCGCGTGATGAAGGAATTCAAATGGGCTTTTTTGCGCTCTTGCTTTTCATATTCGCTTGCTTGCAAACGCATTCGTTCAGCACGTTGACGTTCATAACTGGAGTAGTTGCCAGAATAACTCACTAAATTTTGCTGCTCAAAACTCACAATGTTATTTACGCAGGCATCAATGAACGATTTGTCATGAGAAATTAGTAGTAGAGTGCCTTTATAGCGCTGTATCCAACTTTCCAGCCAAATTACTGCGTCTAAATCAAGGTGGTTAGTTGGCTCATCAAGCAGTAACAAGTCGGAATCACACAACAGTGCTTGAGCTAAGTTTAAGCGCATTCTCCAACCACCGGAAAAGCTACTCACGGGTAAACTAAGTTGTTCGTTCTTAAAGCCTAAGCCAGAGAGAATTGTTGCAGCTCTAGCTTCTACATCGTAGGCGCCAATTTGCGCAAGTAAATCGTGCAGATGTCCTATTTTATCGCCATCATGGGCTTGCTCAGCGTCCTCCAGTTCGGCTTGTAATTGTCGCAGCCTTGTATCGCCGTCAATAGCATAATCAATGGCACATCGTTCGGTTCCGGGAGTTTCTTGTGCCACTGACACAATATGCCAGCCTTTTGGTACTAAACAATCTCCCATATCTGCTTGCAACTCGCCGCGCAGCAAACCAAACAGCGTTGACTTACCGCAACCATTAGCACCAATGACCCCTACTTTATGACCGGGATAGATCTCAATATTGGCTTGTTTGATCAGTTCTTTTACGCCGCGTTGCAGCGACAAATTTTGTATTTGAATCATTGTTTAGTATTGGCTTCTTAACGAGTTTTGCAGGAAGGCTTCTTGGCATAGGATAACACTCAACAGTCTGGGTCAAAAGCACAATAAAGTCGCCGAATTAGCAAGCTTGAGTTTTTACCGATAATAGGAATGAAATAAATTTTTGTCCTGTTCTTAAGTCATGCGCGTATAATGAGCCAAACACATTAAAACTAGTTAGGGTTATGAGTAACAAAAACCGTAAAAGATTTATCGCTGGCGCAGTTTGCCCACAATGTAAAAACCAAGATTCACTGATGTTATTTTTTGAAAATAATGTCGAGAAGCTCGCATGTGTAAAATGTGATTATACCGATACGCAAACAGACGCGACCGTCACCGCAGTAACAAGAAGCACCGAGAGTGTCATTGGTGTGTTCAAACCGTAAGTTCTATTAGCAACGTTGCCCACGTTTCTTGCCCGTGCTACATTTGCCGACTATAATTCAACGTAGCATCCTGCAGAGCTAAGAATGTGCAAAGCTAAGAACGCGCAGATCTTATGAAGTGCAGAGCTACTGAACTTCGCATTTAAAACGAGGGCGAAAGTTTGTTGTTACGAGCGTTGTGTTTATTTCTATTTCCATTTTGCTTATATGCAAATGAGCAGTCCTTGGTAATCTATACCGAGGAGTTCCCCCCCTATAATTTCTCGCAAGATGGCAAAATAACCGGCATCAATATTAAATTAGTGCAAGCAGCTTGCGAGGAAGTTGGCATTGAATGTGAATTTCAAATTTTGCCTTGGAATAGAGCAATGCGCATGGCAAGAAATGGGCCCAATACAGGACTTGTCTCCACTGCCAGAATACCAGAAAGAGAAAAGTGGTTCAGCTGGGTCGGCCCATTTATCATGAGTCAAAACTGTATTTTCAAACTCGCTAGTCGAACCGATATCCACATTCCGAACTTAGAATCTGCGAAAAATTACGTATTGGGAGGAGGTGCCGATGCGACTACTGCATATAAGGAAACTTTGGATGAGCTAGGCTTTGTTGAAGGTAAAAACTTGAAACGCTATAAAGGAAAGGGCAGTAATATGCGCCCGTTCGCAGCCGGAAGAGTCGACCTCATCATCGATTCTGCCACTGGCATCAAAGTGCGATTGGCTATTGCAAATCTCACATTAGACGATGTCGTTCCCGTTGCTGCAATTGATACGAGTTATTTACTTGGAAATCATTTAGCCTTGCACCCTTCCGTAGATGACAGCCTAGTTAAAAAGCTTCAAGCCTCAATTGAGCGTTTAAAATTATCAGGTGAAGCTGCAAAGATTGAACTTGAGTTTGTGCAACCAATCGCGAAGAGTTCTCCTAATAATGTAGAAACATCGCTTTGGAATAAATGTATGAGGGAGAACGTAATAAATTAAGCTACGTTAGGCACTTATGTTAGTTATACCACTTCATTGCTAATTCAATTCCTGAGCAACCACAACACCTGATAAGGTTTGAGCAACATTTGCTTAGTGCCTGATTGAATTGTTTCGTTAGATATTAAATCGGTGCATGTAGTGTGAAAAAAGCGACTTGTGTCGATGCTCTGTTTTTCTTCACTAAAATTACATACTACGAAAAGTCGACTATCCGGCTTATTAGCATGTCCTGCCAATATTCTTTTATATGCAAAAACATGTTCATTCCCTAGCTCTATAATCTCAGTGAGAGCCTCTCCAAAAACCGGGTACTGCTTTCTAAGGTTTATCATATGCGCTAAACCAGATGAGATCTTGTAGAAATGACTAGAAGGATCCTCACTAAGTATGATGTCTTTGTCATCAATCCCTATTCGATGCACCCATCTGCCGTCATGCGCCTGACTTTTTACTGATTCATAACTGTAGTCGTTTAATAGTCCCAACTCGTCACCTGAGTAGAGCAATGGCACGCCACCAATACTTAAAATAATCGAGTGAATGAGTAAGATACGCTTTATTGCATTGTCGATAAGCTGATGATCATTTTCTTCCAAGGCTTTTTCAAGCCCCGCAAGCGAAGCTAAAGAACCGCAAACTCGGCAATCTCCGGTCACAGGGTTTTCAGCGAAAGCGACGCCTTTAGCAAAACTTCCTTCAAATCGACCTGTGTAAAATTGATTTAAGAAATGACGATGATCATGACTATTGATGCCTAAGCTTGACGCAACATCATCATCGAAGGTCCAACCAATGTCGTCGTGGCAGCGAGCGTAATTCACCCATTCACATTCGCTAGGGATACTAAAACTTTTCTGCATGGAACGAGTAAGTAACTTCGTTTTACGAGTAGCTAGGCTGTTCCAAATTAAGGCCATGAGCAATGGATTGTAAGAAAGTTCACACTCGTCTTTATCAATATATTTGAGTACTTCGTCAGGGTGGACAATGGCTTCCGACTTAAACACAACAGATGGAGAGACTATTTTCAAACAACGATTGAAAGCTTGTATTAGCGCATGTGCTTTGGGTTGATTTTCACAATTAGTTCCCATTTCTTTCCAGATAAATGCCAAAGCATCTAAACGTAAAGCATCACAACCTACGTTGGCTAAAAATAGCATTTCATCAGTAATGGCATTAAAAACCGCAGGGTTTGAGTAGTTGAGGTCCCACTGGAAACTATTAAAAGTTGTCCAAACCCATTTTTGAGCATCGTTGTTGAAAGTAAAGTTACCACGACGGACTTGTGGAAATATCTCTCTTAAATTTTGTTCGTATTGATTAGGAATATCTTTGTTGTCGAACATCCAATAGTAATTTTGGAATTCCTTGTCGCCGCTTTTTGCATATTCAGCCCACTGATGCTCATCTGAGGTGTGGTTGAAAACAAAATCAAGCACAAGATTTATTCCCTTAGCAGAAAGGGCTGAAGCTAAGGCCCTTAAATCTTTCATGTTACCTAACTTTGGGTTAACTGCTCGATAATCGGAAACAGCATAACCACCATCACTGTCACCTTCTGGCGATTTATATAGAGGCATTAAATGAATGTAAGTAACACCAAGTGATTCTAAGTAAGGTATTTTTTCTTGAAGTGCTTGCAAGTCGCCTGCAAACAAATCGACGTAACACGCCATTCCAAGCATATTTTCATCGGAATACCACCTAGGATTTTTGAGCCGTTGCTTGTCTTTCTTTTTCAGTGCCGCTTTACGATCAGAAAGACCTTTTGATAGAATGATGATGAGTTGTTGAAGGTGGAAATGGAAATCATATTGCGTTCCATAAACTGCGTGTAGCAACTCAAAAAGATCGGGGAAGTTATTTCCCAAACGCTCAGTAAATGTCGCATAGTCTGTCTTCGACATATGCGTCAGATCAGTAGTCTGAAGCAACCGGTTTAAGGTCTTACTGCTTTCGTAGCTTATATCCATCAAAAAGAACCCACGTATTTTCGCCATTCAAGTTCAACACACTTAAAACAAGTTAAACGTTTAAGTTTTTGTATAAAGTCCAAATATAATGCTTTGAATGCAGATTATCAAGTAAATTTAACAAGGTATTTACATTAAAATATGAACGTGATACTTTTCAACTTAATCGTTTTAGCTTTTATAACTTGATTGAAAGATCATCCAATAAAATTCACTAAACGTAAACCATACAGCATTCTAAAAGTATTCTAGTTAGTAAGATTAAGGAGTCATATTGGATGAAGTACTATGCCTTAATAGAAGCAGGCGGCACAAAATTTAACTGCGCCATTGCGAATGAGAATCGTCAGATCATCAATGAAGAGCGGTTCGCAACAACTACGCCTGAAGAGACCATTTCCCAGGTTGTTAAGTACTTCGAACAACAACGCAAAGCCGGTTTTGATTTCTCACAACTCGGTTTAGCCTGTTTCGGCCCTTTAGATTTAAATTCAAATTCCGCCAGCTTCGGTTCAATTACCTCAACACCGAAACCCAAATGGTCGAATGTAGATATAAAAACACAATTAGAAAACGCATTGTCATGCTCTGTAGCTATCGATACCGATGTGAATGCCGCTGCGCTAGCCGAATACAAGTGGGGCGCAAGTCAGAGCACGAACGTTAACATTTATGTGACCGTTGGCACTGGCGTTGGCGGTGGTGTGGTTATTAACGGGCAGACTTTGAAAGGTCTGGTGCATCCGGAACTCGGGCACATGTTGATATCTGGCGTTCCAGAAATTAAAGGGGTGTGTCCTTTCCATGGTAACTGCGTTGAAGGGCTTGCTTCAGGAAAAGCTATGTCCGAAATTTGGCAGCAACCTGGGCCTGAACTCGGCGATGATCATCCTGCTTGGGACATCGAAGCAAAAGTACTCGGCAACTTTTGTCACAACTTGATGGTGTCATTTAGTCCACAAAGTATCGTACTTGGCGGTGGTGTTATGGCCAAAACTGGTCTTCTAGAAAAAACGATCGACTATGCTGAGCAATCTTTAAAAAACTATATCGTATTTCCCTACAAGCAAGGCCTGAAGCAAATAATCACTCCCCCAGGCTTAGGTTTGCACTCTGGCCTTTTAGGCGCGTTAGCCTTGCTAATTGAGTAACTAGGTTGTGTCCCTTGCTGTCGCATAGACAGCAGCAACTTGAAAGGCGCTATTTGTGTGAAATAGCGCCTTTCGTCAAAACGGCAAAATGTAAACTAAGCTTTTAAGCAATCCATACTTAAATTTTTTATGAAAGCTTTAAGGTTTTTAGTCTTAATTTAAGTTCCCATTAAAATTTTAAGCGACTATGCGCTAGCAATGATTTAGACTAGCGCCCAAATGCTAATAATCTATATAAGCAACCTAATAAATGAAGAAGAAATTGAATTTAACTGAAGTGGCGAAGCACTTAGGTGTCTCTATAGCAACAGTTTCAAACGCATTTAATCGACCTGACCAACTATCAGAAAAATTACGTGAACGGATCATGACGGAATCGGCTAAACTCGGGTACCACGGCCCTAATTTAGCAGCTCGTTCACTCAGAATGGGCGCCTCAGGCATTATCGGAGTCATGCTTTCTGACTCACTCAGTTACTCCTTCTCAGATCCTGTAGCGAGTCAGTTGCTGCAGGGTATAGCTGAAGTGCTCGTGGAAAATCAAAAACAAATGCTTTTACTATCTAGCGACGTGCATACAGCGGAACAAAGCAGCGCAGAATCATTGCCGGACGGTTTGATTGTTTACGGCACAATTCCTACAAAAACCATGGAGCAAATCCAAAGAATTGGCAAACCTATCGTAATAGTTGATTATCAAGCTAGTAACTTCAGTTCGGTCAATATTGATAATCAATCTGGGGCTTATGCTATCGCTGAGCACGCCTTCACTAACTCCATCAGCAAACAAAAGCTTCAAGAAGACGACGATTCACTCAATACTTCTATTTTAGGTTTAAAACTCATCGAAATACCTCGCGTTTGCCGTCTCACAGAAGATGATTTTAACAATCCACTTCGTCAACTTTCGCAACTTAGATTAAACGGCTATCTCGAAGCTGCTTCTTCACATAATGTAGAGATTACGGCAGAGAAAGTGTGGAATATTCCAATCAATAACCATCACTATGCAGAAATTGCAGCACGCGAAGCACTTATGACCTCAGACCGACCAAGCGTCTTATTGTGTATGAGTGATATTATTGCATTGTCCGCAGTTAAGGTGGCAAAGTCGCTTGGCTTGCGCGTTCCTGAAGATGTTCAAATTACGGGATTTGATGATATTCCTGAAGCCTCTAGAAGCGAACCGGGCATTACAACTATTTGCCAACAAAGTATTGAGAAAGGGCGTGTGGCTGCAAGAATGCTATTAGATTCAATCAAAGATGATGCCGAGACGCAGCATCTTAAATTAGCGACAAGATTAGTCATTCGTAATAGTTGCCCGCAATAATTCGGACTCAAAACAAGTCCCAAATGATTGCCATAGGTGATATCGTACGTATCGCACAAATTAAAGTTAATAAGATAATCTTTGGAAGATAACCCATGATTAGGCAGTCCATTACTTCTAATGCAAATAAGAGTATTGCTAAGCGATTATTTATATTGCCAGCTATCATTCTGTTAATTGGTTTAGGCTTAAGTATCAATGCTGAAATTACTCAGCGGTCTGAAGACAGTAAAAAAGTCGATTTAGCTTTGAAAGCTGCGGTTGAGAAATTTGAATTAAAAGTAACTGAACGCCTAACGTTTTATTCCTACGGCCTGCGAAGCATAGACTCCCTCATTAGCACAGTAGGCAAAGAAAATTTCGATTATCAAGTAATGCAATCATTTGCAAGAAGTCGCGATTTTCAAACTGAATTCCCTGGCGTACATGGTTTTGGCGTCATTCAAAACATCGATGCTGATGAACTCGATTCGTTTATAGCAAAAAATAGGGAGATGCGGCCTGATAGTGCTTTTAATGTTAAACACCTCAACGAAGAACCTGAAAGATTATTTATTATTCGTGACATCCTGCCTGAAAGTAAAAACGCGTCCGCGATTGGCTTAAATATTGGCTCTGAACAGTCGAGACGAGCGGCAGCAATTGAATCTGCATCAAGAAGTGAAATCACGATTACGTCCCCCATCACTCTTGTACAGGCTGATCAAAGCATAAAACAAGGCTTTTTAATATTACTTGCCTATTCAGAGAGTGAGACCGTGGCACCAACTCTAGAGAACACTTGGGGTTGGTCATATGCACCTATCGTCATAGATGAAGTCATTGACTCGATAGATACAATCGATGACAACTTAATTCTTTCCATTTCTAATCGAACTGCAGCAGGCGACTCACTTTTCTATCAATCTGAAGAAATAAGACGGCAAACGGGTTCATACAATTATCATATTGATGTGCCGGTATTTGGAAAAAGCTGGCGCTTTGAGGCTCATACAAGCCCTGCGTTTGTAAACAGTATTAAGCAGCCTCCTTTTGGCACTTTTTTGAAGTTTATTATTCTGACTTTTTTAGTGGCGATAACACTTTTCACAATCCTGCTCGTCATCCTCAAAAGATTCGACTCTAAAATACATGTTGCAGAACTTGCTATTGCAAAAGAACAAGCTCTTACTGAAACCAATCGACGACTCGAATCATTGGTAAAATCTCGTACTACAGAAATAGAAAAGTCAGCCAGTTTTCAAAAGGCGATATTACAAAGTTCTACTTACGCCATTATCGCCACAGATGTAGATGGGCTGATAACAATGTTCAACCCTGCAGCAGAAAACCTTCTTGGTTACAAAGCTAGCGATTTGATTGGCAAGGAAACACCAAGGAAATTTCATGTTGATGATGAAATGGTAAAGCGTGCAGAAGAGTTATCAAAAGAAATGCATGAGAAAATTGAACCGGGTTTTGGCGTATTTACATACAAAGCCAATTTATTTGGTAAAGAAGAAAGTACTTGGACCTATGTTCATCGTTACGGAAAACATATCAGAGTTAAATTAAGCGTAAGCGGTTTGTATGATGAGCATCAAAATATTATTGGTTATTTAGGTATCGCTTATGATTTAACAGAACAACTAGCTTATGAACAGATAATCAAAGAAGAGAAAGTAAAAGCCGAGCAAGCCACATTGGCAAAATCACAATTCCTAGCCAATATGAGCCACGAAATACGTACTCCATTGAACGGCGTGCAAGGCGCACTGCAAATTTTAGAGGGTAAAACCTTAAATGCTGAACTGGCCTCAATAGTAAACATTGCGCTGCGTTCGATGAAGTCCCTATCACTTCTCGTTAACGATATTTTAGATATTTCAAGAGTAGAAGCAGGCAAAATACATTTATCGACCCATTCATTTCGACTCGATGAACTGCTGAGCGCTTTGCATCAAGAATTTGATCACAGCGCCGAGTCAAAAGGCATACAATTAAATTTAGAAAATCACTTACAACACACATCATGGGTTGGTGATGATTTAAGAATAAAACAAATACTCACTAATTTAATATCTAACGCAATCAAATTCACTGAACAGGGTAGCGTCACGATCATTGCCGAAGAGAACAACTCTCGAGGATTAAAATTTAGTGTTATTGATACCGGTATTGGGATGGAAAAATCCGGTTTGGAAGTTTTGTTTAATCGCTTCGAGCAGGCAGATAAGAGTATTACCCGGAAATTCGGAGGCTCTGGCTTGGGAATGGCCATATCTAAGTCATTAATAGATCTGATGGGAGGAACAATTGAAGTAAAAAGCGAATTAAATCATGGCACTACTTTTGAAATTTTTCTACCTTTAGAGCCTGTGGATGATAGTGCATCTTCAGATATTGAGTTAGTTGAAACGACCGCCGATTTATCCAAATTTTCTATTTTAGTCGCGGAAGATAACGAAATAAATCAAATCATAATTGAAACAATACTTGCGGACGTGGGTGCTCAAATTGTGATTGTTGACAATGGCCAGAAGGCAATCGATAGTGCAACTGAAACGAGCTTTGATCTGATATTGCTAGATATTCAAATGCCAGTATTAGACGGTATGCAAGCATGTATTGCGATCAAAAAATTGTCTCCTGAGACACCCATTATTGCCCTTACTGCAAACGTATTCGCAGAAGATATAGAAAAATACAAAAATGCTGGATTCGATTCGTTTATGGGTAAACCCTATGAGAAAGATGAGATCATCAAGCTAGTAAAGGCTTACTTACTAAAACAAGATTTGAACAGTGAATCGTTTAAAAACCTAACTTTTTTTTAAAGTTAACTATGGGCATGCGTTCCCTTTGAAAAGCGGGAATCTTGGAGATTCTTGCTTATGATCCGTCATAGTTGCAAAAGCATAAATCTTCATCGCTTATTAGACTGTGAGCACAGTTGTAGAGCATGTTGAGGGAAATATTTGCCTGCGCAAATGTGACGTAAGTAGATGTCACTCAATTATCATCAAAATTCAATAAGCAGCCCTGAAAAAAAGTTTCCAACTCAAACTCTTTATACTTATCGCCGATACCAGGCTGATTTATAGCGATACGAGGGAATGCGCCGTAACCTGCTAACAAGCAATGCCATGATGTAACACCAAAGTGGTTTTGCAGACCTTGACGATAGATTTCTTGAGGCAAGTCGCCTTTTTCGTACCACACTGTCAATAATTGTAGTAATGACTCGGACAGTTTCATATTCTCTCTATTATCTACCCAATAAGAGGAGTCGTTGCGCGTATTTAATTTATAATGCGCCACAATATAGTCCCGAACTCGCTCATATCGTTCATTCATCTCTTTATTAAACAGTGCTTGTCCTTGACTGCCAAACTGACCTTCCTCAAAGCTATCCATGAACATTTCAATCGAGATTTGCGTTAAGTGTAGCGCCGTTGCCTCTAGGGGCTCAATGAAACCTTGTGATAAGCCTATCGCTAAACAGTTCTTGTGCCAGTGCTTGTCTATTTGCCCGACATTCATTTTTAGATGTCTTGCTTCTACATCACTGTCCAGTAGCCCCAAATGAGAACGTAGTTCAAATTCTGCTTGTTCTTTATCGATGTATTTTGACGAATAAACGTAGCCATTCCCAGTTCTATGAGTCAGTGGTATTTGCCATGCCCAGCCATTTGATAGCGCAGTAGATTTTGTTTGAGGTGACATGGGGGAAATCGACTCGCTTGGCATCGCCACTGCGGCATCATTAAAGAGATTGCTGCTGAAGGGCGTAAAACCCACATTCAATGCCTTTTGCATGAGTAATGAATTAAATCCTGTAGAGTCAACGAAAAAATCGGCATCGAGTATTTCACCGCTGTCTAACAACAAACTATCTATATCTCCACGTTCAGAATGTAGATTGACGTTTTCTATCTTAGCTTGAACATGCTTAACCCCAAGTTTTACTGCTCGTTTCGCAAGAAAGTGACCCAACAAAGCAGAGTCAAAGTGATAACCATACTCCACTTCAAAGGGGAAATTAGAGGGTGCTATGGGGCTTTTTCCTTGTTTTGCTAACCAACCATTTAGCAAAAATTCATCTGGTCGAGTATTCACATCCAGGCCATGACGACGCGTTAAACAGTTCATGTAAAAGTGCTTTTCAGAAAAAACATCAACTTGTGAAATAAATGGATGACTATAACTATTGATGCCTGAATGCGGGCTCCAGCCACTAAACTCGATATTCACTTTGTAAGTAGCATTGCACTCTGGCATCCACTCACTCTCAGAAATATTTAGATCTTGAAAGAAGCGTTTAAGTGTTGGAGTCGACCCTTCACCAACGCCAATAATGCCAATTGCGGGAGACTCGACTAAGTAAACCTGAATACCTTTTCTCGCCCAACGATGATGCATCAAGCTAGCGGCCATCCAACCGGCGGTGCCTCCTCCGGCTATCACTATTTTCTTAATTTTTTTGCTGGCTTGCGTCATCCCTTAAGCACCCAAGTAATGTTTCAAAAATTCATCATGAGGCAGCATTTTCGACAATGGCTGCTGTTTTGCTTCTGCAATTTTATCAAGAGTTTCATTTAACTGTTCTAATGAAGGAACGTTTGCAGCTGGGTGGTAATCTTGCGGATTGATACCTTGACCAAGCATCACTTGTAACCATGAAGCATCACGGAAAATATCATGCTGATCATTAAACATATTGCCCACAGCTGCAAACACATCAATTTTATTTTGTAAGCGCTCAGGAATAGCCATTTCACGCATGTCGATCCAAAAATCAGAGTCAGTACGTTCATTAACGTGATAGTGCAAAATTATGAAGTCTCTCACTGTCTCGTATTCAACTTGAGATTCTTGATTGTACAAATCAATAACCGACTGAGTAATCCCATTGTGAGGAAACAGCTTTAACAATCTAACAACCGCTGATTGAATTAAGTGAATACTCGTTGACTCCAAAGGCTCTAAAAATCCACTCGACAAACCAATGGCAATAACGTTTTTATGCCACTGCTGTTTTGTTCTTCCCGTTTTGAAGGATATTTTTCTCACATCGTTAACGGCTTTAGAATCCAAATTATTGACTAGGCGATCGTGTGCTTGCTCATCGTCCGTATAATTAGATGAGTATACGATCCCATTGCCATTGCGATTAGTAAGAGGAATGCGCCACTGCCAACCGTTGTCGTGTGCAATACTGCGGGTATATGGCAAGGTGCTATCAAAGCGATCAGTTTGTACGGCTAAAGCTGAATCTGCAGGTAACCAATGTGACCAGTCTTCATATTCAACACCCAGTGTTTTTTGCGTTAACAAGGCTCTACTGCCGGTGCAGTCAACAAACAAATCGCCTTCAATTTGAATACCGTTTTTTAGCTGCAAACCAAGAATGTTGCCTGTTTTTTCACACTGTTTTATGTGTTCAATGATACCTTCGGTACGTTTCACGCCAGCACTTTCTGAGAGCTTTCGCAAATACTTTCCATATAACGCAGAATCAAAATGGTAAGCGTAAGGAATGTCAAACATCGGATTTTGCGTGCTAATTTTGTTGAAAACACCACCCCTGCAGCATAAATAATTGAGGTCAAAATCCCACAATGATTTCTTCATGCCATTTTGATGAGCTCTCATCAAGTAATGTTGGAAGTTGCAAAAACCTAGGTTCGCACCGGGTGCACCGAATGTGTGAAAATAACTTTCACCTTTTACGCGCCAATTTTCAAATTTAATCGCAAGTTTAATTGTTCCGTTGGTTTCACGTAGAAACTCTTTTTCATCAATTCCTAAAAATTGATTGAAGGTTTGTATCGGCGGAATGGTAGCTTCGCCCACACCGATTATGCCAATATCTTCAGATTCAACTAATTCGACTTCAACCTGCTTACCTAGCACTTTTCTGAGTAAAGATGCTGTCATCCAGCCTGCTGTGCCACCACCGGCAATGACTACTTTTTTGATAGCCTGCTGCATTAATTTGCCTCAATTGTTTTGGTTCAATATACCATCCTTACCGCAATTTTTGAGTGTAAAAATGACAAATTTTTGATTAAAAAAAACCCCTAATCAAATGATTAGAGGTTTTTTAAAGATTACCTAACTATTAATAAAAAGAATAGTTGAAGTTAAGCATGTATGAAGGACCGAATTCACGACGTGTAGTCACAATTCCGTTTCCGTCACGCGATACTTGGTCAGCATCATCTAGCAAGTTAGTACCTTGCAATGAAATTCTTAAACCTTGTAATGCTTCAATGTTTGAATTTTCAAAGTCATAAGAAATTTGAGCATCCACAACTTGAGTACCGTCACGGTCAGCTTCGCCTATTTTGTTAGAACCTGCGCGTTCGTAAGTAGTGAAACCTGAACGGTCAGTCATTGCGATACGTACTTCAAAGCCTTCATTTTCGTAGTAAGTCACTAATGAGTAGATTTCGTCAGACTGACCAGGAATTGAAGAACCGTCATCAACTTCAGCATCGATAAATGTAGCAGAAGCCACAACACCAAAACCTTCAAGCTCATCAGCAAACATACCTAGAGGCAGGTTAGCTGTTAACTCAGCACCTTGTACAGAACCTTCTAAACCATCTTCAAAGAATGAGAAATAACCAAAATCAGGTGGTGTTACAAATGTACCTGCAGGGAAGAATTCGCCCGTAGCTGAGTTTGTGAAATCAACATCCAAAGTACGGTCATGGAAACCTGGTACAAAGTAGTTCGCGCCATTATTCGTTTCATCATTAGTGAAATCAATAAGTGGGTTAGACTGTCTTGTAAGGTTTACTAGATCTTTGTAGAACAAAGAAATCGCAACATAACCCTCATCTTCAAAGTAGCTTTCGAATGAAAGGTCAAAGTTGTTAGATTCTAATGGACGTAATTTAGCGTTACCCGCTGACTTAGACCAAGGCGTACCATACTGTTCAACATCAGCACGTGTGTTTGGAATAGTAATGAATTGGTCATTCAAATCGAACTTAACAAAACCAGAAGCTTTCATTTGATCTAAACGAGCGCGAGAAATCGTTTTTGATGCGCCGAAACGAACAAATTGATTTTCCACAACTTCAGCATTAATACTTAAGCTTGGTAAGAAGTGCGAGTAGCTTGCGCCGTCAGTAATAGAACAAGATTCGTCGATAACAGAGTTACTATCCGTATCACAAACACGGAAGTTAGAACCGATGACACCTAGCGTACCGTCAGATGTTTGATCAGTATCTACATACTGCGCACCAACATTACCGAATAGTACGATATCACCTAATTCATATTCGAAGTCAGCTTTAGCGTAAATAGTCGTCACTTCTTCTTCAACAACATAAGTATCACCAAAACGGTCTGGCTCAAGGAAGCCACCATTGTTTTGCGTGTAATAACCATTTTCGTAAGGAGCGTTGCTGTCATATGCAACCACATAACCTAAACCAGCCCACGTAAGGTCAGTTAAGCCCGCAATCGGAACACCTGATTCAGAGACAGACTGGCTACCTGGGAAAACATTTGCTGTAGCAAAAAAGCCGTTGTTTTCTTTATCTTTGTAACGGTCTGAGTAATGAAGACCAGCAGTTACTTTTGTTACGATACTGTCGTCAATTAAACCTTCCACTTCAAATTTAAGCTGAGTTAGCTCTTCTTCAATAGTGAAGAAGTTATTGAAACCGTCTTGTGCGTTTAAGTAGGAGAATGGTTCGCCATTCGCTTTTAAAACAGATGTTTCGAATAAATCAGATAGGTTAGCAAGACCACCACCCCATACTTGTGGGCCAGTTAATTGTAATTCGTCTGGATTAGAGAATGCACCTAGGCCGTTTGAACCAGTAAAGAATACGCCTTCTGAAGACATTTCAAAGTTACGAGTACCAAAGTCAGCATTCGTTAACGAACCAGAACGTCCTAAACCTGCATAAGATTCAGCGCGCTGTTCAAACTTATTTGATTCTGAACGAGATAAATCAACTTCAACTTTCCAGTCATCCGTTAGGTAATATTCTACGTTGACACCAAAGGCAGTTAATTCACCGTCTTTGTTAAGTGGATCGGTACGTAAAACAGGGTTTGCTTCAATTTGCGTACCAGTCGTATTCACGCCTGAACCGCTAACAGTACCTACTGCGAAAGGTTCAATCACACCGCGAAGTACGCCTGAATCTTCGAAATCAATTTGTAGGTAATCTGCAATAATGTTTAAACGATCATTTGGCTGATACTGAAGCACCGCTGATACAGTGTCACGCTTCAATTCAGTTGACTGAGCGTTAGTATCAAGACCAGCAGGAGTGATTTGACCTGCGTCATTAGTGTTGTAACCCCAAACACCATATTTACGCTGGTTGTTTGGCGTTGTTGTATGTGCAATTGCAACTGCTAGACCAATCGTATCGTCTGCGAACTTCTCAACAAATGATAATGAATAACGGTAGCCTTTATCATCAAAGTCAGGGTTATCAGCTGGCGCTTGGTGAGCTTCGTAAACACCCGTAACCGTAAGTGTTTCTGATGCAGCTAGTGGGCGAACTGTTTGCAAATCAACAGTACCACCTAAACCTTGAGTAATAAGCGTTGCATTAGATGATTTATGAATGGTTGCACCAGTCATAATTTCCGAAGGATACAAATCGTACTCGATACCACGGTTATCACCGATACCGATTAATTCTCTTCCATTTAATGAAGTACCAACGAAATCTTCTTTAAAACCACGAACAGAAATTCCTGATGTACGTCCGCCGACGCGTTCACCAGCTAAGCCAGGAAGGCGAGCCAAAGATTCCGCAATTGAAGAGTCTGGTAGTTTACCAATATCTTCCGCTGAAATAGCTTCAACGATAGATGTTGATTCTTGTTTGACTGCTTGTGCTCTCATTAGTGAGCCGCGAATACCTGTTACTGCAATGACCTCAACCATCGAATCATCAGTTTTTGCTGACTCTTCCTGTTGTGCCATTACATGACCTGAAGTCATGGCCGCTGCAACTGCTAACGATAGCAAGGCTGGCTTAAAGCTTTTTCTTGTGTCCATGTGTGTACCCTTTTGTGTGTTTTCGATATGTTAAACAAATCGATTGTTTTTCTCTTTTAGCAGAAAAGCATTAACGAAAAATTAACAATTTACAATACTGATAAATTACGATGAAAGCCAATAACTGCATACGTATTCAAAAAAATCTGTGACAAATTATTTGCTCGAATCTTTCAATTTCTATTTGCAAATAATTGCATCGTGTTCTGTTTCAGTTACTACATCGACCCTCATATTAACATCAAATTTACAAATTAAAAGCTTTTCTTAATCGTTATAGTTAATTTATTGTAAAAGCCACTGAAATTATTCTAAATTAATTGTGTTTGGCAAGCTGTATGAAAGTCAGAAAGCTAACGCAATCAAATAATAACAAGGCCTTTACGACAGAGGCCATGTTTTTCAGAATGATTCAATCCTCAGCATTAAAGCGAACTTAATCGATTTAAAATTGCGTTTATCAATACTTTCACTAAGAAGGTTTTAGTGTTTGCAGTAGAGCTTAAACCCAAGTTTTTCTAGCAAAAACAAGGACTCGCCAACACCGTTCAATTGATACCTTGCAAACATCTTAGGCCTTGTCGAACATAAAATATAAGGACAAACTTGAAGTTTGTTTACTTTAGGCTTATGACGCAGCCGATTATTGACTACGCAATACCAATAAACCTGCACAGACTTACTTAGGGGTTTACAACTTAAGCGTTTAAGTTTTTCTTTCAATTTGCATTAATTTCATTAATACTTACATTTCATTTACAAGTATTGTTAAGCTGATAGCAGAAATTTGACAAGCGCATGGCTTTTAATGATCCCTATTGCTTATCGCGGTTTGAATTTATGAAAGCTTAAGCTTAGTACGTAGACTTTAAATATGTAAACGAATTTACCGTTTACACCTTTTATGGAAATAAAAATGAATAATAAACAAAAACCTACTTTAGAATTCTGGCAAGTATGGAATATGTGTTTTGGCTTCTTCGGCATCCAATATGGGTTTGGTTTGCAGCAAGCAAACTTAAGTCCCATATTTTCTTATCACGGTGCTGCCGAACATGAATTACCAATGCTATGGCTTGCGGGCCCGGTAACTGGTTTACTTATTCAACCTTTAATTGGTGCAATTAGTGATCGCACCTGGACCAGCTTTGGCCGTCGTAAACCTTTCTTCTTGTGGGGGGCTTTAATCGGCAGTGTCGCCGTCATGTTCATGCCATATGTGCCCGAACTTTGGATGGTTGTTGGCTTATTTTGGATACTCGATGCAGCAATGAATACCGCGATGGAACCTTACCGAGCGATGGTGGGTGATATGGTAAATCGCAAGCAACGCCCATTTGCTTTTGCGTTGCAGACCTTCATGATTTCTGGTGGTCAAATACTAGCGAGTTTAATGCCCGTCATTATGATTGCATTTGGTGTATCGGCAGTGACTGACGGCAATCAAATTCCAGATATCGTAAAATATTCGTTTGTCATTGGTGTCGTCGTTATCATCGTAACAGCACTTTGGTCCTTTAATAAGGTGCAAGAATATCCGCCGGAAAATATCGACGAATTCAAAGCAGAGAATAAAGGGAAAGTACTGACCCACGTAGTAAGCGATTTGTGGATAGCTTTGAAGGACATGCCTAAATCCTTACGTACTTTATGGTGGGTGAAGTTAGTCACATGGTTCGGTTTGCCATTAATGTGGCAATATCTCTCTCTTTCAATCGCCCATCACGTTTATAACGCACCGACACCCGATGCAGCAGGCTTTGCAGTTGGAACCGCGCAAGGCGGTAAAGCTTTTGCTGTTATGCAAATTACAACTCTTGTAGTGTCCTTTTTCATCGCTAAGACAATTCATAAGTTTGGTGATAGCAAGGTTTACGCTTTTTGCCTATTGATTGGCGGACTCGGCTTTTTGTCAATGCAATTAACAAGTGACTTATACATGACGCTAGCTTGTATGGTACTTGTGGGTATCGGTTGGGCGGGTGTTATCACCGTTCCTTTCATCATGTGTGCAAATGTCGCTCCTGTAATGCGAATTGGAATATACATGGGTTTGCTAAACGCCATGATTTGTCTTCCGCAAATATTGGAGATGCTCAGTATTGGTTTAATTTATGAATCTGTCTTAGGTGGTGACCCACGCAATGCACTCGCTCTTTGTGGCTTGCTATTCCTTGTTGGTGCAGCTTTGGCACTCAGAATAAACACCGAAGAAGACACTCGCATCAGTCAAGGGCAGGAGGTTTAGAAATATGAAATTAAAGAATATAAAGCGTGAATGGTGGAAAGAAGGGATCGTTTATCAGATTTACCCGCGCAGTTTTCAAGATTCAAACGGCGATGGCGTTGGTGACTTACGCGGTATCATAAACCGCCTAGATTACATCGAAAGCTTGGGTGTCGATATTGTTTGGCTTAACCCAATCTATAGTTCGCCCAATGACGACAACGGCTATGATATTTCGGATTATCGAAACATCATGGCTGAATTCGGTACTATGCAGGATTTTGAAGAATTATTAGCCGGTATGCATCAGCGCGGCATAAAAGTGGTGATGGATTTAGTCGTAAACCACTCTTCTGACGAGCATGAGTGGTTTCAACAATCGCGTAGTTCTCGAGATAATCCTTACCGTGAATACTATCATTGGTGGCCTGCTGAGAAAGGTACACCGCCACGACGCTGGAGTTATTTCGATCCAGAAGCTAATGCTTGGAAATATGATGAGCAGACGGATGCTTATTACTTGCACTATTTTTCAGCGAAGCAACCTGATTTAAATTGGGAAAATCCAAAGCTAAGAGCTGAAATTTACGACATGATGAATTTCTGGTTTATGAAAGGTATCGATGGCTTCCGCATGGACGTCATCACTTTCATTTCCAAACATGACGGTTATCCTGAATTCCCTGAGGAATACCAAGGTCAGGCGATGATCGATATGTACGCAAAAGGACCTCGCTTACATGAATACTTACATGAGATGCACGAAAATGTGATGCAGCATTATGACTGTATGACGGTTGCAGAGGGCCCTGGGACGCACATCGATAATGTATTGGAACTAGTCGCTGAGGATCGCAAAGAGCTCAATATGAACTATCATTTTGATCATCAAAGCATTGGTGTTGGCGATCGTTTTATCATTAACGACGACTTTCAAAACCTCGTTAAATTTAAGAAAGTGATGTCAGAATGGGATGCTGTTTTTGAAGATAAAGGTTGGGGAACTGTTTATTTTGGCAATCATGACTTCCCACGTATGGTCACTCGTTGGGGGAATGATTCCCCTCAATACCGACGATTTTCATCGAAACTATTAAGTACTTACTTACTATCTATGCGCGGTACGCCCTACTATTATATGGGCGACGAAATCGGTATGAGTAATATTAAGTTCGATAAGATTGAAGACTATCAAGATCTCATGACCATCAATTGGTACAACTTAACCAAGCAAGAAGGGGGCGATTTAGAGGAATTCATGGCCTCCCACAAGTTATGCGCACGAGATAATGCAAGGACGCCTATTCAATGGGATGACACTGCGAATGCAGGCTTTACAAGCGGGAAGCCTTGGTTAAAGGTCAATGGTAATTATCCAGAAATAAACGTAGATTCTCAGCAAAGCGATCCTGATTCTGAGCTCAATTATTTTCGTGCATTAGTACGCTTACGCAAAAATAATCTAACCTTGATTTACGGACAATACAGCTTATTGTTAGCAGATGATCCTGATATCTATGCCTACACACGTACTTTAGATGATGATGTCATTTTGGTTTTGTTGAATTTTTCAAGCAATGAAAGAACCTTAGCATTGCCTGAGCTCATTGATGCCAATTTTAACAACGCATCGGTACTACTTGATAACTATGCAAATTCTGAGCAAACTCAGCAACTAGGCGCATTACGCCCCTATCAAGCTCAGATAATAAAGCTATAGGGATGTTAAGTAGCCGCCCTTATACTTTTGCTCAAAAGTAGAAGAGGAAAACTAGCACAAATATGATAATCTGCCCGCCTTTGGTCTTTCACGACAAGTAAATAGGTATAGGGCAGATTATGATCCCATGGGTTCAGTTAGGTACGGCACAAATTCCAAACAATGGCGGAGAATTAAAATTTTCACAACGTGGTGATGAATTCTCGATTCGTTTGTCCGGAATTCGCGGCGAACTCATGAATAGCCGTGTTTACAACTCAGAGAAAGAGCTTTCCACCATGGGGTGTGCGCATATTACAACGAAAGATAACGCTCATGTCTTAGTGGGTGGTTTAGGCATGGGATATACCTTGGCTTCAGCTCTTAAGTCCGTCAACGAGAATTCAAAAGTGACAGTGGCTGAACTGATTCCTGAAGTAGTGGAATGGAATAAAGGCCCCTTAGGAAATTGTGCTAAAAATCCTCTTCAAGATCCACGTGCTATTGTTCACGTTGGAGACGTCAAAGAACTATTAACAACGAATAAACCGACTTATGATGCTATTTTGCTAGACGTCGATAACGGCCCAGAGGGACTAACACACTCAAATAACAACTGGATTTATTCACTGGAGGGCTTGCAGGATATCTATAAGGTATTGCGCCCAAAAGGTATGCTAGCGATATGGTCCGCTGGACCTGACTATTTATTTACAGTCCGTCTCAAAAAAGCAGGCTACGAGGTAAGCACACGCATCGCGAGAGCACGCAAAGGAAAAGGCAGTAAACATACTATTTTCCTAGCTAAAAAAGCGACGTAAGTAAAAACAACTTCCGTCATCCCCTCGAAGAAAACGTCATCCCTTCGAAGAAACCGTCATCCCCTTGAAGAAGGGGACCTCCCACAATCCATAGCTAACTCAATAAAACCACTATAGTTAAGTTCACACGCAAGTTTGGACCTCCTTGCCTCCGCAAGAATGACGCTTTCCTCGAAGAAACCGTCATCCCCTTGAAGAAGGGGACCTCCCACAACCCACATAGCTAACTCAATAAAACCACTAAAGTTAAGTTCACTCGCAAGCTCATGGAATTAATTTTAGTTCTTGCTATTTCACATTCCGCCCTCAAATATAATCTATGAACAGACCTTCACTTAAAAACAGCATCTTAATTAGCGCTTTTAGCGTGGGAATTCTGTGGTGCATCAAATCGTCTGAATTTATTTTTCATATCGACCTTTCTTGGTTAGGTGTTTACCCGCAAACTCTATCTGGCTTAATTGGAATTCTAACAGCGCCACTCATTCATGGCTCCCTAGAGCACATTTTCAATAACACCTTACCCATGCTAATTTTGGGCACCTTATTACTCTATGGTTATCCGAAGAGCCGTTGGCTAGTCCTCTCGACAGTTTGGATACTCTCTGGCCTGTGTGTTTGGCTATTTGCCCGTCAAAGTTATCATATCGGCGCTAGTGGTTTAAGCCATGGTATTTTCTTTTATTTGCTAGTAGTGAGCATTTTGCGAAGGGATAAGCGCTCGGTAGCCATCATGATGGCGGCATTTTTTATGTATGGTGGCATGACAATGACAATATTTCCGCGCGAAGAGAGCATATCCTTTGAATATCATTTCTTCGGTGCCTTAGCTGGCACATTCAGTGCGTTGCTTTGGCACAAGCTCGACCCTAAACCGAAAGTAAAAACTTATGAATGGGAAAATCAACCTGAAGCTGAGGATCCCATTATTGGGGATGAGTGGCAGACGGAGAAAGAGACTAATAAGGAGCAGCATTAGGTGATTGGTGTTTTTTGGGGGTCCATACCTGCGCATAATACTGTTCGTTTAAGCCTTTTACTGAGTTTATCAATCTTAGCATCGTAGTAGATAGACGGAGATTACTGCCTTCGCAGTAAAGACGGTAGGCTTTTTAATCTTGAACGAACAGTATGGTGCCTGCTAAACAACGACGAGTTAATTATCAATAATGTGGCGGTACATCGTCACCAGGGTCGTTATCTGAGTTAGGCTCTTGTAAGGTTTTCACTTTATCTACTAGCGCCTTAAGCATTTGCGACTGGCGATCGATAGTGAATTGTTGATTGGTCACGATCTCGTTCAGCTGTTCGAAGTTGTCTTCTTGGTATGCCACTTTGAATTCTAATTGCTCAATAGCCAATTTCATTTGCTCAATTGTTTCGTCTTTTTTATCTGTCACTTTCCGCTCTCATTTTCTTATTCAGTTATTATCTAAAACTACTTTAAGGTTTAGGCTTTTGTGCCTATAGGCAAGTTAGAAAGCCCATTTCTCTAAATTTCCGCTGCTAGAAATCGATACGTAATCATCATCTACAAATCCGACTGCATACACAACCGCAGAACGAGGTGCTGGACCATTGGACGGTGCAACACGCCACTGCTGCAATACCTTACCTGTGGTGACATCCCACAGTGCCAAACGCTTTGCAGGCGACCCTGTTAGTAAGTACTTGCCATCATCAGAAAACTTAGCACTAGTGAAAACCCATTGGCGTTCTATGAAATGCAGTTGGCTTATTGCCTTGCCCGTTTGTGCATCCCATATCTGACTATCCGCTTGGCTATCCGACGTGAATAAATAACGCGCCTGATCATCAATCGCCACCTTTGTTACTCTATTTGCGTGATTGAAAACATGGATAATCTGTCCTGTTTCAGTACTCCACAAGTAGGCCTTGTAGTCATTGCTTCCAGTTAAGGCAAACTTCCCATTAGGTGAAATATCGACGGTATTTACTTTTTCTTCATGCCCCAAGAACTCTAAACTTCTGCCTGTTCCAGGTTCAAAAAACATGACTTTACCATTCGCTTTACCCACTAAAATACCACGGCCATTGTTACTGACGGCAATATCACGAATTAAGGATTCATCTATCCGCCAAAAACCAACGGGATCACCAGTGGCACTATCCCATAGCGCAAAGTTATCGCTGTCGGCGGTAACAACATGCGTTTCGTCGGCTGAAATGTGAATATTATCAACAATGTTTCGGCCTTCTTCTTGATGACGCCAACTAAACAAAGTCTTGTTTTCGCCAATCGACCAAACCGAAATATCTGAGTTAACGCGAGAAATAACAGCAAAATCACCTGAGTTACTTATGTCAGCAGCATATACGCCACTTTCTGAAATGGGTGATTTAGCCTCTGGCTCGGTCTCAGGAATAGAGCAAGCTGTGCAAAAAAGCACAAATAGGCAACTAATTGGTAAAAAGACTGTCTTATTCATCTAAAAATGGGTTTCGCTTTTAGTTTCACACGTTTACTATTAGTAGAGTATATATTGAATAGCAACTAACAGCATAATGCTGATTACGGAGAAAATGGAATGAAAAAGGCTACATTAGCCCTAGCAGTACTGTCAGCACTGGCTTTAACTGCGTGTCAAAAAGAAGAAGCAAACGACACAACAACTACGAAAGCTGCGACAGAAACAACGACAACTGTAAATTCTGACGCAGATAAAACGAAATCCGATGCGCACGCACATGATGGCGAATTTGCCTCAGAAAGCGAAAAGCATTCATATGCTTTGGGCGCTAGCATGGGATTATTTGCACATGATCGTATAGAGCAACAAAAATCGCTTAACATTGAATACGATGAAGCTGCTTTAATGGCTGGCTTTCATGATGGTCTAAAGAATGAAACTAAGTATACGGTTCAAGAGTTACAAGGTTTTGCTCGCGCGGGCGACATGATTTTAAAAGCAAAGCAAGATGAAATAGCCAACGCCGCTTCAGCCAAAAATATTGAAGAAGGTGCAGCTTACTTAGCTGAGAATGCAAAGAAAGAAGGTGTAAAAGTAACAGAGTCTGGTCTGCAGTACGAAGTATTAAAAGAAGGCACTGGTGATAGTCCATCTTCTGCTGCTTCAACGGTAAAAGTACATTACAAAGGAACGCTGCTAGATGGCACTGAGTTTGACTCATCGTATAGCCGCGGTGAACCAGCAACGTTCCCACTTAACAGAGTGATTCCAGGCTGGACTGAAGGCTTACAACTAATGAAAGAAGGCGCAACGTATCGTTTTACCATTCCTTCTGAATTAGCTTATCGTGACCGCAACTCAGGTAAAATAACACCAAACTCAACATTGATATTTGATGTTGAATTGCTTGACGTGATTGAGCCTGAGTAAGTCTTAGAAAATAAGAATAGGCACGTCGCGGCAACAACATCAGTTGTTCGTCGCGACGAGTTTGAATTCCTTACAACATTATGAATTAACCCTCAGCAAAGGCCATTCTTGGTACATTTAAAGGGTAATTTCTTTCCTATTACGTCTTAAAATTTTCCTACCCATATAGGCTAGAAATAAGCCACTCAAAGCAACAATTATCATGCTGCTAGAATATGGCAGAAGATAGGATGCCAATAAGGCATAAGCCAAACAGAAAAAGCCAGTAATGAAAATGACAAAGCCAACCAATAGATACAACTGCTGGCCTGTCGTAACTGGCTGAGCTTGCTCTCTTGTGTGATCTTGTACTTGCATAATTGCCTAACCTTTTTATTTATACTTGATGTAAGTAATAAACGAGTCTATTTGTTTTAGTCGTTGCCATCTATTGCTGACTACTACCGATAGAAAGCTGTGTTTGAATAAAACATAAGATCTCTAATTGACCATTATTGAAACGATTGTCAATGTGATTTAGTTCACAAATTGGCCTGATAGTTCATTTTCTTTTTAAACTACCAACGAAAGACAGTGAAATAATCGGTGAACGAACATTTCACACTGTTGAAAATTTAAACAATTTTTTTCAAAGAAAAAGACTGTAAATACATGTTTAGCATCTATATTTTTTTATTTCAAATATTTCTTCATTTAGCACATAAAATCGAGGAAATTAAATATTAACGTTTAAATTTCAGTCAATTTTTATTTGTATCATTTTCTTTACATTCAAGTTCCTGCTTAAGTATATGTTTTATTTATACAAAAATATGAATTTCATGAATGTGGCGCGAGTCAGAGACAGAAATAACCCACAACTTGTTATAAATTTGTAAAAAAAACTTTTGATCCTTGTTAATTTTAAGTCTAGGGTAGACGACCTCGACATCAATAGTCGAGTAAAAACAATAAGAAATATCCTTAACAACAAATACAAAAAGTAGGAACAATAAATGTCTAAACTACGTCAAAATGTAACCGTTGGTTTAAGTGCGATGGCCTTATCAGTTGTCGCTTTAAGTGTATCCGCAGCAACAAGCAACGAAATGGTTGAAGTAAAATCTGCAGGAAAATCTAAAGGACTATACAGTAAGCAAGCAGCAAAACGCTCAAATGGAAATGCATTTGAAAACTTCGGCCAAGTAATTCAAGCCGAAGCAAGTGAAGAGCGTTATATCGTTACTTTTAAAGAAGATAAAAAAGGTCTCGGTAAAAAGTCAAAAGGGTCTAGTGCCTCTATGATGGCTAATGGCAAATTAGTGAAAGGCAATGCGTATGGCTTGTTAAGGAATTCAGGCGCGAAACCAATTAAAGCAATTGAAGAAAAAGGCATGGTTGCCGCAATGATGTCGAAGAAAGTGTTAAACCAACTTCGCAGCAACCCAAATGTTGCCGACGTATCAATAGATCACCGCAGAACACTAATGGCACAAACTACGCCATACGGTATTCCTATGGTTCAAGCGAACCAGCTCGCTCAAAACAATCAATCAGCTCGCAAAGTTTGTGTCATCGATACTGGCTTTAATTTAGGACATCCGGACTTGGGTGACCAAAATAACGGTGTAACAGGTCAAGGAAACAATAGCCAAGTAGGAAATTGGTACAATGATGGCAATGGTCATGGTACGCACGTTGCCGGTACAATTTCAGCTTTATCAAACAACGAAGGTGTTGTGGGTGTCTACCCAGGTGTTGATTTACACATTGTTAAAATCTTTAATGACAGCGGTGCTTGGACATACTCTTCCGATATCATCACAGGTATTCAGCAATGTGCGAATGCCGGTGCTAATGTCGTTAATATGAGTTTAGGTGGTGGTGGTTCATCTACTGCTGAAAGCAATGCAATGCAAGGTTTTGTCGATGACGGGATTATGCTAGTAGCGGCTGCTGGTAACTCAGGTAATAGTTCATTGTCTTACCCAGCATCTTATGACGCAGTTATCTCTGTTGCCGCTGTAGATTCATCAGAGAATAGAGCTTCATACTCTCAGTACAACAGTCAGGTAGAGATTGCAGGCCCAGGTACTGCAGTACAATCAACTTGGCCAACGAATACTTATAACTCAATCAGTGGTACGTCGATGGCAACACCACACGTTGCCGGCGTTGCTGCGTTAGTTTGGAGTTTCTTCCCTAGCTGTTCAAATGAGCAAATTCGTGCGGCAATGAATGCTACCGCTAAAGATAAAGGCTCATCAGGTAAAGATAACTTCTATGGCCATGGTATCGTTCAAGCGCGTGACGCTTATGATTACTTGAATGCGAATGGCTGTGATGGAAGCGGCGGCGGCACAGGTGGCGGCGGTGGTGTAGACCCATTCTCTGGCCAACTAACTAATCTTTCTGGTAACAGAAATACTTGGAAACGCTATACTTGGAGTGTTCCACAAGGTGTATCAAGAGTGACCGTTAGCATTTCTGGTGGAAGCGGTGATGCCGACTTATATATGAAGTTAGGTTCACAACCTGAAACTAACAGCTACGATTGTCGCCCATATAAAAACGGTAACAATGAAACTTGTACTTTCACCAATACCAGTGGTGGAACATGGCATGTTGGTATTCGTGGATACTCAAGATATAGTGGTGTAACCATGAGCTACAGCTACGAATAAACAACTAGTTGTAAAGTAGACAAGCAAAGCCGGTAATTTTACCGGCTTTTTTGTTGCATCCATTTTGTATCACAACTTTCCTTGACTCATTGTGAAAATTAGCGAAGATAGTCGCCCTTAACTCGCCACAGAAAACTTAATTTGATGACTAACGAAATTCGCTTCCAATTTTCTTCAGCCCCTGTTGCCAACCGTTTTTTGAACGAGTTGAAGCACTGGTCAAAGGCTGATGTAAAGGCCAAATTATTTAAAGCGAGTCATTCTGTTGCCGTTTCTTATGAATATGAAGCAGGAAAGTTTGACTACACGTGTTCTGAATTAGATGATCTTGCGAGTCAGTATGGCGGCAAGGAAATATAAGAGGCTAGCAACATTGCCAATTTACCGTAAACCATAAAAAGCAGCACCAAATTAATGGAGCTGCCTATATTCTTTCAAGCGAAGAATCCGCAGATTCTTTTACTTAAAAGCGCTTGAATAAAACGGCTAAGTTAAGATTGACTTAATGAAAATTAAGCCTCAAACATTTCATTAATACTTTCCATCATTTTAGCAGTAAATCCACCGCGTTCTAACAACAATGATGTTTGTTTATTCGTGCCCTGTGCTTTGCGGAGCATCAAGCTAGTCACAACTGCATCAATAATAACCTGTGGTGCTAATGCACCTTTGCTGTCGCGCATGAACTCAGTAGCCAAAGACTGATTTGCACAACGAATGCGAATTGGTGATTTGTTCTCAATGCAATAGTCATCGCCATCAACATCGGTGAAAGTAACGTCATTGTTCATTCTGCAAATGGTTTGTTGCCCATTTACAATCGTCACCGTTTTCAAATCGCCGCGTAAAAATGACTGCAAGTTCCTGTAGGCCTGAATCTTACTCTCACCATCAATTTGAACAGCGTTAAAATCGACAACAATACAATCATTTGACTCAACTAAGATATCTTCGATACCTGCGCAGTCTCTTGCACCGCGAGCGCCTTTACGATCAAACACCATTTCTAAATGTAAGCCTGTTTGAGTTTGTTGAAGCACAATCGAATCTGGTGAACATTTGTGACCACAAAGCGCAACAAACTCGCTCGGGTTAGCCAAACCTGATTGGCTTCCATCATCGAAAAACGCAAGTAAATGATGGTAATAAACAACATAATTCTTAACATCAGCATGAGAACCTGTGGCTAGAGGAAAGTGTTTATCTAAGTAAGCTTTGGAAGTAGTTTCTGTTTCTCCATTGCCGGTGCAAGGCGCCTCAAAGAAACTCGTCCACTTGCTGTTCGCCGCTTGAATTAGTTGTTGACGATCAATGACTGGCGCAATTTTAGTGTTGGCCGCCAACTGGCTATTTTGTTCTTGATTAATAAATTCGCTGGTTTGATTGGAGTAGTCCGCAATCATTCTTTCAATAGCTTGCCAAAAGACATTCACCTCGATGCCGCACGTTGGCAATACATCTTCGTTAATGAAGGTGTAAAAGCCCTGATGGATTTGACTATATTTCAAAGCTGGCATATTCATATGTAATTCCTCTAATTTTGACAAGTAACGCTGAGCTATTTTTGATGCTGCAATCAAGTAATGGCTAAAGGCTCATTTGCTTGACTTGTGTTCAAGCATAGAGTAATTTTTCAAGTAATTTCACAATTAAAATTACACACTGTAAATTTTACAAAAACGGGAAGTGTAAAAATTAATGAAAAATACTAAATCTCTCAGTCGTAAATCCCACCTGATGGGCACAAAAATTCGCAACTTAAGAAAGCGAAACAACCTTACGATGGAGGATTTGTCGGCTCGGTGTATTAGGCTTAATGCTGAAATCGCCCCTTCAGTTTCCTACCTATCCATGATCGAACGTGGTAAACGTGTGCCAAGCGAAGACATGTTAGGTGTTATCGCTTCTGTTTTTCAAAAGCCTATGGATTGGTTTCTTGATGATGCGCCAGAAGAAAAGTCTGTAACCCCGGTAAAAGGTAGTCGCGGTGGTATTAATGGAATAGCACTCGAGCCTAGCTTTCTATTTTCAAACGAAATTTTGCAAATTGCGATACCGGAAATGCTGTCACAAACGGGTACCAGCGGTCGGCAATTTGCTCACTTATTGATTCGAGCGCATCAAGAACACCATCAAAACCACTTCCCTGATTTAGAACGAGCAGCTGAAGAAATCGGCTTGAAGCGTATGCCTTTGAGTGTCGATGATTTGCTTGAAATTGCAAAGCAACAAGGCTTGATGATCAAATGGTTTAAGAAACTGCCAACGGCCATTGCCAAAGAGATTGGTCTGAAATCGGCTAACGCAAACAATAGTATGGTGACTAGCTTTTTTGATTCACCCGGCACGATATATATCAACCAAGTACTAAAGTCATTTACTAACCGCTTGAAGTACGATATTGCGGTGCATATTGGTCACAGTGTCCTGCACAATAGAGATGGTTTAAAAAGCGTTTTGTTAACAGGCCTGAACCCAAATAACACACTCTCGGTGGGAGGCAGTCAACATCGCCAATCATCCACATTAGACGCGCAAGATATTTTGCACGCCTGGCGTGATTTTGAGTCTAGTTTTTTTGCTGGGGCACTACTTTGCCCGAAAGTCCCGTTCCGTCAATTACTTGATCGTCAAGGCTACGAAATCAAAACCCATGAACAAGTTGGCGTATCTGCATCTGTTGCTATGCGACGTATGACGGCCGTGTCTTCCTATCGTCATTGGCACTATTTTGATGCTTATGCACCCGGTAAGCTCAAAGCAGTATATCGAGGCAATGGCATTCCCTTACCTTGGGGGAATATGCGCGAAGTTGAAGATCCCTGTCAGCATTGGGCTGTGTTCCGTATGATCAATACGCCGGTGCAAGGTAGCAGCGCACAAATATCAATACTAAACGTGGGAGATGAGCCTAGAATTTACTGTTGCGAATCGACTAATGTGAAAGATATGGCAAGCAACAATCATGTTTTATGTACTGGGATTGATTTGAACCCCGCCATTGACGCACAAGGTGGAGATTCCGCATCGATTGCTGAGGATCTCAAACAAGCTTGCGTAAAAGGAGGTGGTTCATCTGCCATACCAAGCAGCATAAAATCACAGTTATCAAGTGTGGCGCGCATACTAAATATAAATTGGGTGGAGAGAGGCATTGAAACTGATGCTCGCCTCATTTGTGCAAGGGGAGCTGTTTGCCCAAGAAAACCAAGTTGTTACAAGCAGTGCGGTGAATAAGCATCCCGCACCGCTCTATTCACCATTAGTTCTTTAGTTATCTATCTTTTATCTTCTATTCTTTACTTTCGGGTTTTATGGAATTACCGCCGGTGACAGCAATACGCATCGCTGTTTCCACATCAACCGATAGTTCGGTAATTTTGTCAGCATCCAGATACAAGGTATAACCGCCAATTTGATAACTAAATGGAATGTAAACGGCTGTTTTCTTTTGCCCCGGATAAAGTACTTCCGCAACTGAATCACCGGTGATAAAACCGATTAAATGGATACCTTCCGTCACTTCTACAGACACCGCTTTTTTACTATTCTGATCTTTCTTTATTTGAAATAAATCAACCGCATCTTTAATTGCTCCGTAAAGCGTTTTAATAAGTGGCACTCGGTCGAATAGAGAGTTGGCCTGCTCTATAAGCAACCTAACAACATATAAATTAACGAAAACACCAATAGTCGCAAGCAAGACTAAGGCTAAGGCAATGCCAAGACCGGGGAAGTAGTATTCGTCAGGTATCAGTGGTGAGAGCAAGCTCTCGGTTGTATTCGTAAGCCAAGTAAGTAAATAGATGGTGATCACGAAAGGGAGAATCGTTAAAAGCCCTTTGATAACTAAAATAAAGAGTCTGTTGAACATAGATTGAGTTAAGCCTAGTGATTAGATACCGGCGTATGCTAGCGCGATTAGCTTAAAAAGCCGAGAGATATAATGATAAGAAGGCGTCAAGATAGAGGCAAAGTAAAAGTGTAGTGCAACTTCACTACCAAAAAGTGCACTCAAGGCCAGTAAAAATTGCTGGTGTACTCTGTAAATACTACCCATGCAAACAAGAAACCTCACTTAATATTAATTATTTACTAAGTTTTTCAGTAAGTTAACAGTTGGCATTGAATTCGCATTAAGGAGAGTGAAGGATGAAAAGTTTTAACAAAACATTGAGGAGAAAGACCATGTTAAGTTGGGCAATTTTATTTTTTATCATTGCGATTATTGCCGGTGTACTTGGTTTCGGCGGCATCGCCGGCGCAGCATCAGGCATCGCACAGCTTCTATTTTTTATATTCTTAGCATTATTGGTCATTTCATTACTGGTCAATGCACTCAAGGGTAAACCACCGTCAGTGTGAATGTCATAAAAATAGATTTTTTTACAACTATATATTGAAATTAAATTAAGGAAGAATCATGAAATTTTCATTAAAAAAATTAAGTACACTACTATTAACCGGTATTTTCGCTTTCACTATCGCAGCGTGTTCTGAACCGCAAGGTCCTGCTGAAGAAGCTGGTGAAGAGCTTGACGAAATAGCAACAGATGCTGGCAACGCGATTGAAGATGCGTGTGAAGACGCAAAAGAAGCGACAGACGCGAAAGATAAAGACTGTTAGACAAAAAAACCCGAATCCACATAGCTTGGATTCGGGGCTTTTTTTTAATTTAGGAGATACGTTTATGTTTAAAAACATTAGAAAAACCGTGGCTTTTGCAATACCTATTCTGCTCTTACTAACGTCTGGCTGTGCAACGATCGAAGGCGCAGGAAAAGATATAGAAAGTGCGGGAGAGGCAATTCAGGACGCTGCCGAACAGTAGGCTGACCGTTTTATCCCTCAACGATTTTAGCAAAACGGTCAAAACGCAAAAGGAATATGATGATGGAATTCGAAGCAATAAATAATTTTTGGACACTCATTCACGACAAAGTAAATTCGTGGATGGAAGCCGGTGTAAAACACTTACCTAATATGGTGGTGGCTTTGATTATCGTTGTCGTGTTTGCGATTTTGGCCCGTATTGCTTCAAAAGTCATGTCAAACATATTGCACCGCGCCTTTGAATCAAAGCAAATAGCCGATCTCTTGAGTGCGATTTTCAAAGTTATCGTATTTATTGCAGGCGTATTCATAGCGCTCGAATTCTTAGGTTTAACAGGCACAGTCACTTCATTGTTAGCGGGTGCTGGTATTATCGGTTTAGCGATTGGTTTTGCTTTTCAAGATATGACCGAAAATTTGATTGCTGGTATTGCAATGGGTGTTCGCAAACCCTTTCAAATTGGTGATGTAATAGAGGCAGAGGGCGTTTTTGGTACGGTAAAAGCGATCAACCTTAGAAACACCGTCATTGAGACATTTTTTGGTCAACTCGAAATTGTCCCAAACAAAATACTCTTTAGAAATATTGTAACGAACTACACAACCACTGGTGAGCGCCGGATTGAAGTGCCCGTTGGTATCTCTTATGCTGACGATGTTGAGCACGCTACCGAGGTAATCAAAGATGCCTTGAAAACGAAAAAGTTCGTGTCCAAGGAAGACGAAGTAGAAGTGTTCGCTGAAGGTTTTGGCGACAGTAGCGTCAACCTACTGGTATGGTTTTGGATTGACTACCCTGGTCATGTTGGTTTCATGCAGGCGCGTCATGAAGCAGTGCACTTGATTCACCAAACATTAACGAAAAACGACATACTTATTCCTTTCCCAATTCGAACCTTAGACTTTGGAGCGAAAGGAGGTGAGAAGCTAAACACCATGTTGTCATCAAAAGAGGTAGCGTCAAAAAGCGATTCGAGCAACAATAAGCAAAGCATCAGCGAATAATCGATAACTAGTAATCTTAGAAAACGAAAGTGAACATTGTGGATGGCTAAAATTGAAAAACCTCACTCAACGATATTCGTTCTGGCAATATAGATTTTGGTTAATAAACCTAAAAAAAGCTGCTCGCCTTATTGGCAGCAGCTTTTGGTTTATTCCTTCAGTGATGATCATACTGGCCATAATTTCTAGCTTACTGCTACCTATATTACCACTTCCAGCTTTTATCGAAGGTATGCTCACTAGTTACTTCGTAGATATAAGCGATGAGACTTCTTCTAGTGTCATTAGTCTCATTGCCTCTTCTGTTATCACGGTCACCAGTATTGCTTTTTCAATGACGATCGTTGCATTAGTAATGGCTTCAAATCAGTTTGGGCCACGATTAATCAAAAACTTTATGCAGAATACGATGACCCAGTTGGTATTGGGAACATTCACCTCAACGTTTATTTTTTGCGTTCTGGTACTTAGCAAAATCAATACCGCAAGTGTCTCTTCCTATTATGGTGAACTGTCTTTAACGATGGCTCTGACTCTTGCCATTGTTAACATACTCGTTTTAATATTTTTCATTCACCACGTCGCTACCTCTATTCGTGCAGATACTGTCGTCCAACAAATCGCCTCATATTTGATGAAAGATATGAAGAAACTGCAGTGTGGGAGTCAACGAGAGCATCAACTTAAGGATTTTGTTGATGTGAGCAAGTATAAACATTCCTTAAAAATCACTTCAAAATGCGATGGCTACATACAAGCGATTGAATATCAACACATAGTTGATATTGCTAAGCAGCATGAGGGGCTAATGATTATACACTATCGTTCTGGTCAATATATCGTGCCAGGTACACCTATTGCGACTTTGTATAGTGATAATGAAGTAGCGCCGAATTGCTCCTTGGACGGGTCAATAGTCATTGGAAAAGAGCGAACAGCATTGCAAGACCCTTTGTTTGCAATCAATCAGTTAGTAGAAATGGCAATTCGAGCTTTATCACCAAGCCTTGATGATCCATTCACTGCGACTAACTGCATTGATGGATTAGCGTCTGCTATGGGCTCATTTTCTGAGGAAAACATTCCAATAACGTCAGTGGTGGATGAAGATAATGAAATCCGCATTACCACTGCAGATCCAACATTCAATGACTTATTTCAAGGGGCCTTTACTCAAATTAGGCAGGCGAGCGCGTCTCATGCTTTTGTGGTGCTCCACTTACTCGACACCTTCATCACATTGGTAAAGGCCTGCAACAGCGAAATACACATGTGTGAGGCGATAAAAAACCAGTTTGAAGCAATCAATCAGTACCATCAATCTACAGATATTTTCATGAACGACGTTGATCGCCATCGGTTTAACGAGCGCTTGGAAGTACTAGAAGGTTTGTTAGGAGCTAATTAAGCATTGCCGGTTATGCTAAGGTCTGTTGTGTTAGCGCCTGTTGTTTTAGCGCCTGTGTATTTAAGCCTAGCTACATTAAAGCCTAGTAGCACTAGTGCCTTCGCTTGCTACTCCTTTTATGTTCAAGGTTTGTCTTTCTGCTCCTTTTTCGCAAATACAGTAAAAGCGACAAAAAGAACAATCATCACGATGCCAAAAGCGATAAGGAATAAAAACACGGGTGATGTATTTATCACTCCTAACATTTTAACTAAAACTATGATGGCAATTAATAAAAGTAATATCAGTAGACTAAATTTCATGCTAACTCCAAGATAAAAATAATTTTTTATATGCATCGGTAATCTAAGAAAGCATTATTCGCGCCATAAATGCCAAGACAGTAAGGCAATGAAATTTCAGCGTTTTATCAATAATGGGATGTTAGCCAGAGCGTTGCTATGTAATAATTACAGGGTTTGGTGCTATCTTTGAGCTACTATTAAAGCTTAATTTTTATTTGTAATTACTTTTTCACTTAAAAAAGGAACAACAGTGAAGTCTATTCTTTTAATTGATGATGATCTTGAATTTACCCAAGTTGCCACTCATATCATTGAGTACTTAGGCCATATGGTGTCAGTTGCAGATAGTGTTGCTGAAGCAAAAGAATGGCTGCAGCACAATGACTATGATCATCTTCTAATTGACTTCATGCTACCCGATGGCAGCGGTTTGCATGTATATGAGCACCTGCAAAATAAAGTACGGCAACCTCGTGTTACTTTTATTACTGGCAACCCAAAAATCAAATCAGCAATTGCGCACATAACCGGTCCTTCTGTTGATTATTTGATGAAACCTATTGAACGTGAGGATCTCGAAGTAGTCCTTAATTCAAAGAAGAGCAAAGGCACTAGAACACAGCAAAGTAAAACCACGGAAAACCAAGCTAAGACACACTTTAACTGCTTAATCGGTGAATCGGCGCCAATGCTGAAGCTTTATAAAAGGATCGAACGAGTGGCTGCAAGCGATGCCAACGTGATGCTCATGGGAGAAAGCGGAGTAGGAAAAGAATTGGTCGCTCAAGCTATTCACAATGCAAGTGATTCTGCGGGTGATTTGATCGCTACCAATTGTGGTGGTTTATCGAAAGAATTGATTGGTAGTGAGCTATTTGGCCATGAAAAAGGAGCCTTTACAGGTGCCGTTGGGCAGAAGAAAGGGGTGTTTGAACGAGCTAACAATGGCAGTCTATTCTTAGATGAAGTCACTGAAATGCCCATTGATATGCAACCTAATTTATTACGCGTACTAGAAACAAAACGGGTAAATAGGGTTGGTGGAACCCAAGAGTTCGACGTTAACTGCCGCGTTATCAGTGCGACCAATCGCACATTGGAACATATCGCCCACGAAAACATATTGCGGGAAGATATTTATTTTCGCCTAGCTGTATTCCCAATCGAAATTCCGCCGTTGAGAGAAAGGCGGGAAGATATTGCCTTGTTAGCGCAAACTTTTCTAAGCGCTTTAAATAAAGAACATAATGAATCTTATGCCTTCACGCCGGCTCAGCTCAAACAATTAGAAGCTCATGATTGGCCCGGCAATGTCCGCGAACTAAGACATACGCTTCATCGAGCTTTCATCATGAGCGAACCCGGTTCAAACTCATTGGACTTACCAAGCAGTTTCGACTCTCCTTTTTCTCTGAAAGGACCGGCATCAGATACCATGAGCGCAGGCAAAACCATTGAAGAAGTCGAGAAGGCACTTATTTACGCTACACTTGATGAAGTTGATGGCAACAAAACTACCGCTGCCGAAATGCTAGGTATTTCCACGAAAACCTTATATAACCGTTTGCATGCTTATGGGGAAACTATATGAGTGATTTGAATCAAAAAATTCATGACATCCGAAAACCATTAAATAGCATTACGATGCAAGCTGAACTGATCAAAATGATTAACAAATCAGCCGACAATCAAGCTAAAGTGGGAGAGTCGGCAGACAAAATAATAGAAAATGCTCAGCTGTGTAGTCAGTTATTACAAGACCTTTTCGAAAGCCTCTCAAATGAGTAAAGTGTCAAAGTTTTTATCCCCTTACTCTACTGGTACTTGGGTCTTAATCTCGGTTTTATTGCTAATACTCATCGCAAGTAACACCTACGTAAGCCGTGTCACTATCAATGAGCTGACAGAGCTGCAACAAGATATTAGCCAGACCTCACAAGTGGTCACTGTCTTGGATGAAACACACGTTAATCTTCTTACAGCCGAGTCGGGTCAACGCGGTTTCTTACTCACCGACGATGAAAGATATTTGGCTCACTACAAGGAAGCTGTCAATCGAGTACGCATTTTATTAGCTCAAACAAGCGAGCTAGAGCCAAAAGATCCTGCTCAAAAATTAGCAATTGCAGAACTCGCAGAACTTATAGAAAGGAAAGTCAAAGAACTCGATATTACTGTTGCTCACGCTCAAGAGAATCATTTGTCTCAAGCATTCCGAATAGCTGAAACGGATGAAGGTCGGGTGCTATATGACCAAATACTGCGTTTATTTGAACAAATCACTTTGACGGAAAGTATCATCGGCAAGAAACAGGTTAGCAAGCTGCAAAAAGCCACATTCGAATCGAGTAAAAACCTGAATATTTCCTTTTTCACTAGCTTGGTGCTCGTCGTGGTGGTCTTTCTACTCGCTCGCGTCAATATTAAAAATCAAGAACAACGACAAGAGGAAATGGAAGCACAAAATGATCGACTCAAATTAGCGGTAGAAGAAAGAACCAAAGAGCTATCCATATTTTCAGATGAATTGAGCCGTAGCAACCGAGAGCTTGAAGATTTCGCTTTTGTTGCTTCCCACGATCTACAAGAGCCACTGCGCAAGATAATGGCTTTTGGCGGCCGACTAGAATCTCAAGCAGACAATTTAAGCGACAAGCAACGAGACTTTCTGCAACGAATGTGCTCAGCCGCAAGCAGAATGAGCGTATTGATAAGTGATCTATTGGAGTTCTCGAGAATCTCAACCAGAGGCAAATCATTCCAATCAGTGGACTTAAATTTAGTTGTTCAAAATTGTATTGAAGATTTGAATGTATTAATTGAAGAAACAAATGTCAGCATCAATGTTGAAAGCTTACCTCAGGTAACGGCCGATCCAACGCAAATGCGACAATTGCTATTTAATCTAGTTGCTAATGCAATTAAGTTCTCACAGAACGAAAGCGAACCCTGTGTAAACATTACTGTAAGGTCTGTAGAACAACCCGAGGCAATCGATATTGAAGGCCTAAATGACTGGATATGCATTAGTATAGAAGATAACGGCATTGGATTTGAACAAGAACACGCTGATAAGATATTCGCACCTTTTCAACGTTTACACAGCCGCGAAACATTTAAAGGCACAGGTATCGGCCTTGCCATTTGTAGACGCATCGTAGAACGTCACAATGGCATAATAGAAGCGAAAGGTAAAACGGATAAGGGCGCTATTTTCGAATTGACTTTGCCCGCTGTAAACCACTTAATTAGTGCTAAGCAATAGATAAAAGGACGAAAGATGAGTATCCGTCACAACATTCAAGCTCCATTTACAATCATCCTTGCAGATGATGACGAAGACGATAGGTTGCTTGCGCAAGATGCAATGGAAGCTGCGGGCTCTTCTTATCAGTGCCATACCGTTAGTGACGGACAGGAATTGCTCGATTATCTGAGATGTGAAGGCAACTACAATAACAACACAATCAGTGAGCTTCCTAGCGTTATTCTTCTCGATCTGAACATGCCTATTCTTGATGGGAGGGAAACGCTTCGTTTATTGAAACTGGATCCCTATCTGGCGAATATACCTGTGATTATTTTATCCACGAGTGCTGCCGAAGAAGATATCAATGAAGGTTATGCCTTGGGTGCATCATCCTACATGGTTAAGCCGAACGACTTTGACTCATTAGTAGATATGATGAAATGTTTTAATAATTATTGGTTTGATTGCGTTTCAATTCCTCATACCGCCGCTAACGACGAACATAAATAGCCTTAAACTTTGACTTTCAGGAAGTGACATTTGGACAGTGTAAAATCCGTCTTAATTATCGATGACGACGAAGACGACGTATTATTAATAGAAGATCGCCTTCGCGATTTGGTTGCCCACGATTGCCACTTTGTGAACTGCTTCGAAAGGCAAGTCGCCATCGACTTTCTGAAAGAGCGCACCTTCGATTTATGTATATTGGACTATCGATTAGCTGGTTATGAAGGCTTGGAAATATTAAATGCCGTCGCAACCGCAGAATTAGCAACTCCAATCATCATGCTTACGGGTCAAAATGACGACAAAGTCGCCAAAGATGCGATAAAGGCGGGTGCGCAAGATTTTGTTATGAAGGCGTCCATTGATGATGTTATTTTTGAAAAGTCGATTCAATATGCTATCGCCCGTAAGGAGCTAGAATTTGCGCGCGTACTCAGCCAAAGAAATAAAGCCGAAAACACCGCGAAAGATAAGTTTATTGCGCATTTGAGTCACGAGCTGCGAACCCCCCTAACTTCAATATTAGGCTACACCTCATTATTGTTAGAAAACGAACAAGCCTTAGCATTTCAAAAAGAACTTAAAGTCATTTCTAATAATGGCAAACACCTGCTTAATTTACTCAACGATGTGCTCGATTTATCAAAAATTGCCGCTGAAAAGTTCGAGCTAAAAGAGAGAACAACTAATCTTCAACAACTTCTAGTTGAGGTAAACAGTCTGTTAACCTTAAGTGCTTTAGACAAAGGTTTGACCCTAGCTTTTCACAGTGAAAACAAACTACCAGAGCTCGTACTGTTAGATGACATTCGTTTCAAGCAAGTTTTAGTTAATCTAATAGGCAATGCAATCAAGTTTACCGATGTTGGTGGCGTTGAGATAAATATTGCACTTTGTCACGCAAGTAGCTCAGCAGAGCTTCAGTTTGAAATTATCGATACGGGTATTGGAATGGCCGAGCATCAAATAAGCTCTATCTTTTCCCCGTTCAAACAACTAGAAGATGTGACGAACCGCAAAGCTGGCGGAGCAGGCTTGGGTTTAGCTATAACGGCTGAAATCATTAAGCAAATGGGAGGAACTTTAAACGTTAAATCCGAGCTAGGAAAAGGCTCTCGATTCAGCTTAAAAATCCCATGCAAGGCACTTAATCAATCACTGATTAATTACTCATTCAACGTAGAGTACGAGAGTGTTACGACCGATAAACCTCCACAACTTTGCGGTCATGTTCTAGTAGTTGATGATGTCTTTGAGATACGCGAGTTAGCAGGCTACTATGTTAAAAATACCGGCCTAAATCTTGAGTTCGCAAGCAATGGCGAGCAAGCATTGTTAAAAGTGGAGGAAGCGGAAAAAGCAGGTCAACCCTTTGATGCTATCTTGATGGATTTACATATGCCCATTCTCAGTGGAGAGGAAGTCACTCAAAAGCTGCGAACGGACGGAAATACTGCAAGTATTATTGCGATGACGGCAGCAGTAAGTAAAGGACTGTATGAAGAACTGATGCAGATCGGATTTAATCAATTAATTGCCAAGCCAATCGACAAACTAGAATTATGGCAAATCTTAGAAGATACATTCGCAGAGAAAGGTAAGAATCAAAAAACGAGTGACGAAATGAAGCAAGGTTCTATCATTCATTTGGTTGAAGATGATATTGACAGCGCCGCGGTGATGACGATGATCCTTGAGCAGTTGGATTATCAGGTTCTGCATTCCTGCGATGCTCAACAAGCCATTACAACTGCAAAAGAAAATCCCGACATCAGCTTGCATTTGCTCGACTTAGGCTTGCCTGACCTCAGTGGCAAAACATTCTTAGACGCGTTTTTTGCAACTACGATCACAGGCCAAGTGTCAGTGCTAAGCGGCAACCAACCTGATCCAGTGTTAAGTGAGCAATACCCTATTTTTGACCAACTGGTGAAGCCTGTTAGTAAAACCTCACTTAAAGCATGGCTGCATAAACACGCTTAACTATTTTCAGTTATGTGGCATGCTTATTTTGTAACTTTTTCAATTTTTAGATGTAAATCTTGCTCTTAACTTTCATTTATCTATTTATAAAATAATATAATCCTATTATTTTCATGCACTTATAACTTCATCGAAAGCGGCATATTTCTTGTTAGATAGAAGTAGTCTTTATGGAAAAAGTAACTATTCCAGCGATGTCTCTGTTGTCGAATTAAGTTGCTCAATTTAATGTTTTTGAACAGGAGTAAAAATGAAAATTTTTGAAGCCTTACGAAAGGATCATGATAAACAAAGAGCCCTCGTGAAGATGATTTTAGATACTCAAGGAGACTCATCAACGCGCAAGGACTTCTTTAGGCAACTTAAGTGCGAACTTGCTACGCATGCCGTGGCAGAGGAACGCTTTTTTTACGCCCCTCTTATGCACACGGACCAAACAGTTGATATGTCTCGTCACGGAGTTGCAGAGCACCATCAAATAGATAAATTAGTAGCTGAACTGGAGAAAACTGACATGAGTTCGGCTAATTGGTTAAGCACTTTTAAAAAGCTCGCAGATAAAATTGAGCATCACTTGGCGGAAGAAGAACGTGTATTCTTTCAACAAGCAGGCAAGGCTTTTAGCGAAAAAGAAAAGATTGATCTAGCCGACGAATACTTAGCTCAAATGAAGACCTAACAATAGCAAGGCTCAGTATTTAATTTGCGCTAATCTGCATTCAATCGAGCGATAAAATCGCTTAATGGCATTGGTCGACCTAAAAAGTAACCCTGGCCATAATCACATTCAAACTTGTTTAAAAAGCGTTGCTGAAGCTCAGTTTCGATGCCTTCAGCAACCACTTCAATTTCCAAGCGTTTCGCCATTAACAAAATGGTTTCAATTAAGGCATTGCTTGTTTCATCAACACCTATCTTATCCACGAAAGCCCTATCAATTTTAATGCAATCTACTGGAAACTTAATCAGATAGCTTAGCGATGAGTATCCCGTTCCGAAATCATCAATCGCAATTTTTACACCCACTTTTTTCAGGCGAGTAAGTACCTGGAGTGCTTTTGTTGAATCATCAGTAAGCAGCCTTTCTGTAATTTCAACAGTGATGGGTAAATCAACTGCATACTTTTCGATACATTCAATCCAATTTTTAAGTGCATGATCTTTGGTTTGGAATAGACGCGGTGAAACATTCACGGAAAGCTCTACAGGATGCTTATTTGCTCCGTGTGCAATTAAAGCCTGAGCCGAATTTTCGAGCATATACAAATCAATCTGATTGATTAATCCTGACTCTTCGGCAAGTTCGATAAATTCGAAAGGCGGTACAAACTGACCATCCTCTTTCTGCCATCTGGCTAAGGCTTCACACTTAGCTATGTTATTGTTCTTGAGATTTACAATTGGCTGGAAGTAAGGCAACAACACCTTATTATTGATGGCATCGATTAAATCGTTCAGCAGGTGGTGCTTATACTCTGAATTAACTTGCATCTCACGCGTATAAAACTGCTTCCCGTTTCGACCTGCTGATTTCACTTCATACATTGCCTGATCGGCTTTACGAACTAAAAGGTGTGCATCGTCGCCATCCTCTGGATACAGAGAAACCCCCATGCTCGCACTGCCGTGTATTAAGATATTATCTATCTCATAAGACTGTTGAAGGGCTTTCAGTATTTTATCTGTCACCGCGTCAATATGCTTGCATTCTTCGATGTCGCAAATGATAACGGCAAATTCATCACCACTGAGTCGAGATACGGTATCTGAGCTCCTAATAGATTGAGTGATTCGTTTTGCAGATTCAATCAGCAACTTATCACCCACCGCATGGCCGTGGTTATCGTTGACGGGTTTGAATCGATCAAGATCAATAAACAACACGCCTAGCTTACGCTGATTGTGCTTCGCGTCTTCAATCGCCAATGTCAGTCGGTCATTAAACAAAACACGATTAGGCAAATCGGTTAAAGCATCATAAGTGGCTTGATGCTCTATAATTCGAGCGCTTCTAACCTTGCTTGTAACGTCCTGAAAAGTACCTGTCAGATGCACGGATTCGTCCGACTCCCGCGACATTGTAGCGATTACTTTTATCCAAATATCATCGTATTTGTCTGCATTCAATTGGAGTTCTAGCTCAACCTGAATTGACTCATCAAAGGCCTTCTTTACTGCCTTCTGTAATGAGCTAAAGTCGCTCGGTTCGATTAGTGGTTCAAGCGAGGATAAATCATCTGGGTGAAAATCTGCAGGCTGCTGTAAGGTTTTGGAGGTCAATTCTGTCCATTGCGTAAACGTTCTAGAGTTATCCATTTTCCAGCCGCCGATATTCGCAACAATCCCCACTTTTTCTAAGAGTTGACGGTACTCATTTAGGGAAGCCTGCATCCTGTTGCCCTGCACTTGTTGACTGTAACGAAAAACAACAAAGCCACAAACAAACAAAGTGACTATTAATGAGATGAACCTCACCATAGTGATACTTGCAGGCAAGGGATACGCTGAATGGTTAGCAATTCCTGCAACTTCCCAAGTACCACCACCCACTTCAATAAAATAGCTTGCTCTATCATTTATGTTGAAAACTGCTGGGTCGCCATAAAATGTTTCTTGTAACTTGCCCAATGCGTCTATTTTACGAATAGCGATTTGCACATTGTTTCCAAGTTCAAGTAGCCCAGAGTTTCTATAAAGGGCATATTCGTTTAAGGGTGCGGAAATAATACCCCAAAGTTCTTTAGAATCCCCCTCACCCACAAACACGGGAGCCCTTCCGATAAAAGCAGTGCCACCTTGCACTAGATTTATAGGACCAGCCACCAGCACGTCACCCGTTTCAACTACCTGCAAAACCATGGATCGTTGCTCTTCATTTTGACGGTAATCAAGGCCTATAACGCTTTCATTTCCGGCGTATGGATATACGAAGTTAACCACTAAATCTTTAGCTGCTGCGAAGTTAATCAGCAATGGATCCTTTTTAAACAACTCTTTTGCATAGTTGCTAAACTCTTTCTCACCCAAGTCTGGTACGGCCGAAATATATGCTGAAAACCCAGTGATCATCGACAAATTAGTTCTTAAGTTTCCGTCTAATCGGGCTGAAACGGCACTTAGGGTTTGGATGACATCAAGTCTTATGCTGGTTTCATAATCTTTGTGTAAGTTAAAAACAAATGAACTCTGAATTAAAAGAGCTGAGACGACAATACTGATAAGAGCTAGGTATATCTTGCGCTTGTACCAGCATAGAAGAGTGATAGCGAAAGAAAGTAGGATAATAAAAATATAAGTGCCACCATTAACAAATGAAGCAATTAAAATGGTTTCTGGGAGCATATTTGGTGAGTGTGTCGCTAATTCAAGAGCTGGCACGCTGCCTTGTGCCGATACACCTATCTCAACATTAGGATTTCCTGCTGATAGTTCTTGAGCCGAACACAGCAACATCACTAGAAATGATTTTAAAATGAGCTTGAAAATAAGCAAAAATCCTCAACACAGATACGCCAATTGCTCTCAGGAGCATATTTAAACCTCAAGACAACTGACGCTTTGAGGTGGGAATGTATATGTGCTCTCTACCTTTTTTATCAGACATTTACTAATTAGACATGTAAATTGGTAGGCTGAATTGAAAAGTAGTGTGTTTGTTTAATCATTCGAGAATAAACCACAAAGTCTTTAGATTCAACTAACACAATTCATTGTTCATAACTTACTCACTTTGAATTTTAAGCAACTGCGCAATGTAACGCAGTGCTTAATCATTTTTGTGATGTTTCGAATTAACTAAGAGACGCCAAGAGTAGGCCCAGCACTGATTAGACTGCGCCCATGGGCTGTATCAGTGAATTTCTCGAAATTTTCAACAAACAGTCCGGCAAGGCTTTCTGCTTTCTCATACCATTGTTGAGCTTCAGCATAAGTACCTCGTGGGTCCAAAATATTGGCGTCGACACCAGCTAACTGTGTAGGAATGCTTAAGTTGAATATTGGTAGAATTTGGGACTCTTCTTCATCCATACTGCCATCTAAGATTGCATCGATGATGGCGCGTGTGGCCTTAATAGAAATACGTTCACCACTTCCATTCCAACCAGTATTAACTAAGTAAGCTTGAGCATTTGATGCTTTCATTCGTCGCTCTAATACGTTCGCGTATTGTGTCGGGTGCAATGTTAAAAATGCTGCGCCAAAACAACTAGAGAATGTAGGTGTCGGCTCAGTGATCCCACGTTCTGTGCCTGCAAGTTTCGCAGTAAAGCCTGATAGCAAGTAATACTGTGCTTGCTCTGGCGTTAACTTAGCAACCGCAGGAAGCACACCAAAAGCATCCGCGGTCAAAAATATTACTTTACTCGCATGGCCCGCTTTTGATATCGGTTTTACGATATTAGCGATATGATTTATTGGGTAGGAAACACGTGTGTTTTCTGTAATCGAATTATCGTAATAATCAATCTTACCCGCTTCATCGTGGGTTACGTTTTCCAACAAGGCATTGCGTCTAATAGCCGCATAAATATCAGGTTCGTTCTCTTTACTTAGGCTAATGGTTTTTGCATAACAACCGCCTTCCAAGTTAAATACACCATTGTCATCCCAACCATGTTCATCATCACCAATAAGCTGTCTTTTGGGGTCTGTTGAAAGCGTTGTTTTACCTGTGCCCGATAAACCGAAGAATATTGCTACATCGCCCTCTTTACCTACGTTTGCGCTGCAATGCATAGAAGCAATGCCCTGTAGTGGCAAGTAGTAATTCATGATAGCGAACATGCCTTTCTTCATTTCTCCGCCGTACCAAGTGCCGCCAATTAATTGAATACGCTCGGTTAAATTGAATGCAACGAAGTTTTCAGAATTGAGGCCTTGTTCTTGCCAATCTGGATTTGTGGTTTTTGCGCCATTCATCACGATAAAATCAGGTTTAAATTCAGCTAACTCTTCCTCACTTGGCGTAATGAACATATTGGTAACAAAATGGGCTTGCCACGCAACTTCTGTAATAAAGCGGACTGACATTCTAGTGTCTTTGTTAGCTCCGCAAAAAGCGTCGACGACAAACAGACGTTTGCCGCTAAGTTGGTCAGTCACCAGCTTTTTGAGCTGATCCCAAGTATTTTGCGTGATCGGTTTATTATCGTTCTTGCCTTGATCAGACCACCACAAGGTGTCTTCCGTTACACTGTCTTTAACAATGTATTTATCTTTTGGTGAACGCCCCGTGAATTTACCCGTTTTAACACAAACGGCTCCAGACTCAGTTACAAAACCCTTTTCAAAACCTTCTAGCTCAGGTTTTGTGGTTTCGTTAAAAAGAGTATCGTAGTCGGGGTTATGTAGAATTTCAGAATTTGTATTAATGTTGTAATCTTTCAATGAGTCGATCAAGTTCACCAGAGGATCTCTTTATTTAGGAAGTATTTGGCGCAGTAGTTTACTGTTTTTGAAACCTATCCTCTACTATTTAACTGCATAAAAGGTATAAAAATTGCGAATTCAGACAAAAGTCTGATAATTCACTCTGTTTTTATAAGGTTAATTCTGAAAGTGTTGCTGAATGATTACAAAATTGACAGACAATTTGTAAATTATTGACTGAAAGAGTCTTGGTCTGAAAGCATCAAACAAGAAGATAACGAATTTCAACTCTTAGGAAGCAGAACGCAAGCTAAGAGTTGAAGTAAGTTAGTAAATTTTAAAGCTCATTTACCTAGAAGGTCATTCTATAACGCAAACCAAATTCACTCGCATCATTGCTCAGAACTTGTAAGATATAATCACCCGTGTTCAATCGAGCATTATCATAGCGCTCGTCAAAAATGTTACGACCATATAAGGAAAGCGTCCAATCCTCACTCGCTGGTGAGTAAGAAACCGTGAAGTTTACCAATTCACGACTATCGATTTCCGTTAATCGACCTGGATCTGAAGTAGGCTCACCGTACATTTCACCACGATAAGAATAATCCACTCTAGTGACAACATTTGCGCCGTTTTCCAATTCAAATTCATAACTTGGACTAATCGAAGCAGTTACTTCAGGTGTTAATGGTGCAACTGGTTTAACCCCATCTTGCTCATCTACATCAACATCAATGTACCCAAAGCTAGTGTGTAACTTGAAGTTGTCTGTTGCGTTCCAAGTACTTTCCCACTCAACGCCGCGCGAAGTTTGTGCAACAACTAAGTTAGTCGTATTGAATCCGCCTTCAGCAGTGGTGCTTACTTGGTACGGCAAATCATCAAATTCAGTATTGAACAAGGCAATGCTCATGCTGAAATTGTTTGTCACCATACCTTTCAAACCAACTTCATAGTTTATAGCAGTGATATTTTCAGACGCTACAAAGCAAGTGATGTCACCGAATAGGCAGTATGGACGAGCAGGGAACTGGCCTGATTGATAGCCATTTTGAATGCTTCCGTAAACGTTAAGACCATTTTCAAGCGTGTAGTTGGCAGATAAATCGAAAGAGACTTCACTCCAGCTATCCTCCGCAAAAACAGGGCCGATGCCCACATCAGCTGATGCTTCTTTCTTATCTTTTGAATAACGTAAACCACCTGAAACGCGCAAGTCGTCATTCACTTCATAGCCAAGGTTTGCAAAAATTGCTTGGCTAGTCGTTTTTTGATCTAGGTCTAGTAGATTTGGACCGGCATTAAATGCAGAGCCCTCAGATTGTAAATTACTACCTTCTTCGCTAAACCAGTAAACGCCGGAAACAAAATCAACCTCACCAACGTAACCGTTCAGTTGAAACTCAATAGATGTTTGATCGGCATCGCCACGTTCTGGGAATTGGTCCAAAAAGAAATTAGTACCATCGTCATCAAGTCCGGCTTTGTACTCAGAGCTTCTTTTGCTCACAATCGCTCTTGATGAAAGCGTATCAGACCAATTCCAATCAGCCGTTAAAGAAATCCCAGACGCTTGATTGCTTACTGTTGTTACTTCTTTAGCACCTGAAGCACTATCATACGGGTCTTGTGTAGTATCAGAGTTACGCAAAGGGCCCGAAGGAAGCGGCGCACCAAATCGCATACCCGTGTAATAAGCACCTGTAGGTACTTCATCGATTAGCGTTTGATATGGACGTAAACCGCCTTCACCATCATTGTGATCAGCCGTTAGCACCAAACTAAAATCATCATTTGTTGCATATCTTACTGACAAACGACCATAAAACTCTTGAGTTTCACCCACATCGTATTCGGCATCAGGGACATTAATAAACTCACCTAAGCCATCACGAGCGTTAAAGCCTGCGTTCAAATTAAACGAAAGGGCTGGACTAAGCTCTCTATTTAGGAACAAATCCGCCTTCTTGCGACCGCGCGTACCCAATTCAACGCCAATTGTAGTAACAGCTACTTCATCAGGTTGCTTAGTGATGATGTTAATAGCACCACCAATTGAGTTACGCCCATAAAGAGTACCTTGTGGGCCTCGCAACACTTCGATTCGCTCAATGTTATTCAGGTTCCAGTTTTGACCAACTTGACGTCCCAAATAAACACCATCCACATATACGCTGACGCCTGGATCGGTCGTAATCAAGTGGTCTTGTAAACCAATACCACGAATGAAAGGGTTAGCTGATGATGTATGGCCTGCAGAAAAGCCTGTCACGTTTAAATTTGGTACAAATTTACCTACGTCAGTCAGGTCTGTGATCCCTTGCGCAGCTAAAGCATCACCGTTGAATGCACTCATAGCAATCGGTACTTCATAAATGACTTGTGCACGTTTAGTTGCGGTAACAGTAATACTCTCTATGTAGCTTTCTTCTTCCGTTTGTTCCTGTGCAACAACTTGACCCGATACTGCCAAAGCGATCGCAGAACTCAGCAAACTAAGCTTTATGCTCTTGAAAGGTTTTTTCTGGATATGGTTTTTAGACATCTTGATTTTTCCCTAATTGCGCTCACTAAATGAGCTGTGACAATTTAAATTCTTTAACGGGCGCAATTATATACTGAGAAGTAATAGAAGGTGTTATTTTAAGGGTGTTTTTTTGTGACGAATGAACAAAAAAAAGCTGAAGCCCTTTCGAGCTTCAGCGAAATTTTACTCAACGAGTGTTGAGATTAGTGGGTGACAGGGAAAGCTCACCCGAGGGATGCAGTGAAACTATTCACTATCGGCTTCAATTTCCAAGTTATCGGTTACTGATGCCACGTCGTTGGTATTTTCCGCAATCGCGACAATTAGGTCACGCTCAGCATCAGAGTCGACTTTACCGTTCAATGTCACTTTACGGTCATCTACATCTACGTCAATATCTAAACCAGATACTTCAGACTCGAAAATCAAACGACTAGTGATGACAGTGTTGATTTTAGCATCAGTGAAGTTGGACGCCTGTTCTGACTCTTGTTTCATATCAGGGTTAAACACCGTCAGGTTGTTCTGTACGTCTTTTACACCTTCTATGCTCACGACCAATTCTTCAGCTAGCTCTTTCTCAATTTCGTTATCTACTTTACCCGTTAAGGTAATAGTACCCATTTTTACATCGGTATTGATATCAAACGAATTCAGATTGCCATTAAAAAGTAGTGTTGCTTCTGCTTTACCGTCAATCCAAGCATCCATCGCTTCTTTTTCCCAGCTATTTGTAGCTGCCATTGCCGGTAGACTTAAACCTGTTACTAATGCCAATGAAATCAATGTGCGTTTCATAACTTTCTCCTTTGTTTAAAGTTCACCTCCACTGATGCTAATCACATGCCAACTATTAAAATATTGATTATTATGCAAAAATTATAAGCTGCTTATTGTGGCTATGAAAAATATACAGCTTACATTGTATTTTTTTCTCTATACTGCAATAAGGAGCTTGACCTTAGACCTAACTTTAAGCATTAACATCGTGTTCTAGATAAAAATTAATCTTTTAAAGGAACAAAGAATGAAGGGCCTTGAACTCCGAATACCACCAGCTGCTGTTGCTGTTTTGCTTGTATTGGCAATGTGGGGAATCAATCAAGTCACCCCTAGCATCGCTATTTCGTGGCCGATACGAATAGCGGTGGCAGTGCTAATGCTAGTTGTCTCAATATCGATATTATTGTTGAGTATTAGGGAATTCAGTAAGGCTAAAACAACGCTCACACCATTAGAGCCTAAACGCGCGAGTGCTTTGCTTCAATCTGGTGTTTTTGCCTTTACTCGCAATCCAATTTACTTGGCCCTATTGATCTGCTTAATTGCATTTGCGGTGATACTGGCAAACGCTTTTGCCCTGCTAGGCGCAGTGCTATTCTATTTCTATCTAACCCAGTTTCAAATAAAGCCAGAGGAGCGGGCGCTCAAAGAGTGTTTTGGAGAGGAATATTTAGCATATCTAAAACGTGTGCGTCGTTGGCTGTGAAGCGAATCTCAACTTTGCTGATACTCAATTGAATTCACGTACCATTCCGCGGTGCCTTTTGGTGTTTTTACCGTAAATACGTCATCGACTTCTTTTTTCAACAAGGCTCTCGCCATAGGTGAATCAATAGAAATATAGTCTTTTACGTCACCATAAATTTCTTCAGGGCCTACTATTCTGAAGCGCTTCTTTTCACCGGCATCGTTTTCAATTTCAACCCAAGCCCCAAAAAATACCTTACCCGCTTGTTCAGGACGGAAGTCAACAATCGTGAGTTCCGGAAGCAGTTTACGTAAAAATCTGACTCTCCTATCAATCTGGCGTAAAACACGCTTGTTAAAAGTGTAATCAGCATTTTCTGAGCGATCGCCTAAACTAGCCGCCCAAGTGACTATTTTCGTTATTTCTGGCCGTTTCTCATACCATAAATAATCATGCTCGTTTTTAAGCTTAGTGTAACCTTCACGTGTGATAAGTTTAGTTTTCAAATAGTTATCCGAAGTAAGTGACGTTCAACATCTATTCCGACATATTAATGCATAAAGTACTTTAACCGCTATCACTGAATGCTATAATCGATGTTATAAACATTGCGCCAAGTTATTATTTTTGTATCTTATGAAATATAAATAATACTGTGCAGAGCCTTTATAAAGAAAGCCCTTATTTAGAGAGCACTTATGCAAAGCGCCCTATTCAATCAAATCTTCTATTTCAATTATTGAGTTGTTAATGATCATCGAGAAAATTGCTTCCGAGTTAAACGCATCACCAAAACAAATTCAAGCCGCGGTGGCTTTATTAGACGAAGGTTCAACCGTACCTTTTATTGCTCGTTACCGTAAAGAAGCCACTCAAGGCTTAGACGATACGCAACTACGAAACCTAGAACAACGTTTAGGTTATTTACGTGAATTAGAAGCACGTCGAAACGTTATTCTGAAATCAATAGAAGAACAAGGCAAGTTAGAAGATGGCTTAAAAGCAAAATTGCTAGCTGCCGACAACAAAACAACGCTTGAAGATCTGTACTTACCATTCAAACCGCGTCGACGCACTAAAGGTCAGATAGCCATTGAAGCCGGTTTAGAACCTCTTGCTAATGAACTCTATAACAATGCCAATGCCCAACCAGAGGCCTTAGCCGAACAGTATATTAATGTTGAGCATAAAATTACAGATGCAAAAGCAGCTTTAGATGGTGCGAAGTTTATTCTGATGGAACGCTTCGCTGAGAACGCAGATTTATTGCAGAGTATTCGCCAATACCTTACGCGCAACGCCCATGTGAAAAGTGTTGTCAGCCCAGGAAAAGAAACCGAAGGCCAAAAATATAAAGACTATTTTGATTACACTGAAAAGTATTCAAAGATCCCCTCACACCGTGCTTTAGCAATGTTCAGAGGTCGTAATGAGGGCATACTGCAAATTAATATCGATGCCGACCCACAACAGGAAGAAGGTGCTCGACGCTCGCATGGCGAAGAGATTATCGAACAGTTTCTGAATATCCGTTTAAGTGACTCACCGCGCGATCAATGGCTACGCTCAGTGGTGCAATGGACTTGGAAAGTCAAAATATTACTGCATATGGAAACCGAGCTATTTGGTACTTTGCGTGAGCAAGCGGAAGCAGAGGCCATCAAAGTATTCGCGAAAAATTTGAATGACCTTCTAATGGCTGCGCCTGCTGGTCCGAAAGTGACTATGGGCTTAGATCCCGGTATTAGAACTGGCGTTAAATTAGCGATTGTTGATGCAACAGGTAAAGTCATTCACACCACCACCTTCTTCCCACATGCGCCTCAAAACCAATGGGATAAGTCAAAACGTACTTTAGCCATGTTATGTAAACAGCATAAAGTGGATTTGATCAGCATCGGCAATGGTACGGGCTCGCGTGAAACCGACAAGCTCGTTGGTGAAATGATGAAAGACGAGCCAGAATTAAAGGTCCAACGCATTGTTATCAGTGAAGCTGGAGCATCTGTTTATTCCGCGTCAGAACTGGCTTCAAACGAATTACCGGGTATGGACGTATCTTTGCGCGGCGCGGTGTCGATTGCACGACGTTTGCAAGACCCGCTTGCTGAACTAGTCAAAATTGAACCCAAAGCGATTGGTGTTGGTCAATATCAACATGACGTTAGTCAGAGTCAGTTAGGTAAGTCCTTGGAAACGGTCATTGAAGATTGTGTAAATGCCGTCGGTGTTGATTTAAATACTGCGAGCCCGGCTTTGTTATCACATGTATCAGGTTTGAACAAAACACTAGCCAATAACATCGTTATGTTCCGCGATGCGCACGGTGCTTTTGAAGATCGCAAAGCCCTGAAAAAGGTCGAACGCTTAGGGCCAAAAGCATACGAGCAGGCGGCAGGTTTCTTAAGAGTGATGAATGGCAAGAATGCCCTCGATGCTTCAGCTGTTCACCCAGAAGCTTATCCGGTAGTTGATATTATTGCTTCAAAGGCCAATGTCGCTGTTAACGATATGTTGGGTAATACAGAGCTATTAAAACAATTGAATCCAGAAGAGTTCGTCACTGAAGAATTCGGCTTGCCAACGCTAAAAGACATTCTAAAAGAATTAGATAAGCCCGGACGCGATCCTCGCCCTGAATTTAAAACAGCTAGTTTTAAAGAAGGTGTCGAAACCATGAAAGACCTGAAAGAAGGTATGATTTTGGAAGGCGTCGTAAGTAATGTTGCCAACTTCGGTGCGTTCGTCGATATAGGCGTTCACCAAGATGGATTAGTGCACATTTCTTCGATGACAAACACTTTCATTAGCGATCCTCGCGAGGTAGTGAAAACTGGCGACGTAGTTAAAGTGAAAGTGATGGAAGTGGACGTGGCACGCAAACGTATTTCGCTAACCATGCGCATGGATGACACGCCAGCACCAGCCAAAAGTGCACAAAAAGGGAAACCTGAGCACTCTCATAAAGCAAAAGGCCAAAACAACGCAGCGAGAAATCAAAAGCCTGCTGCAAAACAAAGTTTTGGTAACGCGGCGATGGGTAATGCCTTCGCAGATGCGTTTAACAAAGCGAAGAAGTAATTATGGGCGCGGTGATGTCTTACATAGGCGATAGTTTAGCTAGATTTCTATCTAAGCCCACCGCGGACTACAAAACGTTTTCAGCCTTAAGCAAAGAAGAGTTACAAGCAAATCTTCAGCCCGGTGATTTATTGCTAGTGGAAGGCAACAGCCGTATAAGTTCCGCTATAAAATACCTAACTCAATCTACATGGTCACATGTGTGCATTTTCATTGGTGAAAGAGACGGTTTGCAACCCATATTAGAAGCCGATTTAGTAGAAGGCGTCATCACTGTTCCACTCGACAAATATGACGGATTCAACTTACGCATTTGTCGCGCAGTTAATCTGAGTAACGAAGATAAAGAAAAATTATTGAGTTATGTGATTGAGAGGCTTGGGCATCAATACGATACTAAAAACATATTTGATTTAATGCGATATATGCTGCCTACACCGCCGATACCACAGCGTTTTAGACGCAGGATGTTGGCATTTGGTAGTGGCGACCCGACCAAAGCTATTTGTTCCACCTTAGTTGCACAGGCCTTTCACTCTATTCGTTACCCGATATTGCCATTGACGATAGATGAATATGAAAGTGACGAATTGGAAGAACAGGGCGTTACTGTAAAGCGTCGAAAGCACCCTGTTAATCAAGACGAACTCATGCTCGCTAGACGCCACTTTAGTCACTTCACACCAAGAGATTTCGACTTATCACCCTACTTTGAGGTTATTAAGCCAACCGTAACGGCTGGTTTCAACTACAAAGATATTCAATGGTCTGATGAAGAGCAGTAGCGAAGAAAATCTTGTACTAGTAACTCACTATAGAATAGCGTTTCGCTTTTTGTTTTTTGGTGATGTACATAAGCTCATCAGCTCGCGTGATCAGATGCTCAATATCGGCTTGTTTGTCGGAAGCCAACAGAACCACACCAACGCTTGCACCAACCTGCACTGATAGAGAGCTATCAATGACTACTTCTGTAGAAATAGCTTCTATTAATTGTTCTACTTGATTTTTGATCTTCATTGAATCTTCAAGCGCTTCGTGATCTGAAATCTCGGAAAGCTTAAAGCTAACACCCAACAAAAACTCATCGCCTCCCCATCGAATATTAACCGCATTTGGATCGCTGGCTGAGGTCATGATCCGTTGGCTAACTTGCGTCAAGACCACATCTCCCACATCATGTCCATAAGTGTCATTGACCGGCTTGAACTTATCTAAATCCACCATCATCAATGCGAATACTTGTTTTGTGTCACCAGGAAGATTCTGCTCTTCCAACTGTAAGGCAAGTTTATGATTTAAGTGCTCAAGACCCGCTCGGCGACTTAACAATCCTGTGAGTGAATCGTGGTCCGCTTCATAACGCGCTTTTTCTTCACGTTTTTTACGGTGGGTTATGTCATAAATGATGACTTCAACGAGATTTTCAGATTCCTCTCTCGCTTCTGCTCGGGAATCCTCAATGCGAGAGAATAGGCAGTGTAAAAAGCGCTTTTCGTTTCCAATATTGATGTCTATATCAATGTCAGTTTGTGATACGCCATTGTCGGCCAGTAATAATTTTATTTGGTCTTTCACTATCCCTGGGGTAGCAAACAATTGCGCAAAGTCTTTACCACTCACATCCACTTCAAATAACTGATGGAATGCGGGGTTAGCTATTGTAATGTGGCCTTGAGGTGACAACAAACCGATACCCGCTGTTGCTTGCTCAAAAAGGAGCCTGAATCTTTTTTGCAGCTCTTCAGTGCTCTCTCGAAGTTCCCGTTCGGACAAAAACTGCTCTTTCAGGGCTTCAATCAACATATTAGTTTTACTTGAAAGAGAGGAAATCTCATTTCTATTTTTATAGCCTATATCAATCGGTTTAATGTGCTCCGGAGCACTTGTATCGATTTCCTGCACGGCGATAGATAACTGCCTTATTGGCTTCGTCAGCTTGACTCGTACGTAAAAGCCAACAACCGCAGCAATAAAAAAGCTTAGCCCTATCAACAAATACGCATTCTGCCTGCTAGCGCTGGAAGCCGCGGACTTTATAAAATCGACGTTAGGCACAACTTCAAGTCGACCAATGATTTCATCAGGTATAAAAGGATTAAACAAAGTGGTATTAATTGACGACATTTCACTGCTGGGTGTGCCAGATGAAATTACAGAACCATCAGAGCTCATACGAATCGTGGCCGACATGATCAGGTCGTTATTGGCGAGACCATCAACCACTTCTCTGCCTAGCTCAATGTCGTCCAAGTACACTGCAATAGCGCTAGTAGTTTGAGCATTGTCTGACAGTTGTTGTACTAATTGTTGATTCTGAGATGTTACTTTTTGAAGCTGATAGTTATAATTGAACGCAGCAAAAACAAGAGAGATTGCCAGTGACAATCCCCCAATTACAAGACTCATTTGCAGCGATAGCTTCATAGACAATATTCCAACTATTTAAAAAGTAGTCGTCAATGCAATACTGGCTACATTATAGTTTTCTTTCTCGGTAGGTGTCAGTGGCGTCATTTCAGAAAATAATCCACCGCCTAAACCGTCAATCTGAAAATGGTCTAATTGCATCTTAAACGACCACGCATCAGCAAAATCCCACTTCATACCAACAGATACGGATTTTTGCTTAATAGCTAGGGAGCGCACATTTTCATTTCCCTCCGCCGTAAAGAAAGCTAATTCTTGAAACAGTGGAGCGGGTAGAACCGACTGCGCGAAGTCATAATCAAGTATTTCAGGCTCGTCGGTACGATTAAAAAAGGCAAAGGTGATATAAGGCGTGAACTCATCAATGCGGTAGCTTGCACTGACATATCCAGAACGACCACCTAAAGATAGTTTCCAGTCACTGTCATAATTAGACAGTTCTGCAATGAGTTCTACATCACCTAGAGTATATTGCCCACCCAACGAGGCATAGGTAACTTTGCGACCATCTGGAATCAGATTATATTGAACTTCTCGCACAAACGGAGCGAATATTGGGGGTAAAACTTGATCCAATACCTTTAGCTCACCAATACCCTCAAATTCGGTATTATCTAGCGTTGCGCTAATCAAAGCGGCGTGAACTCGCCAATCCGTTGATTGCAGCTCCACGTTGAATACAGTGATATCGGTATAATCGATATCGACCACTCCGTTACGAAGTTCAGATTGGCCATATGACAATGCTACTTTAACCGCGCCGAAATCGACATCTTGAATATAACTTGCTTGCACGCCATCCATATTTCCAATAGAGCCTGCCGAAGAGTACATTTCGATAGGCGGTCGCATCCAAGTTAGCAAGTGTCCGACGTAACGATAATCCGTAAAAAGAAAACTATTAGTACTGAAGCGACCAATTTTAGCAGACCAATTTCGATTCATTTGGTACCGTAAAAATGCAAGCTCCAAATCGTTATCGAAAGAATGATCGCCGCGATCTTGCAAAATGACTTGGCCGACCGCATCAAGATTATCAGTTAATCTTACGTTTGCCTGTAAGCCTAAAATAGAATCGGGAGCAAATGAGAATCCGTCCCTGCCTTTATTAATAAGGGAGCTTCGAAATTTATAAGTATCACCACTTGAATGCGTTAAGCCCAAGGTAGTGAAGCCACTAAACTCAACTTCTTGCGCTACAATCTCTTTATTGGCAACGAGAGTGCCAGTTGCAAGTAGTAGGAGAAGGCATAATTGGGTTCTATTAAAATTCATAGACAATTTTCATCCCCTTTTGCACATTAGTCGCATCAATATATGCGAGTGCGCTAGTATCATTTTCAATTATAGAAATAAGCTCATTGAGCGATTCTGCTTTATGTGGAGGTGTTGCTCGACCGGAAAAGAGGAGCCTTGACCAATAAGCGTTAATTTTGCGTTCGCTTTGGCCCACTAATAATTCGTAAAATTTCTCGCGATGATTGCTGGGAGAATCCAAGTCGACCGGCTTCACAACCTCGCCATTTGGAAATTTATTAAAACGTCCCATGTAAATATCAATGAGTTGTTTTTTAGAAAGTGACTCCGTTGTACTCTTGATATTAACGACGACGACCAACGATTCACCACTTTGTGAAAATGAAGGCGCAACAAAACCCACTGCGAGTGCGAGTATACACAGCAGTGTTTTGACCCGTTTAGGCCAATTTAAGCTTAGTTTTAGATCGTTAATAGGTCCTCCCAAACTAAAAATGTAAATATGTTTATCAGCGGTGGAGTATAGAATACGTCATAAAATAACGCGAAATTTTCTAAATGATGATCGTTGAGGTTTTCAATAATAGAATAAAACTGGAATTATCATCAAGCTCGTTTATACAGTAAAATTTATGCTATTTCGAGAGAGTGTTGATACATCCGTATAAAAATCGCTAACTATCGCTGCAGTCCGTTTTGTTTGTTCACTCAAGACAGAATCAAACTCTAGTGTTTTGGTTTCACTAGTCCTCTGTGTATTGCTAGTGCTACTTGGCTCAAAGCTTTGTTGTTTACTTGTATTGTTTATCTCAGCGCCCTGTTCTTTCGCTAACTCGCCACGCGCTTTTTGCTCTTTTTGAGTCGCTTCGCTGGCAACTTTATAGTCTTGTGGAGAGGGTTCTGCAGGTGCAAGCGCAGCGGCTTTCACTTGTTGCATTTTGCGGATTGTTTCGGTGGGTGTTTTTTCATTTGCAATATCAATAGAGACTTCACCACCTACAGCATAACGCTTGCCGTCGGGGCCAGTTTCATATTCGTAGACAGGCGCACCGGCATATTGGCCGCCCGTCGCAGCATGAGCTTGTTCATGCAATCGAACTTCTCTATCGCGTTCCTTTAATTCATCAACCTTTTTATCTTCGTTCTGTTGTTGTTGCTGCTCTTGTTTTGATTCAGCGTTTTCTTTGCCTGCACTTTCATCATTAGCATTATCTTTGTCAGTCGCGCTTGGGTTGTTCGCTAAAGCTTGGTCGACGCTAGGGCGGTCATAGGTTGGATTCTGAAATAAATTAGCTAAAAGTGCTGCAGAGTTGTTGCGCTCACCCTCCTTTGCGAGTCCTTTCTCTGCTCCACTTTTTTCACCTTGAGTAACAGATGGTATCGCTTCACGAACGATATTATCGCGACGCACACTATCCGTTCCTACACTATTGGTAGGAAAGCCAAAGCTATTCGGAACGGGCGTGACAATATTCATTTAATCCTCGGTTTGCTGAGCTTATAAGTTCTGCTTTCGTAAATTAAGCAAAAGTGTCAATGATGGTACCCAAAGTTTCATCAGCACTTCTGATAACTCGCGCTGATGCCTCTGCCTGTAAATTACCTGAGATCAATTCAACAGCACTTTGATTGATATTTAATGGCTTATCTCGATTAGGATTATTCGCCGAAGATAAATCTACAGCGGCTTCACGTACTTGATCCGCTCCACGATTGTAGCCTTGAACACCAGCGTAAAAAGCGCTTGATAAATTGCCTGTTTCAACACTATTTGTCATTAATACAACCTCTATGCAATTGTTCGGCAGTTTTCCTTTTCTGCTTTTTAATCATTGTGGCTAAATTGGTAGGCCCTACAAACGCAGAAATCCCAATACAACATGCCGTATCCGTTTTATCGGCCGCACATTAAATTTCTTTAGTCTTTATTTTAATTTTTTTATAAATTAATTTTTATATCAATTAATTCAACAACTTGATTTAGCGATTTGCTCAATAAAGTCCACCACATGCTTTGAAAACTGCTTTGCATCGGTGAGGAATGGAGCATGAGAAGCGTGTTTGAAAATCAAATGTTGGCTATTTGGGTGTAAGTGCTGAATTTTGTTAACCGCCGCATAGGGCACTAAGCTGTCTAGTCGTCCATAAGTGCGCAGCGACGGTATTGTTATATCCTTTAGCTTACTGCGAATATCTGCATTCTGCAGAATCTTTAAGCCTTCAGAAAGTGCACGGATATTTGGGGCTGGGTGAACTTCAATCGCGTTCGTAATTTCCTTTATCAGTTGCTTCGCGTTTTCCACACCCATCATTTGTATGCCTATAAAACGAGACAAGGTTTTATGATGGTTCTGCTCTAATTGAGTCATGAACATTTGCAACACTTCAGGCTTAATACCTGGCCAATCTTCCGCCATTTGAAATTTAGGAGTTGAAGCTATGGTCATCAATCCAATCATGTTTGGATGTTGCTGACAGGCTAAATATTGCGCAAGCAAGCCCCCTAAGGACCATCCGACAAGGATTGTGTTTTCTTTGATCTCATCTGAAATAGCATTAGCGATGCCAGGCAAGTCATAGGGACTCGGCACTAAGTCATGCTTTTCTCCATGACCCGGCAAGCTAATGGTATAGAGCCTAAAACGCTGAAACATCTCTGGATGACGCTCTTTTAATTCTTCTTTTATTACCTTGATCAGCTGAGTAAATGCGCCTTCATTCATTCCCCAGCCATGGATCAAGCCAATGTTGATTTCTGTACTTTTGTTCAGCTTATTAGAGTTATTCGACATGTTAACCTTTTATCAATCGGACGAAGTTTTACGAGAGTAGATAATGAGTCTTCAATTACGTCTCGGCATTTTGGGAAGGCTGTCACAGGCACGGCTTGATATGCTGAACTGCGCGGGTAGTTTCGTCCCTCAGCTTTCATCAAAATTAAACGCCATAATAACACATCAAAACTGCTACCTGTGTCACCAATATAGTCAGGAAATAATTTGTTGTTACTGCGTGAAAAGCCTGGTTGAAAGAGATTTTGGGCAAGCTCATTCAGGGTTTTCCGATTTACTGCGTAACCCGATGGTATTAAAAAACTTAGATGAACCAGAGTATGACCATCTATATGCAATAGATAATTATATATGGCCTATTGATAAACTGGTTTTGGATATGAAGTTTGCGAGCAAATCTGTTGCCGCTAAAGCATTATCACGCTTATTTCTGCAGTTTGTTTTCAAGCCATGCATAAACGAACATCTAGAGGCCAGCTCTAAAAACATTCCTCAGCTATTAATCCCCGTCCCACTGTCAAGGAAGCGATACTGGCAACGGCAATATAATCAAGCTCAGCTGCTTTGTGATTGTTTGAGCACGGCTACCAATATACCGAACCAAGCCTTGGTGAAGCGAGTGAAGCATACACTCGCACAAACTGAATTAGATAAGCAGCAACGCATTGAAAACGTGATGAATGCTTTTGAGTGTAGCGCTCAGCTTCCTTTCGAACATATCGCAATTGTCGACGATGTCATTACCACCGGCGTGACTATCAATGCTGTTTGCCGCGCGGTAAAGAAACACAACCCAAACTTAAAAATTTCTGTGTGGACGATGGCGGTAACTTTGCTCGATTAAAGAGGCATTAAAGAGGTACTGTTCGCTCAAACAGGCGTCACTCGATTAAAGACCCTTTGCTCGATCAAAAAAGCACCTAAACTAGTCAGCGATATAAGCGGGTAGTTCAGGTGCTAAATGTTGATTTAAGCTAGTTGTTTTTGTCAGTCACTAGTTCATTAGAGGTGACATATACAAACCGTTAGCCATTAATTTGCTTGTGCCATCCCAATATCCACGGAAATGGATGTTGTCAACAAAACCAATCACAAGGCCTTGACCAATCGGTTTCACCACAATCGCTGTAGTGTTACCAATTAGTTTTTGCAGTTCATCTGCTGTGTAACCTGCTACTAACGGTTTCTCTTGGTAAGTAGCGACTTCATTAAATGTATCAGCTGATCTCGTTACAACCATGTTTGTAGTTTTGAAAAGCGGGAGCTCTTTGTCTTCATAACCAAACATTAAAGGATGGGTCAGATCGACATTTGCGCGATAAACTGAACCGGCAATGAGCTTCTTAGCGGCCAACGCATCTTTATCACCAAAGCCGAGTCCTTCAGAGTCAAAAGCTTCATCCACTTTGCTTTTAGAAAGCACTTCGTTATCAATCCACTTCTTCTTACTAAACCAACGTAAGGCCGACTTTTGACCTATCAGCACACCACCTTTTTTCACCCATTCTTTCATTGCAGCAGCTGTATCATCATTTACAGAAGAATAAGAACCTGAGGCAAAAACGATATGAGTATAGTCGGAAATATCGCGACCATTTAGATCAGACAGATCCAACAGAGTCGCTGGCAAGCCCAAGCGAGTGTCGAGGTAATGCCAAATTTCTCCGACTTCATACTGCGACGTACCTTTGCCGCCAATCAATAAAACTTTAGGCAATGTGACAGGAGCAAACTTTCTGCTACCTAGATCAATACCTTTCGCAGTTAAGCCAGAGGCGACGTTGTATATATCAATATTGAGCTCTTTCGCCTTCATTGACAAAATATCGGTCAGATTTTTCGGCTGCTTAAGTGCCATCGGTACAACAATCGAACCTTTTGAAAAGTCTCTCGATTGACGCGAACTACCACTCAGTACTTGCGCACTAAAGTCTGCACCCGCCACTCTAACTTGCACATCATGGGTAAGTAAGTGCTGCAATAAACGCGGTGCCTCATAGTCATGCCATTCAAATGCAAAGGCATAAGCATCTGCGTTTAGCGCTGTGTTTGCTTGCATCTGCTCGTATGAATCAGCAGTCTTCACCTTACGCAAATCTGATTTGCCAATAGCGGCATATTTTAGATTGAACGCCAAAGGCAAGTTCCAGTTTGAAACATCATAGAATGTATTGTCAGTAAAACGTTGGCGCTCAGAAAACAATGATTGAATTAAACGGTACTGAGACTGATCAACAGGTACGATCAAAGCATTATTTGCTTGAAGCTCCAAACCATCTATTTTTGCGTCTTTGCTCACAATTTTAAAGTCAATTTGGTGCGAGCTAAGAATAGCCTGAACGCGTTCAAAGCGACTCTGGTCAAGGTTCCCCTGAATAACGAAAGCTTTGGTTTTGTCATCCTTGATAAGCTTTTGCGTATCGGAATGAAATTGCTTTTGGAACGCCAATATCGCGTTCTTGTTTGCCAATGAACCAGCAAAAGTTGAAAGTGACGTCGTCACTTGATTCTGGATGGTATCTGGAAAACTCAACACACCATTAATCGAATCCTGCAAGTGCCCACGGCTACTCGCTTGCTCAAACAAAATACCAATACTGCCATGTGCGTCGGGATAAGTAGAACCTTTGCCATAATAGAAGTCGTCAAAGCTTTCTTGCGTGAAGTAAAGCTGTTTTTGAGCATCTAAGGCTTTGGCATGGTAGTCACCTAAAGCAGCCGTCAAAGTAACGTTTGTATCCGGCGTCCAAGGATTCTTACGCGATGAAATACCCGGCTGGAAAAAATATGTACTGTCGGTGCCCATTTCGTGGAAATCAGTTAGCACATGTGGACGCCAGCTGTGGAACTGGGCAATGCGAGCACGACTTTCTGGGTGAGTAAGTAGCAACCAATCGCGGTTCAAATCGAACCAATAGTGGTTGGTTCTGCCTGAAGGCCAATGTTCTCTGTGCTCTCTATGAAGCTTATCGCTCACTAAGGTTTTGCCTTTGTGGGAGTTTGCCCACTGTGCAAAACGAGATAAACCATCCGGGTTCAAAGAAGGATCGAGCAAAACCACGTTCTCATTCAGGAGCTGCAATACTTCTTCACTATTAGATGCGGCTAAGTGATACGCCACTAGCATTGAGGCGTTTGCACCTGATGGCTCATTACCATGCACACTGTAACCCATGTTAATAATAAGTGGTGCGTCGGACGGTGCCGATTCCCCAGCTTCAATTCGAGCGATGTGGTTTTGGCGAATTTGTTCAATGTTAGATTGGTTGGCAGCACTTGTTATCGTTAAATGAATAAGTGGACGATGTTCGTGAGTACGACCAATTTCTTTAATAGTGACTCGATCTGATGCCTCTGCTAGTGCATACATATAATTTACGAGCTGATCATGGCGAGTATGCCAAGTACCTACCGGATAACCCAGCACATCCGCCGGAAGTGGTATAGCACTATTGTAGTTTTGGTCTTTTGGAAGATAATCGAGGTCACTGCTTTTTGCATAGCTATGTGATGCAAACACAGTGCAGATCGCCACGCAAATGATAGTAAACAAGCGACGACTTAAAAATTGTTGCGGGTTAAACATATAGATTCCTTTAGTTCAGTCTTTCTCTTTTTATGAAAGAAATTGAGCTTACTTGTTCTGGTTCGAAGATCTCGCACTATATCCTAATACGTATAAGTACTTTAATCCTAATTGATAAACCAATTTTTCATAAAATAGTTGTAAATATTCGAATACCCGACTGTTTTACTCAAGTAATTTTGCTATTATACACACATTATAGAATTTTCATTATCAGAGGTCATCATGATAAATATTTCGGAAAGCGCACAAACTCACTTCGGGAAGCTTTTATCACAACAAGGCGAAGGCACTAATATTCGAGTATTTGTGGTCAACCCAGGTACCTCAACAGCCGAGTGCGGTGTTTCTTATTGCCCACCTGAAGCGGTCGAAGCAACAGATATCACTTTACCCTTCAATGGTTTTAACGCTGTTGTAGACCAAGAAAGCGCACCGTATCTTGAAGAAGCTGAAATTGATTTTGTGACTGATCAAATGGGTTCTCAGCTAACGCTTAAAGCACCTAACGCAAAAGCCAAAAAATTAAGCGATGATGCAAGCTTAGTTGAACGAATCAATTATATGATTGAAACAGATATTAACCCCGGCTTAGCAAGTCACGGTGGGAAGGTCATGTTAGTTGAAGTCACCGAAGATAAAACGGCTGTACTGCAATTCGGCGGCGGCTGTAATGGTTGCTCGATGGTTGACGTGACTTTAAAAGACGGTATTGAAAAGCAAATGTTGTCGCAGTTTGCTGGCGAAATCAATGCCGTAAAAGATGAGACCGAACATCAGGCTGGTGAGCACTCTTACTACTAAGTTATGTAGATTTAAGTTGCCTTAATTCTTAAGCTTCATTAGTCTAAGGTGACAAATGAAGCTTTTAGCGGCTGATGAGGCAAGTTAAAGATGAAAAGTTTGATAGACCATATCACCCATGAACCATTGCGTCACTGGCATCGGTTTCTCAAAGGGTTTGCTGTATTTATGGTCGGCGTGGCGATTTGGTACTCCGATTTAGGCCTAGTATATTTAGGCATTTCCGATAGCGTTGTGTATTCCTACAGCGACCCTTCAAAAATAATTGCTCTGGTATTTCTATTCTGCGGCACGATAATTTCTGTCGTAGGCTATGTGCAAATTCTCATATGTCGGCTTTTACCCAGTCGAACTAAATTACAACATAATCCCTAAAATGGTCTATCTGCTAAAGATATTCTTGCAGAAACAGATGATTCTCGAATCAACACACCCTGTTTGGAGTTAATACCATGGAACACAAGAACGTTAGTTCACGATCTACATCTGATAAAGCATTACGTTTAAACCTTGATGATAAAAAATACGGCACTATCGTTGAAATTGGCGCCGGACAAGAGGTGGCAAGGCAGTTTTTTATGGCGGGCGCAGCAGCGGGCACTATCGCGAAAACAATGTCTGCTTATGATATGAAGTTTTCTGATGCGATTTATGGCGTTCAGGATGACGGTCGTTATGTGAGTAAATCAAGACTGAAATCGATGATGATGCAGGAGTTTGATCTAGTACTTGAACGCGTGAGTGAAGCGAGATCAAAAACCTCTCGGTATTTTGCATATGCAGCGACGGTCGCCGCGAAAAGCTTCAACCGGGACAATGAATGTCATGCTTGGTGTGGCATCCGGATTCAAATGTATCCTGGCGCAGAACCTTCAAATATCAAAGTTCACGTTAGAATGCGTGACGATAATGCCGAAGCTCAACAGCACGCACTAGGCGTATTGGGTGTTAATTTAATTTATGCCGCTTACTATTATTTTGAAAATCCCAAAATGATAATTGACTCGCTTACCGATAATATTAAAAAAGGCCGAATCGAAATAGATTCCATAGAATTTATTGGGCCTTATTTCGATGACTTAGATAACCGAGCTATTAACCTACATTTAATTCGCAGCTGGAAAACCCGGGCGATTATGTTCAAAGCAGATGGCTCTATAGGTGTGCCGGCCGAGATGCTCTACAAAAAAAATGTATTGACCATCCGAGGCTCTTTCAAACCTGTTACTAATTTAAACGTCGACATGATTGAACAAGGCAAAAAAGCTTTCTTCAATAATGAAGATGTAAATGATGAGAATACTCTCACCATCGCTGAAATATCATTGAAAGACACTACCGGTCATGACAATAAAGTACCTGAAGAGGACTTAGTACAACGAATCCAATTGCTTAATTTGCTCGGCTATGACGTGATGGTTTCAGACTACACTCGCTACTTTTCACTGCGTGCTTACTTTAGGCAATACACGCACAAGGAAATCGGTATTGTTGTCGGTATGATCAACATTAGACAGATTTTTGATGAGAATTTATATCGTGGCGTAGAAGGTGGCATTTTAGAAGGCTTTGGAAAATTATTCCCCGACCATACTCGATTATACGTATACCCTGAGTTGGATTCAGATGGCGAACTGCGTGCATTCACCGACATAAGAGTACAAGAGAATTTGCGTTTCTTATATCAGCATTTAGTTGAGAACGGCTTTTTATATGGTATCGATACCAGCGATAAGGCACTGTTTGAAATCTATTCACGAGATGTTTTGAAAAAACTCAAATCAGGCCGTGGCGACTGGGAGGAACTTGTGCCCAAAGACGTGGCTGAAGAAATCATAAAACTCGGTTTTTTCGGTTTTAAGGAACCAAGACGCTAAGATGTTAAAAGTATTAAATAACGAGCTAAACGTTATTTCAGAAACAGATGAGTTTCGTCAGATTCGCAGTCGACGACTTATGCAAATAAGTGGTGTTATTTTAATTGGCCTATTGCTTTCAGTCGCAGTAGCCAAGAATATTACTCTAGTGCTTCTTTTAGCGGGAATTGTATCCTTGCTGGTCGCTTTTGCCTTTGCATATAAAGGCAAACGCGTCACCTCTGCTTACATTCTAATGTGGTCGATGACCGCGATGCTATCCATGCTTTCGATAACCGGCGCAGGTTTATTTGATCTTGCCATTCTTGGCTATCCCTGCATCTTAATTATGGCTGCGCTGCTCGGAAGCCTACGACTATTTGTCTCCTTGCTAACTTTTATCGTTTTACAGTGTATATTAATCGGATGGCTTACGCTTCATGGACACATGATCCCGCACACCCCCAGGGTCACTTGGGCTCATCTTGTTTTCATTTTGATAATCTTTTTAGTTACCGCCTACTGCATCTACATTATGGTATGCGACATTAAACACTTACTTCAGTCCTTTCATTCCGAAAATGAGAAAGTGAAAAGCAGCAAAGCAGAAATTCAGCACTTAGCGCACCACGACGTGTTAACAAACTTGCCTAACCGTTTATATGGGGAAGAATTGTTTCATGACTTACTAGACAAGTGTCAGAAAAATGAACAAAAACTCGCGCTTATGTTTATTGATCTAGACAATTTCAAACCCGTTAATGATGCATTAGGTCATGCGGCTGGCGATGAATTATTGAAGCAATTGTCAAATAGACTAGTCAATGTATTACCATACAGTCACAAAATCATCCGTTTTGGTGGTGATGAGTTTTTAGTGCTTGCACCTTGCGAGCATGGTTCACAACAATTGAGCGCATTAGCTAACAATATAATAGAAAATGTGACAGCGGAATTTGTCATTTTAGCAAACCAAGTGTCAGTGTCAGCCTCAATAGGGATAGCTTGTGCACCTACCGATGGCACCGACTTTAAACAGCTCTGCAGAAAAGCCGATATTGCTATGTACAGAGCAAAGGAAGACGGTCGCAACAATTATCATTACTATGATGACAGCCTTGATCAAGTTAGAAGCGATCAATTTGAGTTGCTTCAGCGCTTAAGGCAAGCTCTCAATGAACAGCAATTTGAACTCTATTATCAACCTATCATTGAATTAAGCAGCAAACGTGTTTCAGCAGTAGAGGCATTAATACGCTGGCCCCAAGAAGATGGCAGCATGATAGGTCCAGATCAATTTATTCCCTTGGCGGAAAGCAGTGGACTGATAAATGAGCTGGGGCGATGGGTAATTCATCAAGCCTGCAAAGATTGTGCATTGTGGCGACAACAAGGTTTTCCCACAATGTCTGTAGCAATTAACTTATCGGTTGTTCAGTTCAAAGACGGGCATTTACCAAAAACTATTGAAGATAATCTAAATGAATTCGGTTTGAGCGGAAACGCCCTAGAGTTAGAGCTTACTGAGTCTTTGCTAATAGTAGAATCTGAACATATTCAGAAGCAGCTAGATGCTTTAAATGAGCTTGGTGCTATGATCGCTATCGATGACTTTGGAACGGGTTATTCCAACCTAAGTTACCTGCGCAAATTCAACGCTTCAACGTTAAAGATTGACCGTTCTTTTATTTCTACTCAAGAACAGTGGAAAACCAATAAGCCTTTAGTTAAAGCCATCATTCAAATGGCGAAAAGCCTTGGTTTACAAACGGTTGCTGAGGGTATCGAAAATGAGCATGTCGAAACTTGCTTAAGCGAGTTAGGTTGCAGTAAGGGGCAGGGCTATTATTGGTCTCCGGCAGTTCCAAGTAGCAAACTGCCAGAGTTGTTGGCGCAATTGCAGCCCTGAGCTGTTAGCTTATTAATTCAAAGTGCTCAGCATCAATAAATCAAGCTGCTGAGTATTTACGACGAAGTACCATTGTCGCCCCTAATACCAGCAAACCAAAGTATGCAAGTGAGCCGCCACTATAACCTGCACGGCGCTCAATTTTAGCAACATTTTCTTCTTTCACTCTGGTTCTAAAACGACTCAGCTCAGCATCTAAGTTTTTATTCATATCATCGACAGCTAAAGTAAATCCTTCGATAGACTTTTCTGCAAGCACAGCATCTATCTTAATAGCTGTTGAGCTTTCCTCTAACTTGCTAATACCAGGTGCTCTAAACAGCATTTTTCTACTTTTCACGTCAAAAACAGCGGTGTCTACGAATGTTTGAACGGAGTTTTCATTTGCGGGAATAACGTACATGCCCACGATAGTCCAATACAATAAGGCCGCTTTTTTCTCAGTAGATTGAGTGACTTGATCGTAGGAAACTAAAGCCATCACATCGACATCATACAATCGTGACACCTGCTCAAGCGTTTCGAAGCCTTGACCACCTTTCAAATAATCACTGGGAATTATTTCAATATTGTTAATGAAGTCATATTGCATAAAGGACTTTTTGACATTTTCTAACAGGGCGATTTGTTGACTACTGTTAATACCATCTCTTGCCCAATTTGTTGATGGAACAAAAGCTAAACCTACTTTAACGGGTAATGTTAAAGTGGGTATTTCTGCAACATGTTCTGCCCTGCTCGTCTCATCTGGGTATAAAAACTCCATCAAACTACTTGAGATTGCTCCTTTATTACCATTCGACATCAGTAAGGACGAACATGCGCTTATCGCAAAGACTGAGAGTACAACCATCATTAACTTGAATTTCATTTTGTTTCCTTACCCTAATCAATAAATTGAGTGATGTATGTAACAGTAATCTCATGCCGTAATTTATGCATGCGATTTAATTTAATCGTGTAGCTGTTTTTTTAAGTTCGCAATCTAAGCTCGCGATCTTCAGAATAATTGCAAATAAGACTTGGCGGAATAAGTTTTAGTTCATATTTATCAAGACAAACTGATATTTTTATTTTTTCAGTACTAGGAAAAGAGCTTAGATTCAAAAAATTCTTAGATTTGGTTTCTTTGCTAGAAACACAAACCATGAGCCTAAAATAGCGCCTCTGAAGGCAAGAAAACTAAGCAATGCTATCCACAATCCTGTATTTCCCAAGTCCATCACAAACCACCAGATCATGAAAAAGCCAAAGACTGTGCTTAGGATCATAGAGTCACGCATTGCCTTACCCTTACTTAAACCAACGAAGACTCCATCAAACAGAAAACACCAATGTGCGACCATTGGCAGTAAAATCATGAGGCCGAGATAGTTTGATGCTTCTTTTTGCAGTACAGGTTGATCAGTTAGCGTTTGTATAATTTGCACGCCGAATTGCCAAAAGATGAAAGCATATAACACTGAGAACAAACTCGACCAAAGCAAGCCCACTTTTACATGATGGTTTAAAGCCTTTATATTTTTCCTACCCTTCTCTTCGCCCACGAGCGCTTCTACAGCGTTTGCAACACCATCCAATCCCAAGGCAATAAGTGCGAAGAATTGCATTAATATTGCATTAGTAGCAGCGATTTGAGCTCCCATGCTAGCCCCTTTAAAGGTGATAAAGGCTAATGTCAGTTGCAGGGCTAGATTTCGCAGTAAGATGTCTGAGTTGAGGCTGAGTAATGGTTTCAGTGCAATCCACTTTAACCAAGCGCTTTCAAACAAGCTCATGTTTATTAGCCTTTTAGAAAGCGCCAATGAAAAAACGAGCAATGAAAACTCAGCAACAACCGTCGCGCCAGCAACGCCTTTCACTCCCCAATCAAAAACGAAAACAAAAAGCAGGCTAAAGATAATATTGATAAAATTCACTGCCACTTGCAGCATCAACACAGATTTAGTTTTTTGCTGGCCAATTAGCCAACCAACTAAGGCCATATTAGCCAAAGCTGCAGGTGCCCCCCAAATACGCACACTAAAGTAGGCTTCGGTGCTTTCTTTTAGGAGTTCCGAAGACTGAGCAAAATATAAACCCGCGTTAAGAATAGGTGTTTGCAGTAAAATAAACAGGAGGCCTAAAAACAAACCAAAAGTGACGCCTTGAACTAATACCTTAGTTCGCCGTTGTTGCTCTTTCACATCCAAATTGCCACGTCCTGCTTGCGCGCTAAGACCGGTGATGGACATTTTAAGGAAGCCGCATATCCAATATAGTTGGGTTAAAATTAGAGTACCAATGGATGCCCCAGCCAAATAGTGAGTCGCGTCCATATGGCCCAAAATCGCTGTATCAACTAAGCCTAGAAGGGGTGTTGTGATATTAGCTAAAATAAGAGGGAATGCTAAGAACAGTAAATGCCAAACATGGTGTTTTTGTGCATCCGAATGCGTTCGTTGCTGCATGCTAGTTTTTACTCTTCACAATATTAATCACTTGATGAATCTCGATCTTTACGGAAATTAAGCCGATTAATTCGACTACTTGGTTTAAATTAATAGAAGCTCAGATTACAATATCACTCGAACAGCAACTAGGCTAAGCTGAACGCTCAATAAGCCAAAAAAGAACTTAAAAAGATACCTGGAAAAGTTAAGATAACAAGATATCCCAAAAAGACTAACCTCATTAATCGGAGTGAGCAATGCTTAAAATTGTTTTTAAAAGTGCTTTATTTCGTCAGTACCTATTTGTCGCTGCATTGACTCGCAAGATAATAGTAAAGCGGATCTATTTCATCGCCTTACTTTCTATGAGCGTTACTAGTGCAAGTGCGTTTCAAGCTAATGAAAACGGTCTCTCCCTAACTACCCCAGCGAATAACAATAACAGCTTCGTTATCTTACAATACCATCATGTTAGCACCGAAACGCCGCGTTCAACCTCAGTGACGCCTTCAGAACTTGAGCAACATCTAGCCTATCTATCTGAGTTTCATAATGTTGTTTCCTTGCAAACAGCATTGGATGCGATAAAAAGTGGAGCAGCGCTTCCACAGAAGGCAGTCGTGATCACCTTTGATGATGGCTATAAAAATATTCTTGAAAATGGTCACTCATTAATTAGAAAACATGGCTTTGATTACACAATATTCATTAACCCAGCTCAAATAGGCGTTCTAGACTCTCAATTGGATTGGGATGACGTAAAACAGATGAGTAAAGAAGGCGTTACCTTCGCGAATCACACACTCGACCACTTACATCTGCTCGACAAACAAGCAAACGAAAGCAAAAGTTCTTGGCTAAAACGTATCGAGAAAAATATTGATATGGCCGAAAATGAAATACAAGAGCAGCTTGGTTATTCCAAAAAGTGGCTGGTTTATCCATTTGGTGAATTTGATACTAAGGTAAAAGACTTACTTAAAAGGAAGGGCTACCTTGGCTTCGGCCAACATTCCGGTGCTGTTGGCCAACTCAGCGATCAACAATCCTTACCTCGATTTCCCGCAGCTGGAAATTACGCTAATCTAGAAACTCTAAAAACGAAACTGAACAGCCTAGCAATGCCAGTGCTAGCAAAAAGACCGCATCGTTATGTAATGGAAATTGATGAGGTATTAGGCGAATTACAAATTGATATCCGCCAAGACGACATTCAACTTTCTCGCATCGCCTGTTACTTTCGTGGAGAGTCATTGCCAATCGAAGAAACCGATAGTGGTTTTAGCGTCGATATAAAAACCCCTTTTAAGCCTGGGCGCACGCGAATAAACTGTACTGCACCAAGCAACAAACAAAGCGACCGTTTTTATTGGTACTCAATTCCGTTTTTCACTGCAAAAGAGGATGGCACGTACTTAGACTAATTAAGCTCCTGGCCACCCTAGCATCATTATTAGGAAAGCATAAATGTGTTCGTTGAAACGACACGCTCCCTAAAGTCATATTTGCGAAGGCAAATATCTCCCAAAACATCATCAAGAATTAATAGCAAATTGAGATGTATGAAGCAGATTCTTGCCTTCGCACAAAGCTAAATGGCCTTACTCAGCCAATGCATAACATTTAGTAAAAACGCCTCGTTGTGTTCAGCACCTTTAGACACTAAACCCATTTTCTCACCCGTTGGCACATAAACTTGCGAAGTAAACATCATAGCTTCCGAAAATACAGCGACCCGTCCTTCACCTATCTCAAGTACCGCTCCTTGAGACCAACCTTGCATTGATACTCGAGGTGTTTTTGAGCTAATTTGAAAAGGTATTTCAGGAACGAGTGACTGAGTGCCTGCGCCTAATTTTAATAGAGACACGGCATTTTGAGGGGTGCGAAAAGCAGATCCACCAAAAGTACGAATTTGTGAAAAATATGCTGAGGAATTAGCCTCGCTCTCTTCACTGCTATCAGAGGTATTATATGAAGTTTGATTGAGCACGTTGGGAGCCAAGGTTGTAATAGCATGCTGTGCAAGACTTCCATCAACGACTTTAAAACTAGCATTAGCCACATGACCGTGACTAAATTCAAAGCCAAAAGCTCGCCACAATGATTCAGACGCTTTAGGAAACGGCGTGTGATCGACTACCAAAAGAAGAGAGCCACCTTCATTTACCCACTTTTTAATCGCTTGAATTTCTTGTGTGCCAAATGCATCTAGAAACGGAGGAGTCCAATCGCTCCTTCCTTCATCCAGCGCATTGGCAATGACCAATATATCAGCCTGTTTTAAGTGCGCATAAGTTAACGCTTTCTTGTTCGCCATAACTGTATAGCCATCACTCATGAGAACTTGGAAGAAAGGCTTATATCGGCCATTGGCAGTATGAAAGTTATTGTGAGCTTCGTCGATAAACACAATTGGGCTGTTAAGTTCAGAAAAGCTTTTTACTGTGTTTCTGGGAACGAAATCAGGATCGGCTTGCTGAGGCAGGCCATCGTTATCAGAGCAGGCCGAAAAGAGCAAAACTGCAAAGCTAAGAAAACATATTCTAAATAACATTTTTGAATAATTTCTGCGCATGGGTTAGCTAAATGCACCAAGCAAATAAAGCCCTATCACGATCCAAACGGCAAGACCAAGCAAGCAACACCAAAGGCCTGAATTTTGCTCCTGTCCCCATTGGTCAGCTCTTTTTGGTTTGGGGTATTTGCCCAAAGTGATAATTTTGCAAACAGGCCAACCAGTCCAATAGCAAATAAACCAGAAGAAAACCTCAGCTAGAAGATAGCCAATCGCCCTGAAAAAGCCTTTACCTATTTCACCTACTATATCTTCCACTTTTCTTCCTTTTGAGTGCTCGAATTTTAGTGAGCAGCTTAGTGAGCATCTTATTCCAATTAGAAAATGCTGGTGAACAGAATGCGTCCGACGTCAATTTTTTGCTTGAGTAGGCTGAACATCCGATCCAAAATTTTTCCTTTCTGAGAATAGAACCATGAATCCAACTAAGCCAAGAACAGTGCCAATTGGAAATATGATCAGCAGTAAAATTGAAGATACTAAGATTGCCCAAAACACCCAATTTTTTCGATAGTTTAGGCCGACAACGGAGACCAACAAAAGTAAGAAACCTGGTATAAAAAGAATCATCCCAATCACTGTTGGCACCCATGAAGTTGTTACTTCAGAACTGGGGTCACTCGGTCCAAAAAGCGTTATTTGATCAAAGGTTGAGTACATGGACAAAACCGTATTTGCCACTGCCCAAGGCAAAGCTAACAAAAACAGTAAACCCAAAATAGCGAGATACTTCCCTGCATTTTCTTTCTTCATTTACGAATCCTTTCTAAGTTACATAATTTCTTGTTGTGAGAGCATCCTATTGTAAAGACTTCTTAGCAACAATAGGACAACGCCACTCAACAATATCTCAACACTTGATTGATTTAAATAGACCTATTTCAAATTACCTCAGTTATTTTAACTTAGGCAATTTTCTAAATTGAAAATACATAAGCACAATCAAAATAGCGGCGACTGACAATAAGAAATGGCTCTGTGAAGACTCAATGAATGATAAAGCCATTTTTGGCAACTCAGCTTCAACTGCATCCGTCACAACAAGCAGTGGCGTTGTCGCTGCCATCCATATTGCCACTATAGCAAATACAGCGTGGTCAATGATATATGCAATATAGCTGCTACGCTGCCAATGGCTTTGCGTTAAGCGATACAATGCTTGTATTAAAGACTGCACACAAAGCACTGTTAGTATTATACGCCAATGCTCAGCTGACGGCGCCAAAGCTACCACAAGCTGCTGATATGCTTCTTCGCTCATCCATAAATGCGTCCACAATACTAGCAACAAAAAGCTATTGGTAATGATATCGGTAATGGTGTCTGAGTTACTTATTTTAAAATTAGGGTTAGACGGCAATTTATCTAATGACCAATTACCAAAGAGCCAAGCCGATATTGAACCGGTTTTACCCGCGAAGTAGAAAACAAGTGTCACAACTAGGAATAGCAAACTCGCATTATCGATGAATATAAACAAGGGCTGGAACATCAAGCGAAAAGGATTAATTGAGTCATCATCCAGCATAGAGAGAAGTGTTATAACGACCGCATAAGTGAACAAGAACGCTGCAACATGCATTAATACCTTTTTGTACAAAGGCATATCAACACCGGCAACCAAAGCGGGTCTATCGTAAAAACGATTCGCGGTGGTTTCCGGGTGGCCATATTTATTCAATACTTGTTTGACTGCATCTTCGCTGTTGTTGTCCTGCTCACTAAGCGCATCAATCTCATCCAAGATATTGGCTTTAAGTTCGCGCCCTATTTCATCTTGTTTATCTTCTGGTAGCGCTTGTTTTACCGCTACAATATATCTATCAACCATTTCCATTATACTTTCTCCAGTAATGCTGAAATGCTTTGGTTTAGTTGCTGCCAATCTTCAGTGAGTTGTTCAAGGACTTGATGGCCTTTTTCACTTAATAAATAATAACGGCGTTCTCTTCCGTCAGTATTTTTCCACTCGCTATCTAGCAGCTCTTGTTCGGCCAAACGACGAATAAGCGGATATAAAGTCCCCTCATCAATCTCAATACCCGCTTCGCTTAAATGCTTGCGCAGCGAATATCCATATTGTGGCTCTTTGCTAGAGGCAAGTACGCTGAGGATCAACACACCTCTGCGTAGCTCTAGTCTTAATTTGTTCGTGCGAGTCTCACTCATGTTTCTTCCTTTCGTTTTATACTGTGCATCACATACTGTTTATCGCACAGTATTAATACTATGCGATACACAGTAATTTTAGTCAACAGGAAATTTAGGTAGATTTAAAAATGTTCTTGGAATTAAATGTACCGGCATATGAAAGATTGAAACTGGGGATTAATGTTTGAACGTTTACTACTGTGTAATATGCGAAAAAATTGACTATGAGCTTGCAACAAAGAAACGTCCTGTTTTTAAGCTTTCCAGTTGGTTTGCGAGGTTCCCAATCAAGTTGGGAATGACGTTGCTTCGTAGTGGTATTATTCTGAAAGTACTGTTTTTTTAAGCTTTCTAGCTGGTTTGTGAGGTTCCCAATCAAGTTGGGAATGACGTTGCTTCGTAGTGATATCATTCTGAAAAGTACTGGTTTTAAGCTTTCTAGTTGGTTTGCGAGGTTCCCAATCAAGTTGGGAATGACGTTTCTTTGTTGCAAGCAAAGTCATCGTTATTGTCGATGATAAAAGAAGTTTCGAACATTGACATGCATACATATTAAGGAGGGAAAACGGCGGCTCTTTACCAACTGAACCGCCTTGATTTAGCAAAGCTAAAGCGAAAATTAATCTTCCGCTTTGTCCTCACTTTTTTCATCATCTTTCTTTAAACGCTCAGCCATGCCTAAATCAAATTCAGGCATTGCAGTGGTGCGTGTAGCATCAACACTTAAGTATGTATCCATCCAGCGCATTAAACGCAATGCATAGTCGTATTGAGCAGCTGCTTTGCGATTGCCATGACCTTCACCTGGATAGAAAACCAATCGCACGGGGGTTTCTGTGCGAACTTTGATTGAACGATACAGCTCCATAGACTGGCTTGGGTGAACACGCGTGTCTTCTTCACCATGCAGGATCAAAATAGGTGTTTTTGCTTTACCAGCATGGAAAATTGGTGAACGTTCTATTAGGTTCATCCAGTTATCTTCCCATGGCCATTTCAGCGAGTGAACAAGGTGCATTTCATTTGGAATATCGCTGGTACCAAATTTAGATACCTGATTTGAAATACCTACAAAGGCAACAGCTGCAGCAAAGTGATCAGTTAAGGCTGTCGCTCCCCACATTGAAGCGTAACCACCGTAGGATGCGCCAGTAATACCAACACGGTCTTTGTTGATCAGGCCAGATTGCGCTAATGCTTCAACGCCATCGACTAAATCGTTAAACTCTGCGCCTGCGTAGTCGTTCTGATGTTCTTTCGCAAAAGCAACGCCACGTCCGGTTGAACCGCGATAGTTTGGATAGAAAACAGCATAGCCATCGGCCACCGCATGTTGACCAGCCGTCGAATAACCCGTTAACCAACCATCGCTATAGTGTGCTTCTGGGCCGCCATGTACTGCCATGATAAGTGGCCAGCCACCAGCAGGTGCATCGCCACTTGGCTGCATCAATAAACCTTCGACATTGCGACCATCACGAGCTTTGAAGCTAAACGTTGATTGCTTTGCTAAGTTGATATCTTTGAGCCAAGCATTGTGATCACTTAACTTCTTAACTTTACTGCGCGTTAGACTAAAGACTTCGCGCGGGTGCTTCGGACTATCGGCAATAAAACGGATCTCGTCATCGCCAATATCCGCTGAGCGAACGACAATATCGTCTGGCGTTTTATATGTGCGTTTTATATCACCATCAGTTTCATATAGCACAACTGCACTTTCAACACCGCGATGCGCAACTGCCAATATGTCCTTGCCTAACCAATCAATGTCAACAATGTGCTGCTCAGCATCGGCTGTTAATTGTGTCAGTTTGCCTGATTTAGTATCCGCTACCATCAAGACACCTGTAGACGTGTCATGAATGTCTGTTCCTGCTAACAGGCCAATATATTTACCATTTTCTGAAAACTCGAAACGACCTAACTTTCCTGGAATATCGATGCTTGCTGTGACTTCACCATCACTTGTATTAATCACATGCAAATCTCGCTGCATGTAAAAATCATCAATTAGATTCGTAGGGGCTACAGCGACTACAATGTTTTTGCCATCGGCTGATAAGTTGAAGCTAGACACGTGACCTTTATCAAACAGTTTCGTTGGTTTCGCTTCTTTATCGTCAAGCGCAACCGTCCAAAGTGAGGCTAAGCGCTGGTCTTCTTCATACACATAAGCCTTGAAGCCTTTCTTTTTGAGATCATCTTTCTTTTCTTTTTCACGGGCAACAAAGTATAGAGTTTTACCGTCTTTTGAAATTGCGTAATCACCAATGGATGTTTCGAAAGCAAAGCGCTGCGTTGCTTCACCACCATTCATTGAAATGGAATATAAGGAGGTATTCTTGTCATCTTCACGTTTGGTTTTGAAGAATAGGGTTTCGCCATCAGCACTAAACTGTAAAGACGACACACTGCCTTTTGTACCGATGAACAAACTTGGTTTATTCTTACCCGTCATTACATAAAGGTGGCTATCGGCAGTGCCATCTTCATTCCCGGCGACCATATCTCTTGGATTTGAAAGGGTGTATGCCGTGGTTTTGCCATCGGCAGAGACGGTGATATTGCCTGCGTTTTTCACTTTAGGTAAATGTTCAATTTCAAATGACTCTGCGGCAAGTGCCAAGCCAGAAAAGGCAAGGGCGCTAGCCAACAAAGTTGCTTTAAAAGGCGCTTTCAACATAAGCGTTCACTCCATTGTTTTATTAAAATTCTATGTACACCTCTAAGAGAGGCTAATCAGCAAATAAATACGTACAAACAAGCTAAAGTGTTCATCCTATTTTATGCTGCTTTTCTTGGCAAATTTTGAGCTATCAAAAATGACACTGACAACAAAGCTTAGGTTTTATGAGGCCAAGTATTAACTTGGGGAAGTTCATAAACACTTTTACAGACGCAAAATCATGCGTGAAAACGTTTGTTGAGTGGCTTCAAATTTTGATTGTGATGCATGGCAAAAACCCGCATTTGTATAGCATTCAATCGCTGCACTATTTGACATATCTACATCTAAAACCAATTCGCTTAAGCCTAAGTCCTTTGCTTCGGATGCAGCGTGCTGAATTAAACCGGCCGCAATCCCTTTTCGTTGGCTTTTCTCAAACACAGACATATGACCTATGCACATTTGATCAGCTCTTGGCGCTACAAAACATAAATCGAGAGGCTCTTTGTAAGCCAATAAATGAATTATTTGCTCTTCGGAAAGGAAGTCCCTGAATGCGGATATAGTGCCAGCTTGAAATTCAATAGGCATGCTAGCTAGCCAAGTAGCACAGACACCTTCCACCTGATTTACTTCTTTAGAATAAACCCAATGGTAGTTTGCGCTGAATTGACCTTGAGCTTGCTGGCACGCGTTTAATAGATACGCTTTACAAAGCTCTTCGCCACCAAACAAAAAATTAAGTAAACGAGGCTCAGATGCGTAAATAAGCGCTGCAATTTGGCTTGACTGGGATAACTGACCGCGTTGAATAGTCACCGCTGAAACCTGACTAACCTTGTTTCAATAATAAGGGCACATCGGCTTTAAGTTCATCCATGTCGCTAACAGATAACTTGCCTGGATCATGCTTCGGTTTGAAACGACCAACAACATGACCGTCGGGATTTATCACTACAATAGATGCACTATGATCAACTAAATAGTTGGGGTTATCTGTATCATCACTCATCGCATACATCATGCCCATGCTTCGCACTAAGGGAAACAATTGATCGTGTGAGCCAGTGCTCGCGATAAAATCCTTGTTAAAATATTGAATATATTCATTCAAACGCTCTGGCGTGTCTCTTTTCGGATCGACAGATAAGAACCAGATTTGCAGTGGCGTTGTTGAAACATTCTTGATCAGTTCAGGATAAATTTTATTGATGTCTGCAAGGGTGACGGGACATATATCAGGACAAAATGTGTAGCCAACAAAAGCAAGTGTCCAATTACCTTTCAGGTCCGCATTGGTCATTTCTTCGTTACGGTGATTTGTAAGCGTAAAGTTGTGTAAGGCTCTCGCTTGCGGGTACCAACTCATGTGAGAAGTTTGCTCACTCAGCGGCTTTTTCATGTGATCCGGTGGCGCAATAGTGATCGCAAGGTATACCCCTAATATAAGGGAGATAAAGGCAACGACACCCACCCATTTATTTTGATTCATTTCAATTAGTACTCTGTCGGAATAGAAAATAAGGTCCATATTCATAGACCTTTAATTAGCTTGAAAGTTTACAAAGGTATGTAATGGTCAGCCAGCAATACTACAAACAATATCATTAGATGATAAATTGAAAATTTGAAGGTATCCATTGCCGTTGTCTCAGTTGCTTTGTACTTCAGCTTTATCGCATAGTACATAAAGCCAGCATTCAGAAGACTTGAGCCAATCAGGTAAATTAAACCACTCATATCTACTAGGTAAGGTAATGCACATACTAAGCATAGCAATACTGTGTAGAGCAAGACGCAGGTTTTTGTAAATTCAACACCATGTGTAACAGGTAGCATTGGAATTTCAGCTTTGGCGTAATCTTTTTCACGATGTATAGCGAGCGCCCAAAAATGTGGCGGTGTCCAAGTGAATACAATCAAGACGAGTAACAACGCGTAGGCATGAATATCACCGGTTACAGCAGTCCAACCCAACAAAGGAGGCGCTGCACCAGCTAAACCACCAATAACAATATTTTGCGGTGTCGCGCGTTTTAAATATGAAGTGTAGATAACTGCGTAGCCTACGAGGCTCGCTAAGGTTAACCATGCAGTAAGCATGTTAACGAACAAAGCTAAAGCAACAAAACCAATAGCGCCAATTACAAATGCGAAAACAAGCGCGCGTTTAGGAGACACCTTACCTTTCGCAACCGGGCGGTTAAACGTTCGTGCCATGAGGCTATCGATTTTATGATCAACCACATGATTGATCACTGCAGCCGATGAAGATAATAAACCAATACCTAGCATGCCAAATACAAGGACTTGCGGATCTATCCAAGTTTCAGTTGCTAAACACATTCCTACTAAAGCGGTTAACAACAGCAACATCACCACACGAGGTTTTGTCATTTCATAGTAGTCACGCCAAGTGGCCTGTGCTCGAATAGATTTTGAAGCAATGGCTTGTTCGCTCATGCGCTTCTCCTTAAAAAATTGAATACGAAAAACTTATCCACGCTAGTACTTTCGGTACATGGTGTAAGTTAGAAGAACCATGATCAGCAATAAACACGCCGCCACTGCGTTGTGCAGCACGGCTACGCTCAGGGGTAAGCTATAAACAACGTTACTTACACCAAGTAGAACCTGAACACCTAATACAAGAGTCATCACAACAGCCAAACGCTTTACTAAGCCTGACGATGAACGGGTATATAATTTTATTGCAAACCAACATAAGTAAATAAAGGTGATAATCGCACCTATTCGATGCATCACGTGCATCGTCGCTCGTTCTTGATAGTCGTGCACACCAAATTCGTAATTATCGGCAGCCGGCACACTAAATGCGCCTGCAATATCAAGGTTACTGAACCAATCACCTTCGCAAATAGGTAACTGAGTGCATGCTAATGAAGCATAGTTGGCGCTAGTCCAGCCGCCCAAGGCAATTTGCGACACTAAGATTGCAATACCCAGCGCACCAAATTTTGCATACCGCCTAATTTCAGAGTCACCACCAGGAATTCTGAATTTAGAAAGACGAAGGTAAAGAAGGAACAAACAAGACAAAACAGTAAAGCCGCCGAGCAAATGACCCATTACAACAACAGGTAAAAGGTTGAGTGTGACTGTCCACATGCCAAGCGCACCTTGGAAGCAAACCAATACCAGAAGTAAAAAAGGGAGTTTAATAGGAACGTCAGCGCCCTTCATTCTTTTCATTAATGAAGCAAAAAATATGACGAGGATAAAGAAACCCAAGCCTGCCGCAAAATAGCGGTGGATCATTTCGTTCCACGCTTTCTGGGCTTCTACAGGTCTTTCAGGATAAGCTTGGTTTGCTTTCTCGATTGATTCTGCAGATTCAGGAACAAGTAAAGTCCCATAACATCCTGGCCAATCTGGACATCCAAGCCCAGCATCCGTTAAACGCGTATAAGCGCCTAGGACAATAACCAATAGTGCTAAAAAAATACTCGCAAGCACCAACTTCTTCATTATCTTATCCTGTTCTAACCAATTCGAGACAATTTTAGTAATTTGCGGAGATCCGCTAATATGTCTCGACTGTCCATAATTGCTTGTTCGCGTTCAAGCGTGCTGTCAAATTTGAGTACAACATTACCCAAAGTATCTACAATAAAAATACCATTTTTGCCAACTTGATTAAACAAATTATTAACATTTTTTGTTTCCGTTTTTAACACTTTTCCAAATTTGTTCGTTTCTAAGTTTTCCACCGCCTTAATGTCGCTATTTTCAGTCACAATAAAGACAGCATCCACTCTATCCATTTCGCGTCCCACTGCTGTGCGGACCTGACTTATACTGAATATTGCGTTTTCACATGCCACGTCACAAACTTCAGGAATGCTGTACGCTAAACGCCAGTGCGGCTCCTCACCTTCAACCACAAACAATTCACCCGCTTCGATGATAGGGTTTAATAATTGACCTCTATTTGTGGAGCCTTTGTTAAACCATTCATTGTCTAATGCCAATTTTGCTAAAATGACTGGAAGTGTGAACACGAGGATAAGCGCGATTGCGGTAAATTTCTTTGATTTTTGTTGCATGTTATTTCTCTTTATTATTTTTAGTATGTGTTAGCTTCATTAAGCTGAGAAGGTAAATTGTTAGTGCGGCGATACCTAGACCAAACCATTGAGCAGCATAACCTAAATGCTTCTCAGGGCTCATCACGACCGCTTGCCAGTTGCGCACGAACTCTGTGTTTGGATCTGGATTTAAGTTAACCACAAATGGATATGTCCTACCAGAAGGATGAAACGCCAAGGCACTTAAATGTTTTTCAATTTGAGTGAGATCTATTTGTTGAAGAAGAGCTGGAAATTCGCCAAATTTTTTGTTCGTTTCTGTCACCATCTGATTAATAGATGGCATGCTAACAACTCCACTGAATTGCATTTTTGCAACTTCGTAATCATGTAACTCTATTGGCAAATTAGGCAGTTCTCCTCGAATACCATTACCTCTAAGCCAGCCAAAGTTTGCCAGTACCGTTGTGCCTGATGAAGTCGTGATTGGAATGACGACGTGATAACCGGTCTTGCCATTCACGATTTTATTGTCGATAAAGAAGACCTTATCCAAATCAGCTAAACCGGTGAAGCTCACGGGGAAGTCTTGAATATCAATAACACTGCTAGCGTTACTATTTCTTGGCAAATTCGCAATGATTTCTTCCAAGCTATACGGCTGACTCAGTTGACGCTCAGCAATTTGCAAAAGGCGTTCATCCTTTTCAGCCTTGCGTTCTAATTGCCAAATACCTAAGCCAAACATAATGACAACACACAACAAAGTGATTAAGGTAGGCAGTATTGGGAGTTTACGGATCCACATTTTCGTTGAATGACCTTTCTCTTTCCTTAAATGCTCTGCTAAAGAGTAAATTATGATAAACGGAGCGTACTAGTGTTATTCGTAAAATTAGCCATTGGCGGACTACTTATTTATATGGTGTATAGTCTTTTTAAAGCGATGATGATTATGCTGAAAAATGACCAAAAGCAAAATATGAGTAAGTTTATTGGTAGGCGTGTGCTAGCTTCCGCACTGATCATTGGCCTTATCCTAATTGCTGTTGCAACAGGCGTGATTCAGCCCAATCCAAAACCCTATTAATGACAATTGTTAATTAAACTTATATTAAGTGATTGCTTAATAAAAAGCTGATACAAAAATTGATAAAATAAAACCGATAAAAACAAACTGATAAAAGCAAAGGCCATTTCAAGTGAAATGGCCTTTTTCGTTCCTACAGTATGTAGACAAAGAAGAATAGCATGACCCAAACCACGTCAACAAAGTGCCAATACCAGCTACCCGCTTGGAAGGCAAAGTGCTCCTTAGGTGTAAAGTGTCCCTTCCAGCATCGAAGGAAAAGCACAATAAGGATAATTGTTCCTAGCGTAACGTGCATTCCGTGGAAGCCAGTTAACAAGAAGAAAGTATTACCATAAACACCAGAATCTAATTTCAAGCCTAAATCAACATAAGCGTGAACGTATTCTTGAACTTGTAGTACCAAAAAGATTGAACCTAGTACAATAGTAAGACCTAGCAACACCATTAATTGAGTGCGCTTAGCTTTTTCTAAACCAACGTGAGCATAGTGTAATGTAACTGATGACGCTAAAAGTAAAGCGGTATTGATAAGAGGTAAGCCTGTCCAAGGCATTGCTTGAGTCGATGGCTCACCTGTTGAAATGGCATCAGCTGGAGTGGTCAATAATGGCCACGTTGCCTGAAATCCATTCCACAGCACTTCGTTAGTACTCGCATTGTTAGACGCACCGCCTAACCATGGAATACTGATAGTACGAGCGTAGAATAAAGCACCAAAAAAGGCAGCAAAAAACATAACTTCAGAGAAGATGAACCATGCCATGCCTTGACGATATGAACGCCCTAGCTGAGCACTGTAAAGGCCACTCATTGATTCATCGATCTGATTTTTAAACCAGCCAGTAATCATAATAAGCAGTAATGCTAAGCCCGCAATAAGAATATAGAAGCCGTAGCCACTCTTATCTCGTGTGGTTTCAATAACATAATTGCCAGCACCTACTGCAATGAGAAACAACGCGACTGCACCAACGATGGGCCAGATACTTTGTTCCGGTACATAATACTTCTCATATTGTTCTTGAGCCATTTTCTTCTCCATTAGCTATTGTTCATGGCAACGACAACAGCGGGTTGTACGTTTGCAGTAATATCGTAAAGAGTATACTGCAATGTAAAAACGCTAATATCTTTCGGCAGTTGCGGGTCGACATAAAACTTCATTGGCATTATTGCTTCTTCACCTGCTTTTAAGGGCTGGTGTTTAAAGCAAAAACACTCTGTTTTGTTTACATACAAAGCCGCTGTTCCAGGTGATATAGACGGAATTGCCTGAGCAATAATGTCTCTTTCAGTTGGGTTACGAACATAAAACTCAACTTCACCCATTTCGCCTGGATGTAACCTTACTTCCGCAGTCTGAGCCTTGAATTCCCAAGGCATTCCAGAATGTGTCCGTGTTATAAATTCAATTTTTATCGTTCTAGATTCGTCAATAACAACCGATTCGTACACAGCAGCTTGATTTGATGGTTTGCCATTTATGCCGGTTAGGTCACAAAACACATCATACAAAGGCACTAATGCAAAACTAAAACCCAACATAGCGACAACAACAAACACAAGCTTCTTCACTGTTTTGGCATTCTCAGCCGCTATTTCAGCTCGCGTCTTTGCAGCAGGTACTGGTGATGCTTGCTCGCCTTCGCTTGCAGCATCACTAGTGTTAGTTGAGTTAGATTGCTCTGACATATCTACAATATCTCCGGTCTATTTAATAACCGGTGGTGTCTCAAATGTATGGTAAGGCGCAGGTGATGGGATTTCCCATTCTAAACCTTCGGCTCCTTCCCAAACCTGTGCTGATACTGGCTCGCCCTGTTTCTTACATGCTTTGATAATTAGCACTAAGAAAATGAGTTGAGACAGACCAAACGCGAATCCACCAATACTGATCCATTTGTTGAAGTCAGCGAATTGTAATGCGTAGTCTGGAATACGACGCGGCATACCAGCTAAACCTACAAAGTGCATTGGGAAGAACAAAACGTTTACCGAGATAAGTGAGCACCAGAAGTGCCACTTAGCCAAAGTGATATCAAACATTTTACCAGTCCATTTAGGTAACCAGTAATAGACTGCTGCCATGATTGAGAACACCGCACCCGTTACAAGCACGTAATGGAAGTGAGCTACAACGAAGTAGGTATCATGGTATTGGAAATCAACTGGCGTAATTGCAAGCATCAAACCTGACAGCCCACCGATGGTGAACAATACAATGAAGGCAATTGCGAACATCATAGGCACTTCGAAGGTCATAGAACCGCGCCACATGGTCGCAACCCAGTTAAATACTTTCACACCTGTTGGTACTGAAATTAGCATGGTTGCGAACATAAAGAACATTTCCGCCGCCACTGGCATACCTGTTGTAAACATGTGGTGAGCCCAAACGATGAACGACAACAAAGCAATTGATGCTGTTGCGTAAACCATTGAAGCGTACCCAAATAATTTTTTACGAGCGAAGGTAGGAACGATTGCCGAGATAATACCAAACGCCGGTAAAATCATAATATAAACTTCAGGGTGACCAAAGAACCAGAAGATATGCTGGAACATAACTGGATCACCACCGCCTGCGGCATTAAAGAAGCTAGTGCCGAAGAATTTATCTGTTAGTACCATCGTAACAGCACCCGCTAGTACAGGCATTACAGCTATCAGTAGGAAAGCAGTGATCAACCATGTCCAAACAAACAATGGCATTTTCATGTATGTCATGCCAGGGGCGCGCATATTAAAAATAGTTACCACAACGTTGATTGCACCCATGATGGATGAAATACCCATGATATGTACTGAGAACACAAACAATGCAGTACTGTCACCACTATATTGTGTAGAAAGTGGGGCATAGAAAGTCCAACCGAAAGCTGGGCCGCCGCCATCCATAAACAAAGATGAAAGAAGGATTAAGAACGCAAAAGGTAGTATCCAAAAACTCCAGTTGTTCATTCGTGGTAATGCCATATCTGGCGCACCAATCATCATAGGTACTAACCAGTTAGCAAGACCCGTAAAGGCTGGCATTACCGCACCAAATACCATAATCAAACCATGCACTGTGGTCATTTGGTTAAAGAAGTGTGGGTCAACAATTTGCAAGCCAGGTTGGAAAAGCTCCGCACGAATGACCATTGCCATTGCGCCGCCAACTAAGAACATAATGAATGCGAACCATAGATACAATGTACCAATATCTTTATGGTTAGTTGTGAATAGCCATCTTAAGATGCCTTTAGGAATATGATGATCGTGATGCTCGTCGTGGCCATCGTGTGAATCATGTGCGTCGTTTGTAATTTCTGTACTCATCTTGATGACCTCCTATTTACCGTTAATCACTGCGTTAACATCTTTGGCTTGAACCAAATCACCTGTGTTATTACCCCAAGCATTACGCTCGTATGTAACAACAGCTGCAATTTCGGACATAGTTAACTGCTTGCCAAAGGCCGGCATATTATTTTTACCGTTTATGATGTAATCGATATGGACGGGAATATTTTCTTTTTCGATCGCAATTTTACTATCTTTAAGCGCAGGGAACATTGGAGGCAAACCGCCGCCATTCGCTTGGTGGCATGCTACACAAGCCGTGTCATATACCTTCTTGCCCTGAGTCATCAATTCTTCCATGCTCATATTCATTGCAAGTAAACGTTGTTCTTCTTCTTTCGCTTTAATCGCAGCTATTTCTTGCTCTTGAATCCAAGCATCATAATCTGCTGGCGACTTAGCAATAACGACCACTGGCATAAAGCCATGATCTTTTCCGCATAATTCCGCGCACTGACCACGGTAAATACCTGGCTCGTTCACGTTGGCCCAAGCTTCGTTAATGAATCCTGGGTTGGCATCTTTTTTCACTGCGAAATCTGGCACCCACCAAGAGTGGATAACATCGTCAGAAGTGATTAGGAAGCGAACTTTCTTGCCTGTAGGAATAACGAGGGGACGGTCAACTTCTAATAAGTAGTTTTGACCTTTTGCAAATTTATTATTGATTTGTTCCTGCTGTGTCGCCATTAGCGAGTAATATTCAACATCAGGATTATCTTGGTACTTGTAGTGCCATTTCCATTGCGAGCCAGTGACTAATATTGTCACATCCGCTTCAGAAGTATCTTCCATCGCAAGTAAGGTTTTAGCTGCTGGCCATGCCATTGCAATTAGGATAATGAAAGGTATCACAGTCCATAAAATTTCGACTTTGACGTTTTCATGAAAATTCGCTGGTTTTGCGCCCACAGATTTTCGATGCACTACCATCGAATAAAACATGACACCAAACACTAATACGCCAATAACCACACATATCCAGAACATCAGCATATGCAAGTCGAATACTTCCATACTGATATCAGATACACCGGGGCGTAAATTTAGGTCGGAACGTTCTGCAGCGGTTGTCGCTACTGCTGAATTGCTGAAGGCTAACATAGCACCTACTAGCAATGTTGAAATTCGATTCACTCTGATACTCCTTTCCCTTTTTATCTATGGAGGTACTAAATGCCACCGGCCATTGTAAAGAGTTTGTTATTATTTGTTATTTTGATGTAAATCAATATGCAATGATTAAACAAAGTCCTTGCTTAGTCTAGTGTTTTCTTGAAATTAGATTGAATAAGGTTATAACAATTGAAAATTGGTGAAAAAATGGTCTTTTTTGATGGTTTTGGTGGGGATATTTAGTTGGAAGAAGTAAAAGAATCGTAATGTCGTTGAAGAATCGTAATGTTGTTGAAGAATCGTTATCTTTCCAAGTACCGTCATCCCTTCGAAGGAAGGGATCTCCCACCTTTAACTGGTAAACTTTATAGATGCTCTTTTTGGGTTTTCTTGTAGCGGATGGAGGTTCCTGCCTGCGCATAATGCTGATCGGTTAAGCTTCGATCACTAAGTTTTAGTCAATTCAAACTTATGTTGACTATGATATTAATGAGATCAAACTAGTGCTTTCAAATTTTCATAAAGAAAAAGATGTTAGCACAACAACTCTACGACCTTTTT
>NZ_JBLBVM010000045.1:0-131485 GCF_047250385.1 Glaciecola sp. MF2-115
ATTGAAAACATCAAACAATACATTGATTATTACAACAACGAACGCATTAAGCTAAAACTAAAAGGCCTGAGTCCGACACAATATCGAAATCAGGCCTTGGTCGCCGCTTAGAAATGAGTCCAACTTAATGGGGTCACTTCAGGAAACATTAGCGCTTTTTTATTAACTCAACTTTACTTCACTTAACTTAACTTAACTTAACTTAACTTGCCTTTGGTGGAATAACCCAATATTTTCCGTTGAAACTAGCGACAGCCGTATCTTCGTCGTGTATGTCGACAGTCAGTTCAATAGGACATTTCTTGTTAGACTTGAGTAGATCGAATCGTGCTTTCACCGATTCGATGTTGCAAACAGCACGTGGGCGCATCGTTATAGGTTTATGGTAATGAATGTCGCCGTCACCGAGCACAATTTCACCTTGAAGACCTTTTTGCTTAAGTTGCAGAAATATCATTCCCCAACCTGTTAGCGTAGCTTGCGAAAAAATACTTCCTGCGAACATGGAACCGTGTAGATTAATGTTCTTATTTAACGATGCTCTAGTTTCAATAGTACTCTCAGTATATTGATAAAGCTTAATGCCCATATGTTCGGTAATCGGGATTTTTTCATGCCAGGTATCCTGAAGCTCTTTGCACCATTGGGGATGGAGAACAAGGACATTGTTGTCCACAAGTAATTTGAACATATGCTTGCGTTTTAGCTTTCCCAGTTCCGCCGGAGCTTCTTTTTCGATTTGAAATCCACAAGCAGCGAAAAATGACATTGAGGTTTCTCGTGAATTAGTAACCGCTCGTTGTGCACCTAAATCACGCGCAACCGCCTCTAAAGCTGTTAAGATAAGTTGACCCACACCTTTGCGTCGGTACTTACTATCTACCGCTATATGCCTTATTTGAGCCTCTTCTGACGTATTTAAATGGATTCGACCACAGGCCACTATCTGCCCAGAGGGATTTAGAACGACTCTATGTTCACTAACGGTTTCATACTCGTCTTTTTCTGAGCCTTCTGGAAAACCCCACTGCTTACGCAACCACAGCCATCTAAAATGAAAGTAATCATTGAGTTCTTGTTCTGATGTAGGCTTTGAGATCGTAAACAAAAGTGTTCCTCGTTATGCTCCAGAGCAGCGTGTTAAAATTTCAGTAAGCGGCTAGTGTATCTTGAATTACGTACACCGTCATCCCTTCGAAGGAAGGGAACTCCCAAACTTCATGGAAAGCTTTGATAGTACACTTTTTGAATTTCCTAACGTTATTTGGAGATTCTTGCCTTCGCAAAAAAAACAGAAATTTCACCAATCACAATATTCTTTATACGTCTCGCCGACATATAATTTAAGCAACTTTTCTGGAGCACTAGGGAAGTGCACACTTAGCAATAAACCTGGGGTATGATTGAAACTAGTGTCTATACCTAAAGCATGAAATTTGCCGCCCATTTTTAGATATTGCCTAGCTAGGACAGGTACGTCTTTTCCGTCATCTTCAATGCTAGTTAAAAATGCAGTAAGTTGCTCACCTAATTTTATTTTTTGTGCGAGTTCATTTATTTCAATATGATTATCGAACTCAAACGAATTTATGGCTTCCACCTGAGAGGCACTTTGCGAGTCAATCAAACCTTGTTCAATCAATTTTACGCTTCGTGGGTCAAACAACTTACTAATTGACACTGTGCCATAAAGTGTTCGGTATTGTGGAAACTGAGCGACAAATCGACCTATACCTTTCCAAAGCAATAATAAGCCTTGATATGAGCCTTGCATTTCAGGAACTAAAAATGACCGGCCCATTTCCATACAGGGTTCTTGCTGATTGACGAAACTAGGTCTGAACTTAAACATTTTATGCAAGTACAAGCCTTCAGGGCCTTCACTGTCGAGCAACTTGTCAGTCAGACCCATACGATAAGCTCCCACTATTTTCTTTTGTTCATTATCTAAAATAAACAGATGAGTATAAGTCGCATCGTATCGATCAGTATCAAGTGCTTGACCACTTCCTTCATTATGCATTCTAAACACAATCTCGCGCAGACGAGCAATTTCCCTAACGACGAGAGGAAGTTGTGATTGGTAGCCAAAATAAACGGAGTATCCCTTATTTTCTAGAAGCAATTGATTGGCAGGAAGCGCGGAGATCTCTTTGATCAGTTGGCTAGTTTGAATTTCATCAATAATAGGTAACTGCTCTGTGACCATATCAGCAGGCCATTGATATCTCCATCGACGATCTTGTGCATAACTAAGCGCTCTGCAAAGCATCGCTTTGTCAGTATGATTCAGTTGTTTATCAAACTGCTTTTCCTTAACTGAATTGCCTGTATTAATAACAATCTTGGCGCCAGTTTTATTCAGTAACTCACGGCCTAAAAACAACATACGTAGTTTAAAATATATCCTTTCAATTCGATAAAACTTCTTACTGTTTTCACCGTTTACAAATATAGGTACGTACTGACAACTATCAATACTGACTAATCTTCCTACGAGCTTGTTCCAAACGTGTTCACTAATGCCAGATTTCGCTTTTTGATAATAGGACACTTTTCCGGCGGGGAAGATAAGTAGCGCCCCTTGTGATTGAACATGTTTCACGCATTGGCGCAGGGAGGGGCCATTTTTAGGATCGTTGGGGGAGAGTGGATTAGTGAAAATAAAATAGTCAGATATTTCTCTGAAGATACCAAGTCCTTTGTTGGCTAATACTTTTAAATCGGGACGAACTTCACCTATTAAGCGTGCCAAAATAACGCCTTCTATACCACCAAAAGGATGATTGCTGGCAATGACAACCGGGCCTGTTTTGGGGATTTTTAGCTTGAGTTTCTCTGCGCCTTGAATATCTAATTTAAGAATTTGAATTAAGCGGTCAGAGAAAGCTTCTTTGCTCAAACCTTGCATTTCATGCTGACGATATAAGCGGTCCATTTTTTTGATGCCAAGCAATCGGTCGAGAAACCAAATGAAAAGCTTGTTTGCAAAGTGAGTGTTTGGCGATATATTGCTAATACTAATGGCGGGTTGCATGAATTCCAGTGCCTATTAAAAAGTAGTGAATCAAATAAAAAAGCTGTATTTTAGAAGACCAAGGTTATCCTTTTTTCTTTCAATTTACTTCTGTTTTTCATTCATTCGAAAATGCACCGATGTTGCAACGAGGTGCCAAATTTATGCTTATAGGTATTTTGTCGATATAAGCATATTCTATACAAGCAGTATTGATAAGATGAAGAGTTTCTATATTTCAAGTTCTGGCTTACACTTTTATCAAAAAATGTACAGAATTCACAAATTGTCAAACAAGATGAGAACAATCCATGCTTTTGATGACTCAATTACATATTGATATTGCTAGAAACTCAACAGATGACTTTAATTTGTTTCACGACAAAAGCCGCTGGCACTGGCTTCGCGGGAATCCTTTTGAGGGCCCTATCGCATTGGGCTTTCAGCTCGGTTGCTTTATCGAGTATCAATGTAAATTATTGGACATGAATGGCGCCAGCGATATTGATCCTGAGCAGTTTCGCTTTAGTGCTTATGAATTTAGTTTTGCAAACTGTGTGCGGCCTGACGATGAAGTTAGTTTAAGTGTTAAAAGTGGCAAATGGTCAAATGGTGACGGCCCAAGCATCTTCAGCCGACGCCTTATTTTAAAAGCTAATAAAAAGCCTGCGATTATTGGTCATAAGCGCGAAGCTAATGATATGACCTTGCCGTTGCCAAGTAAGTTACCGCCAATGCATATGCTCAATGATCTAAGTGATAGAGACTTAGTACCTGGGACGAAATACTTTTTAAAACGCAAATATATGATTGTGGGCAATGCTAAGAACTTCTTAGCTAGTGCTGGGGCAGAACAGAGCCTATTTATCGATGAATTCGCTGATAAAGTAGATTTTCCAGAAATGTACCCTTTGGGGTTAATCTCATCAGCCCTCCTTGAACGTGCCGTTTTTGAAGATATTGACTTAATTTCTCACCCCATGATTTATGCCAGCCAGAAGCTTTGTATAGATAAGCGACAGCTTGAAGAACTGCGCAGTAACGATGCAATTAACATACTAGTGGGCCCAGATATATCTGACGACGCTAATGAGTTTGGTCCTGAGTCGAGTAATAAGAAACTAGTGATTCAAGAATGCGTTGCGTATGGTAAGGAAGAGAAACCCTTATTTATCGCGAAAGTCTGCTTAATTCCATTGAATAGTCTTATAAAAGCAAAATCTGAGTAAATTACATCGTTTAATTGCCCTTTAAGTGTGTAAATAGGGTAAAATATTCGCCATTATTTTTGACCTCTTTATATGGTGGAATTGGCATGACGACAACGCTTACTATTCAAACTCCAGATGATTGGCATTTACATTTTCGCGATGGTGAAATGCTTAAGGAAACTGTTCCTGCGACTGCACGTTGTTTTAAACGTGCGATTGTTATGCCAAACCTAGTACCGCCAGTAACGACAACTGAAATGGCTTTAGACTATAAGCAGCGCATATTGGATGCAGTGCCAGAAGGCGTTGAATTTGAACCTCTGCTGACTTTGTTTTTGACCAACCAAACCACAACCCAAGAAATCAAAAACGCGAAAGCGGCTGGTATTGTTGCATCAAAGCTATACCCCGCAGGTGCAACAACGAATTCAGATGCAGCAGTTAAAGGCATTAAAACTCTATATCCCGTTTTCGAGGTCATGCAAGAAGAGGGAATGTTGTTGTTAATCCACGGTGAAGTAACCGATGCTCACATCGATATATTCGATCGTGAGAAAGAGTTCATCGATACCTATTTACGTGACATTGTGAACGACTTTCCAAACTTAAAGGTCGTTTTTGAACACATTACTACAAAGGATGCGGTAGATTTTGTGCTCGCTTCCTCTGACAACGTAGCCGCGACCATTACTCCACAGCACCTACTTTTAAACCGCAACGATTTGTTAGTTGGCGGCGTTCGTCCACATAACTATTGTTTACCCGTGTTAAAGCGCAATACTCATCAACAAGCTTTAAGGGAAGTAGTCGCGTCAGGCTCTAAAAAGTTCTTTCTAGGCACTGATTCAGCGCCACACGAAAAACATAAAAAAGAAAACGCTTGTGGTTGTGCTGGTTGCTATAGCGCTTGGAGTGCAATTGAGTTGTACGCACAGGTCTTTGAAGATTTAGACGCGATAGAAAAATTAGAGGGCTTTGCGAGTCATTACGGCCCAGACTTCTATGGATTACCTCGCAACGGCGGAACGATCACACTAAACAAACAAAGCTGGGAAGTTCCTAGCAATATCAAATTACCGACAAAAGATGACACTGCTAGCACGGAACCCGCTAACAATGAAATAGTGCCATTCTTTGCAGGTGAAACCCTACAATGGAAATTAGCATGACATCTACTGCGGCAAATAGCGCGACCTCCTTTTCTAACTTAGGTTTATCTAAACCTTTGATGGAAGCAATAGAAGCCCTTGAGTTTACTCAAATGACACAAACTCAGCAGGCGTGCCTGCCGGATGTATTGGCAGGCAAAGATGTTGCTGTACAGGCTAAAACTGGTAGCGGTAAAACTTTGGCTTTTGCCCTTGCTCTATTAAGTAAAATAGACGTTGAAGCTAAGAACCCACAGGCTTTAATCATGTGTCCGACACGTGAATTGGCTGAGCAGGTGGCAGAGCAAATTCGTTTGCTCGCTAAGCGCATGTCTAATCTTAAGGTAGTTTCTTTGGTAGGTGGAATGCCAATGGGTCCACAAATTGTGTCTCTGCGTTACGGTGCAAATGTTGTCGTGGGTACGCCTGGGCGCATCATGGATCATATCGGTAAGCGCACACTCAGTCTTAAGAAAGTAAATTGCTTTGTACTAGATGAAGCTGACCGCATGTTGGATATGGGCTTCGAAGATGAAATGCGTATTGTAATGCACAATTTATCGCAAACGGCATTGGCTGCAACTCGCCAAACCTTATTGTTTTCAGCGACCTTCCCAGAGCAAATCAAGAGTATTACCGATCAATATCAACGCAATGCGAAGATTATAAAAGTAGAAGATGGCGAGTCAGCGCCGAATATCGAGCAACAAGCTTATCGCATTAACAATGAGCATCGAACACAAGCAGTTGCAGCACTACTGACTCATCATCAGATTGAATCGACCATTGTATTTTGCCGAACTCGACGCGAAACCAAAGAGCTTAGTGACGAACTCTATCAAATGGGCTTTACAGCCGTTGGTTTGCATGGCGATCTGGAGCAATCAGAACGTAGCCAAGTGTTAGCTCGCTTTGCCAACAAAACAGTTAGCGTATTGGTTGCTACAGATGTGGCCGCTCGAGGTCTTGATATTGACCGTGTCGACTTAGTCATTAATCATCGAGTGAGTGAAGACATTGATACCCACACTCATCGTATTGGACGAACTGGAAGAGCCGAAGAAAAAGGTTTAGCAATTACACTTATTGATGAAAGTGAAGAAGGTAAGTTAGACGAGATTGCTGCCAGAACAGATGCGAAAATCAACAAGATGCACATACAAGGCGTGCGTTTTCATGCAAACCGCATCAGAGAGCCAGAATACGTATGTATTGCTGTTGATGGCGGCAAACGAGATAAACTTCGTCCTGGTGATGTATTAGGCGCATTAACGAAAGAAGCGGAAATCCCAGGGGAAGATATTGGCAAAATTTCGATTTCCGCCCGACATACATATATCGCGATCAAAGCGAGAAGCGTAAAGCGCGCACTCAATCAATTTAGAGAGCGCCGTATTAAAGGGAAGCGTTTTAAGGCTAGAAAACTATAAGTTTTATTCTCAATAATTTTTCCGTGTGCGCTGAATTGCAGTTACTTTTGCGAAGAAGCGCCAAAGCCAAAATCTATATTATTCGTAATAAAATCATAACTTATTTATCAATCATTCAGCTTTTGTTCAGTTTTAAAATGCCAATCTTAGTCAGCAAATTCCACATTTATGAATTCAAAAAAAAGGATATTTAATGAAGCGTTCGCTTAGTTTTTTAGCAATCACCGCGCTGATGGGAAGTCATGCATCGTCTATCGCAAAAGTTAGTGTAAGTTCTGATTTTATCGAAGCCGGTCGAGCTAACGTTTATTTCGACTCTCAAGAACCAAGCGCCGATGGTTACTATGTATCGGGGCGGAAATTAATATCTGACAATTTTTATTTGGTAGGTGAGTATTTCAATACAAGAGTAGATAGCTTTGGTTTTCGAGTTGTTGACCTGGGAGATCGTGAGCGTGTTGATCGCTTATCAGCAAACGACGACTTTAAAGAGCTTTCTATTGGCTTAGGCTATTTATATCAAATTTCAAATAGTAGCTTTTTTCGCTTCGAAGCAAAATATTACGACTTCGAACAGGAGAGGCGCTCCAACTTTTCCAGAACGTTCAACAATCCACTCGAAATAGAGCAAGATGTAACATATCAACGAGCTGAGAGCACTGGCTCTATTATAGAAGCAGGTTACAAAGCGAAAGCCTTCAATTCATTTGAGTTCGAGATAGGCGTAGGTTACCGCCACATTGACGCTGCCACCGGCATGTATACCGAGTTATCAGCCTCTTATTTGCTGGGAGATAATTGGAAAGTTAGCCTCAGTACTGAGCAAGGAGATACTGACCGGTATATGCTGGGTGTTGGCTATGCATTTTAGGAATTTCAAAAAGCTTCCGGTTTATATTTTTACTGTGTGTTTATTATCCGCTTGCACTTCAACACCGACAGAACAATTGCTTGGTGAAGTGTTTATGACAGTGTTAACGGGTACGGTGACATCCAAAGGAAATCAAGCGCAGTGCAACCAATACAAAATGACTTGCAATAATTACCGAGAGTGGAGAGAAGATAATAAAATCGCTTGTTCTTGCTCAGATTAAAGGCAAGTTTATTTCTGGTTCAAGCTATACACTAAATAGGCTGATTCAGCGGTTTTTAAAGCTACCCCTGCAATGGCGGTAGCAGGCTGAATTTGCCGCAGGCTTGGGAAAAATGGAGCAAAAACATCAATTGCTTCAATGATAGCTTTTCCCGTCGCCATCGATGCGCGAATGTTGTTTTTTCTTAATGGATCTGACCATGCATCTATCGCGCTGTAGCTAGCGAATATGAACTCCATCGATTGAATAGGGGCATTCATTTCCTCTGGGAAATACTGCTTAATCAACGAAGCACTATTGGCAGTTAAAGACATGTATGCTTTTTGTATTTCTTTTGAGGAGACCTTCGGCGTGCTATCTGCCTTAGCTGCAAGCTTAACATTGTTAAAGCTCCCAAAGCTCAGGTTGTTCTGCAAATATTGAAGATAGTTTTTTTGTAAGCCCGTAATACTTTGCGTTCGAAATTGATTATTCAGAGTTTTATATGCGTCACCCGATAGCATGACATGTTTGTCGAGGTTCTCGCTCCACGCAATGTCATGCTTGCCTGATGTTAAGCTTTCAATTTCATTGACGGCTTCGGGTTTTGCTTTAACTAAGCGAACGCTTGTTTTAATTTCCATCATGCCATCCCTAAAATATGCTTAAAGAAACTATTGAAAACGAACTAAATCTTGCAAGCTTTCTGATTTAGCATTTCCTCTGATGAATACGAGGTTTTGCTTCCTGTTGGCGTCATTTGTTTATTGAGCTCATCGAGTTTTTTTTCTGCTTCTTCGCGTTGTTGAGTGTATTTTTCTACCGTTGCTTCGTGATTATCAAAAGTAGTAGCACAGTAATTCCTAAAATACTTCGTTGAGGCAATGGCTCGTTTTGGTGCGTTTTCTAAATTTAACTGATAGCTTCTACGCTTGGTATTTAAATGCTTTACCATGTCGAATGTACAATATGAAATTTCTGTCCACTCGTTAATCACGACTTCTTTGATTTGAGCTGGAATAAAGGCTTTGTCTGATAAGCCCATCAAATTAGTAAATATGCTCACCTTTCCCGCCTCTACTGCATATTGTGAGGACCAAATGTTGATCCCATCAGGTTTATAAGCATTACTTTTTTGCATGTATTTTTGAGCTTGTTGTGCCGATTTTACGAATTGCTCATAATAATCTTTAATTGCAGTGAAGTTTGGCGTCTCAAAGAAACCATTTTCTTTCAGATGAGTTTGGTTTCGATAAATCATTGGCAGTATCAGAGCAAGATCTATTCTGGTAGAAAACCAAGAAACAAGCTCGTCGGTTTGTTCTTTCGTTTTGGCTGCGACGGCTCTATTGATGTAGTTATCAAAAAAATAGAAAGAAGCATCAGTACAAATGCTTGCAGCTGCGGTTTGAATTTCTCCTGCTGGAAGAATGTCAGCTGTTTTAGCAACAAACTTGGGTTCAATATATAACTTATCGCAATCTTCGATACTGTTTACCTTAGTAATGCCAGCTAGGTTTTCTCGTTGTAGAACATTGTTCAAGTTGTTGAGCTCATGGAAGGGAGAGTTTTTGGCTTTGAATTCAGAATCTCTTGCGCTTCGTAGATTGCTTTCTGCCTTGTTTTTAATCTGATTGAAGAAATCTCCTTTAGTCTGTTCAAAAACATTTTGTTGCCAAAGCGGAAATGCGAATCTAGAGGATTCGTTACCTCCAGTACTAGCGCGAACCGGGATGGCTTGATTGTTCATAGCGATATACAAGCACACGTTTGATGATTCGGGAATTGATTTCAGTTTTCGTGGCAAGCCGAATACTTTACTGTTTAACTCTGGAAAGTCTCGTGACATATTTGCCACAACTTGTTTCACAGGTCGGGTGTTACCATTCATATCTAGTTCTTGATATTCAGCAATAAGCTGCATACGAGCCGTTTTGTAGTTTTGCGCGAAAGGATGCTGATCAGTCCAGGAAAAAACGATACTATTTCCTTTCCCTTCTACTTTCGTATCAAGGTTGTTGTCTAGAGATGTAGATGCACAGGAACTAAGCATTATTGCTAAAACAAGAATGGCTAAACAACGGAATAATTTCATCATGCTCTGCTCCTTTTTGGCCCTCTGATGAGCTTACTATTCAACATTGGTAAACCCGTAATTGAATAGTGTCTCTTGGCTTAATTCGGAGACTCCGCGTATTCTACTTTCGAACATGGTTATAATCATTCGCAGTGCTAAATTGCTTCTATTGCCTATACGATTGAGGCTACTCACCTGCTCGTCGAAGCGACTAGTTTTACATAAGGTAAACAATTGGTCTGCTACAAGCCAAGGTTTATAAGTCGATGACACGAAACTAAACTCTTTATTCTCATTTAACTCACAAATTCCGGCGATCATGTTGAATGCTGTTTCACGCTCAATTCGCATTGCGATTTGATGGGCTGCAGAACGTCCGCCTTCGCCGATACTTTTTATGTCAGCATCAAGTTGATGTTCGACATAATGATTGAATGACTGTATTCGTTTTTGTTGCAGCATTCTGGTTAAACGATTAGCTTCTCTAGTCATACCCTCATAACTAAAACTCTGATCAAGGGCTTGGATCATACTTTTGAGATAATTAAAGCGCCTAGCTACCTTAATAGACGAGTTGCCCCGCCTATTATCTTCTTCAAAATAGTATTTGTTTGGGTAAACAGATGAATACAGCAAGCCATGTTGGTTTTTAGCAATTGATAATAAGAATTCTCGAGGGTGACTCAGTAACTTATCCTTCCAAATAAAACTCTCTGCTCTGCGAGTATTGAAATCGTAGCCATTTAAGCGGTCAAAGCCATTCATAAAGCCAGAGTATATATGCACTAAAAACTGAGCATTTGAATCAATGGTTCGTAAACTTCCACCTAGGAATGCAACGGTGCAAGCACTTGCGCACTTGTTGCCATTGGCAACTCTAATCAGCAATTTGCTGCTGCGAAAGACTAAGCCTATCTTCATTCCTTCAGCGGAGTTTCCGCCACCTGAATCCAATCGAACTTCCACTGCTCCTCTATTTGAGTATATTGCTCTTTGGATACGAGATGCATCTCCGGCAGCGACACTACCGGAAACCTTTAATATTCGGCCGTTTGATAGAATCTTTAAACAGTCGTCATACGTTCTTGCTGCTCTATTTTTTGTTCGGGCTATGTATGACGTTGTCTCACTACTACATTGATTTTGAAATTCTCGATACTGGCCTTCTTGCGCGTTGCCGTCACCTACAAATCCACCCGCTATGGCTATTGAGATTACTACAAATATTCGCCAAAAACTGAGCGTAGACATAATGGATTACACCGCAACGACTTTAAATTCACCATCAGGTAAATCTCGACATTGCGTGACTAAAATCGACTCTGAGGTTTGATCAACTACCAAAGTATCTTTAGCGACGACACAATATGTATTACCGTTATTCTCAGTATATTTGTCGATGACATCAACGCTACCGCGATAGTTGGGATTTTGCGGGTCAACATAACTTGTTGATTCAGCTGTTACGGCAGCCTGCAATACTTGCTCACGACGTTTTTTTAAGCCATCTTCAGATAGTTTCTTGTAAATAGTTTCACCAGCATAATTAGCGATACCGCAAAACGTAAGAAACAAACCTACTTGAAAACCTTTCGTTAAGGTTTTTCGTTCTTCGGCAGTATATTGTTTGCTACTATTGCTAAAGTATTTACCGGCGAGTTCTTTCGCAATGTATGCCCCCGCAACACCACCGACTGCACAAAGTGTGGTTTTCATAAATACACCTAAACCGGCTTCGTTGTCGTTACCACCTTTACTGGTCGACTGACAGCCTGAAACAAAGAATACGAGACATAGAGTAGCGGTAAGTGCCATTTTAGTTATTTTCATTTCAAATCCATTTTTAATTTTTTAGCAAATGAGAAAATGACGTAAAATAATGCAGATCAGCGCGAATGGCCTGATCAGGGATTACGATGGTTGTTTTTTAACCAATATAAGAATTTGAAGATTTGTTGTCAAGAGAAAGACAGTGAACCGATACACTCAATTATAGAATATCGATGCAAAGCTGAAATCAAGGCTCCCTTCAAAATATCACAGGCTCATTTCCTTCTTCCCATATCGGGTACTGAGCCATTACCTTGTTAAACATGGCACTTTGCAAATACTTGTTCAACCACTTTTTAAGATTGGGGTACGGTGCCTGCACATACCATTGGCGTTCAACTTTAGCGAACTGACGAATAAAAGGGAATATTGCAATGTCAGCCAGACTTTCATGTGTTCCCATCACATATTTATGTTGGCTTAAGCGTCTCTCTAAGTCTTGAATATATCTCTCACAAGCTTCTCTGCACTCTACTAAGTTTGGCTCGTGGTAGCGTTTGGCGCACTTGTAGCGTTCTATGCAGCCTTTGAATTCTTGATCGTATTTATTCACAAAACTCAACAGCGAGGGGAGCTCACTTGAACCATCTGATTGATTTCCTAATAAATTATCAGGATCGCTTTGACCGAGACTCCACAGCATAACATCCAAGCTCTCGTCGATAATCTCAGTGGCTGATACCACTAAAATAGGCACGGTTCCCTTCGGCGATGCAATCAACATGGCTTCAGGTTTATTGTCTAACTTCACATCACGCAGCTCAACTGCCTTTCTTGACTTAAAAATAGCGATCCGTGCACGCATAGCAAACGGGCAGTGCCTAAGAGAATATAAGATGGGTAAAGTCATTTAACACGTCGCCTGTTTGCTTGGATTCGTAAACTAATTTGGTAATCAGGTGATTATTCTAACATCTAGTCATTTTATCGGTATAAAGACCTTTAATATACAGGTAAAATCCCTGATGAATAAATTCAACGAAAAATAAGTGTTAAGTGATAACGATGAGTCCAAAGATAGAATTACTAGCGCCAGGTGGCGATGTCGAAGCAATTAAAGCTGCAATTATCGCAGGTGCCGATGCCGTATATTGTGGTCTAGATAGCTTCAATGCACGAAACCGAGCGTCAAATATCTCCTTTGATGAACTCGTAGGCGTTATTCGTTTAGCTCATCAATATGATTGCGAAATATTCTTAACCTTGAATATCGTCATTTTGGAGCGTGAATTCAAATCGATGGCAAAGCTACTAAGTAGACTATCGAATACCACTTTAGATGGCGTTATCGTGCAAGATATGGGGATGTTCTATTTAATTAAAAAGTATTTCCCCAGATTAGATATTCACGTTTCAACACAAATGACGACTCATAATGTTGGTCAAATTCCCTTTCTTAAAAAGCTGGGTGCATCTCGAGTAAATCTTTCACGAGAACTGAACCTGCGTGAAATTACACAAATGGCTGCCGTAGGCAAAGAGCATGATGTTTTAACCGAAGTTTTTGTACATGGTTCTTTATGTGTAGCCTTTTCTGGTTTGTGTTATTCAACTTCTGCAAGTGTGGGGAATTCAGGAAATCGCGGTCGTTGCAGTCAAGCGTGCCGTGAAGAATACGAAACGACAGAATCCGGTAATAACTTTCCTCTCAATATCAAAGACAACAGTGCGTTCTTCGATTTGCCCGCACTGATCGATGCCGGAGTTCACTCTTTTAAAGTGGAAGGGCGCATTAAGGGAGCAAGTTACGTTCACACTGTTATCGATAGCTTTCGAAAGCAAATCGATGGCTATTTAGAAACTGGTGAATTAACACAGGATGGTGAACGGCTTTATAAAGTGTTCAACCGTGATTTGACCAACGCATTTTTGCGCGGTGACTTAAACCAATCCATGTTTATTGAAAATCCACGTGATAATTCCACTAATCGCGCATTGGAAGCCAGTAATGCTATTTCTATCGTGCAAATTTACGATGCGAAACAGTCTCTGCAAAAAGAACGAGATGAAATGAATGCGACGGTTTTCGATAAAATAAAGCATGTAAGTATCGAGAAGATGTCATTGAAGCTGAGTTTTAGTGGTCAGCCAGGCTTTCCTTTGCTAATACGAGCAAGCATAGAAGAAGATGGCTTATTACTTGGCGCCCCTCGCTTACAGCGAACAATTGAAGTGCAATCTAGTCAAGAACTAGTGGCGAATAAAGAAGGGAATATTGATTCAATCTCTTTGGAAAAACGCTTTAGAAGCTTTAACAATGCACAGTATATTTTAGAAGAGATTGATACGGACAAACTTGCGGATAATATCAGCTTAACCTTTAGTTCTCTTACCGCGCTTAAAAACGAATTGGCTAAAAGGTTAAATGATGGCGTAGATGTATTGCCAGAAGTCATACTTCCAAAGCTTGAAAACCATCCGAAAGCAAATCTCGATGAACCGCCAAAGTTGTCGCTATTAATATGTGATGAAAGTGACATAGAGCTAGCTGACAAGACGGACGCAGATATATACTTCAAGTTACCCGATGCTTACAAAAGAGGATGCACCAAATACATTACTTTTTTAGCGAACAACCCAAGACTCATTCCTTGGTTTCCACCCGTCTTAATTGGTAAAGATTACGAAGTGGCACTGAATATATTGGAGCAAGTAAAACCTAAGCTAATTGTGACCAATAATACGGGCATTGCTAATCGTGCTTCTGAGTTAGGTATTAATTGGATTGCAGGCCCATTCCTCAATACGACGAATTCTTATGCTTTATTAGCAATGCAAGAAAGCGCTAATTGCAGTGGCGCGTTCATTTCAAACGAAATTAATAGACAGCAAATAAAGACGATATCGCGGCCTAAGAACTTCAAATTGTTGTACAGTATTTATCACCCAATCTTATTAATGGCCAGCCGCCAATGCTTCTTCCAACAGAGTGTTGGTTGCGAAAAACCACGCATCGATAACGGTTGTATGCTGTCATGCGATAAGTCGACTAGTATTACGAATCTCAAAGGTGATTCTTTTGCAATTGATAAGCAAAAGGCCGGTTATCCAAGCATTTACAATCAAGACCAATTCATGAATATGGAGATCATTCATGATCTTGCTCCCATGTTTGACGGCTTTATGATTGATTTAACCAACATAGGTGCGGGTGATAAAGTGTCACCTGATAAAGTGAAGTTGATTCAGCAATTTGAGCAATTATTAGAGGGTAATAATAGCGTTGAAGAAAGCTTGAATATGCTGGTTCCAGAATCTACAAATGTTCAGTATCACAATGGCTTGTAGCTTAGTCTGTTAGTAAAGGTCATCACTGCGCACGCGGTGAACTCCCAAATATCCCAAGTTACCGCCTGCGCGCTAATGACCTAGGTAGTGCGTATACAACGAAGGGTTAATAGAAGAGCTTAAACCGTCCTAACCAGCATAAATTTCATAAACGAGCCTAAACTGCATAATCTAGCACTTTAATGATGCTTTTCCGAAGATCTACAAGCGACACATTTTAGATTTAGCGGCCTTAATTTTTTACTCGGAAAATGTACAGCTTTGAGGTTATACTGTGTAGATGAAAATTTATACATGTTCGGTTAAGCCATATGCGCCCTCTATTTTATAAGCTATTAATCGTAGACTTGGTAGTGGTGTTTTTGGTTTTGACTCACAGCGTTTCCGCGTTAGCGATTGAGCTCAATGAGCTTACTTTTATTACAGAAAGTAATGCATCATACAACTATATACGAGACGGTGAGTTGCAAGGTCCTGCTGTCGATTTACTCTTGGCCGCCTCGGCTAGTGCTGGTAGTCCTATAACTCGCGACGCGATATTGGTTTTGCCTTGGGCTAGAGGTTTTAGAGATGCTCAAGAGGGACCTAATACCGTATTGTTTAGTACTATTAGGACGTCTCAGCGAGAAACAGTTTTCCAATGGGTCGGACCAATTGCTGCTGAGAGTGATGTGTTGATTGCCTTGAAGTCGAGACAATTAAAAATCAGCAAACCAGACGATTTAAAGAATTATTTGACCGGTGCCGTGGAGGGCGATGTAGGCGAAGAAATACTCCATGATGCGGGAGTACCGTCGCAAAGAATGGCACTGATTGCGCACTCGAAAAGCTTGGGAAAGATGTTAAATGCAGGGCGCATAGATCTCTGGATATTTGGTGAGGCTGGTTGGCAAGAAACGCTTATTGCTAGTGATATTGACCCAAGTAAGTTTGAAATTGTTTACCGCTTTCCGCCAAAACATTACTATTTCGCGCTGAGTCAAGACATTGATAAGCAACTGGTGAGTAAGTTTCAACAGGCAGTTGATATTGCATTAAAGTCAAATGGCTTTGTGTTTTAAAAACATTTTGCGCACATCATCGCTGTAACTCGATAAAGCTAAGTCTCAATCCAAAACGTCACCGGACCATCATTAAGCAGTGAAACGGCCATATCGGCACCAAAAATCCCAGTTTGGCACTTCCAGTATTCAGAGTTTATGTGCTGTACAAAGGATTTATAGATAAACTCCCCATGTTCAGGTGTCGCACCTTTTGAGAAGCCAGGACGATTACCTTTTGCGGTGTCAGCGACTAAGGTAAATTGAGATACCACCAGTAATTCACCTTGTATATCGGAAAGGCTCTTATTCATTCGTCCGTCTTGGTCGGCAAATATTCGATAATTAAATACTTTGCGGGCCATTTTTTCTATTTGCTGATCGCTATCGTCTTTTTCAACACCGATAAACAGCAATATACCGCTCTGAATCTCCCCAACGACTTCTGTATTTACGCTAACAGAAGCTGATGTAACTCTTTGAATTAATCCTTTCAAAAACGCGCTCCGCTTTCAAACATTTCATTCATTATTCTGGTTAACTCATTTGCGATGCCAGTTTCAGACATACTATGCCCCGCATTATTGACTACCTTTAAGGTCGCATGAGGCAAGGCTTTTTTGATCGAATAAGCCGCTTCCAGCTTGCATACCATATCGTAACGGCCATGCACGATATGACAGGGAATATCGTATAATTTATCGATGTTATCTAATATGTAATTTTCGGCGACAAAACATTTATTTAGCAAGTAATGACACTCGAGCAATGCGAGACTTTTTATGTGTTTATCGGTACTTAAATCACTCATCATCACGTTAGGTGCGATTAGGCGAGAGATATAACCTTCCCAATTAAACCAAGCTTTAAGTGCAGGGAAGCTAAGGTTATTGTCTGGGTTTTCAAACAAACTAATAAACTGTTTGCACACGATATCGGAAGAAGACTTATCAGATATATGGCTTGAAAATTCTTCATAAGCTTCAGGGTAAATTTGAGCAGCACAACCAGTAGGCAGAAGAAACCAATCAAAATCTTCTTTTCTAGCTAAAAACACACCACGCAGCACCATAGATATTACGGCTCTAGGATTGTTAATTGCGTAGAGTAAAGCCAGGGTTGAGCCCCACGAGCCACCAAACACAATCCATTTATCAATATTAAAATGTTTGCGAATAAACTCAAAATCTTGAATAAGCAATTCAGTAGTATTGTTTAAGGTATCACCGAAAGGAGTAGAACGACCACATCCACGTTGATCAACGCCAATGACACGATATTTAAGCGGGTTGAATGGCCATTGATAATTTTTACCTAAACCAGCACCCGGGCCACCGTGCATATAAATGAGAGGAATGCCCTCTGGGTTGCCACTTTGCTCTACATACAACTTATGACCATCTGAAACCTCAATGGTTTGATAGTCATAAACGGCATTAGTGTAGAAAATTCCATTCATAAATCTGAATCACGCTTAGTATGAAAGTAAGCAAAAACAGACAAATTGTGGCTTAGGCATAAAATGTCGTGCTCTATTTAATTAATTACTTAAATTTATACCTTTTTGCTAATTAAATCGACTTAAATAATTCAGTATTACTCGTAAATGACCTCGTTTTTGGCTCTTTTAAGGAGAAAATGAGGAGTAAATTAGGTGTAAAGCCTAGTAGTTTAGTCTAGTGTCGCTTATCCTAATAAGCAGACTTAAGTATCATTTACTTACAATTTTTTACATCCTCAGAAGGAAAGTGACATGCTTCGTTTATTTTGTTGTATTTTTATATTGTCGTTAGCCGGTTGTCAGTCGGCGGTAGACAATGCTTATTATGGGATGTGGGAAAAGTTGGGTGTCGAGAAACGAGATATTTTAGTTGACCGCGTAGAAGACGCTCAAGATTCACAAAAGGATGCTCAAGAACAGTTCGCATCCGCTTTAGACGAGTTCAGTGCCTTAATTAATTTCGACGGCGGTGAGTTAGAAGATGTTTATAATAATTTGAGTGACCAGCTTGAAGTTAGCAAAGAGAGCGCTGAATCGGTAAGAGAAAGAATAAATAAAGTTGAGTCAGTTGCTCAGGCATTGTTTGAGGAATGGGCTGATGAAATTGAAATGATTTCCAGCGCTAATTTGAAACGTGATAGTAAACGTAAGCTCAGCGAAACTAAACGCAAATATGCTTCCTTACTTAAATCGATGCGAAAGGTTGAGCAAAGTATGGATCCGGTCCTTATTGCTCTTCAAGACAACGTATTTGCACTAAAACATAATTTAAACGCTAATGCGATTGGCGCACTGCAAGGTGAGTTTAATAGTATCAAACAAGACGTTGGTAGCTTGATCAAAGAAATGAACACTGCCATTGCACAGTCAGATGAATTTATTAAGAGTATTAAAGGCTAGAGCAAGGAACAAACGCAAGTAATCTAGCACGCAAAATAGAAAGCGATTCTCCAAAACGCCATAGTTACAGGTATTTTGGGAATCGCCAACAATGAATAGTTTTACGCTTTCTATTCAGCTTCCGCAGCCGCTATATCTATCCCCATTTTTTCCATAATCTCTCTTGCCGAGGCTGGTATGCGATTGGGGTTATCTTTCTTCAGATCGCTGTCATCTGGCAATGGCTGCCCAGTAAAAGCATGCAAAAATGCCTCACATAACAATTCTGAATTAGTGGCATGACGTAAATTATTTACCTGTCGACGTGTTCTTTCATCCGTTAACACTTTTAGTACGTTAATCGGAATTGAAACAGTGACCTTTTTAACTTGCTCATTCTTTTTACCGTGTTCTGCATATGGGTGAATATATTGTCCGTTCCACTCTGCCATGGGGATCCTTATTATTTTAATTATATGAAAATTCTAACTGGTATAGAAAAAATATCAATCTAGAAGTGTAAACTTCTTGACGTCTAAGCGTATAAAAAGTAATTTAGACGTCTAAACGTCTAAAAGTAAGTGGCAAATTAATGGTTTCATACGCACAGGGCATCGATGCTTTAAATCAATCTTTATCTGAATTGAGAGATATCGAAGTATCTTTTGAGTTTTTTCCACCGAATTCGGAAGATATGGAAAAGACATTATGGAAATCAGTCGAACGCCTTGCACCCTTAAAGCCCAAATATATGTCAGTGACATATGGCGCAAACAGTGGCGAAAGAGATAGAACCCATGCCGTAGTAAAGCGCATACAAAAGGAAACTGGGGTTTCAACAGCACCACATTTAACTTGTGTTGATGCATCGCAAAGCGAACTCAAGCAAATTGCGAAGGATTATTGGGATTCTGGCATAAAGCGCATTGTGGCCTTGCGTGGTGATTTACCTGCAGGGGTCGAAAAGACCGACATGTATGCTTCAGACCTAGTAAGCCTGCTGAAAGACGTCGCTGATTTCGATATTTCAGTTGCGGCTTACCCTGAAAAACATCCTGAAGCTCCTAATGCGCAATTCGATTTATTGAATTTGAAGCGTAAAGCAGAGGCCGGTGCTAACGAGGCGATTACTCAATTTTTCTTTGATACTTCTGTATTTTTGCGCTTTAGAGACCGAGCGGCAGCAGCCGGTATCGATTTAGATATTGTTCCAGGAATTCTACCTGTTACCAACTATCAAACACTGACACGCTTCGCAGGGTTTACGAATGTGCATGTTCCTAATTGGTTGCATAAGATGTACGACGGCTTAGATTCTGACGATCAAGCAACTAGAAACTTGATGGGCGCAAACATTGCGATGGATATGGTGAAAGTCTTGGCGAAAGAGGGGGTGAAGCACTTTCATTTTTATACTTTGAACCGTTGTGAATTAAGCTATGCAATTTGCCATATGCTGGGTTTACGCAATCAAAAGTAGGCATTCTTGTAAGATATGTTTAAGTTAGGTGCTGTTGTAGGTAAACTAACACTATTATTAGAGTTTTTTTCCAAACTAATTTATTGGAATAGTGTGTATAACAGCATCAACCGGAGTTTGCTGAGTTGAATTTACCTGATGCTATTGCCAAAAAGTAAGCTCTGAATTTTTACTACAAGTCTTTAGACAAGGGATATGATGCGCAAAACTATTTTTCAGGTATTGATAGGCATAAATTTATTCATTTTACTCATTTCCCTTCTTGCACCACTGCTTGCGTGGGGTTTGCTTCTCTCGCTGCCTTTATTGTGTATTGCAGTTTATGATAGCTGGCAAAAAAAGCATGCCATATTAAGAAATTTCCCGCTCATAGGTAGAGTTCGTTGGATTATTGAGGACGTTCGCCCTTTTATTCAACAATATATTCTTGAAACAGATACAGGTGGTGCTCCCATCAGTCGTATGTTTCGAAATATCGTCTATCAACGTGCAAAAGGCAGTCGCGATACAATCCCCTTTGGTACACAAGTTGATACTTACAGAACGGGATATGAGTGGATCGGCCATTCCTTATCTGCATTAAAAGTTGATGATATTGACAAACAACCACGCGTCACTGTTGGAAGCCGGCATTGCAAACAGCCTTACTCTGCAAGCATATTAAACATTTCGGCGATGAGTTTCGGTAGTTTAAGTAAGCCAGCTTTACAAGCCTTAAACAAAGGAGCGAAGCTTGGTGGCTTTTACCACAACACAGGTGAAGGCGGAGTAAGCCCTTATCATTTAGAGTTCGGTGCTGATGTTGTATGGCAAATTGGTACGGGGTATTTCGGTTGCCGAAACGACAAAGGCGGTTTTGACGCAGACAAATTTACCAAACAAGCGTCCCATGCCAATATTAAAATGATAGAAATTAAGTTGTCTCAAGGCGCAAAGCCCGGGCATGGTGGTATTTTACCAGCAAGTAAAAATACGCAAGAGATAGCTGATATTCGTGGTGTGGAAGTTGGCACTCAAGTCGATTCTCCACCAACACATAGTGCATTTAATTCGCCACTTGAATTGATTCACTTTGTCCAAACATTACGTGAGCTTAGCGGTGGAAAGCCTATAGGTATTAAGTTGGCCTTGGGCAGAAGAAGTGAGTTTGTGGCTATATGTAAAGCGATGGTCGAATTAAATCTCACACCCGATTTTATTACTGTTGATGGTGGCGAAGGCGGTACTGGAGCGGCCCCTCTGGAATATTCAAACTCTATTGGTTCCCCTTTAATTGAAGCTTTGGCCTTTGTAGACGATTGCCTGACGGGTTTTGGACTAAGAGAAGATATTAAGATAATTGCATCCGGAAAAATAATATCGGGTTTTCATTTAGTTAAAAATCTCGCCTTAGGGGCTGATATTTGTAATAGCGCTAGAGGCATGATGTTAGCTCTCGGATGTGTACAGTCTTTATCGTGTAATACAAATGAATGTCCAACCGGCGTCGCAACGCAAGATCCTGCTCTTTCTGCAGGATTAATTCCGGCTAACAAGGCTGTTCGTGTACATCAGTTTCATGAGAAAACAGTACATGCGACCGTCGATATTATTTCCTCAGCAGGACTAGAAGCTCCTCATAACTTGAACCGAACTCATATATTTAGACGGGTTAATCAGCAGGAAGTGAAACGCTACGATGAAATTTTTCCGCATATGGTGATTGGCGGATTCTTGAAAGACTGCATCCCTAAGAACTATGAGATAGACCTTGAAGAGGGTGACGCACGCACTTTCATGCCGAAGAAAACATTATCCAATATCAACATGCAAACCAAAACGCTTTGCTAGGAAATATTTTACCCAGCAAAAGCGCGTTCTAGAATCTGTTGAGTAAAGTTCTTTCGCAAATAGAATCCTCGGGGCCGAGTTTTTATTACCTGGCCGCTCTCACCGATGGCATCTGTAAGCACTGAACCATTTGCTGCTTTGGGCCTTAATTGCAGATATGTTCCAACCGTCGCATCGATGCGTTCAACGTGCCCTAAACTAATCATGTCCATTAGTTCTTCCCAGTCGTGTTGAAGTTGTGTGTTTTCATCAGCGCTTGGTTGCCATAAAATTGGGAAACCAATAACTCTCTCAGCAGGTGGGATTTCTCGCTCACCTTGAATCGGCAACCAAAGAACCTGTTGTAACTTATTACGCACATTAGAATTTTTCCAGTTTACACCGGTATTATTAGTTAGGGGCGCATAACAAACATAGGTTGTTTCAAGTGGCTGGTTATTGTAGGAAAGCGGTAAGGATTTTAACTCGACACCTAAGTCGGGGAAATCTTGTTCTGGTTTCGAACCCGCACTTGCACCTAAGCAAAGTTCAATTAACTGCCCAGACCATCCCTTTTGCGTCTTAAAATTCAATGGAACCGCAATGTCCGCTGCATTTGCCAAATCACCTAGAGTCAGGCCCGCTAATCCTTGAGCGCGTTGCATTAAGGCATCTATCGAATCAGGCGGATTTTGAGGTACTTGTAATGATGACATGGGCTAGGTGCTTCACTTAATAAATAATTAACGCTATTGCTTTGCATAATGCATAGTTTATGGAAGAATGGACAGATATAAAAGTATAAATGCGCTGGGTAATCTAAGTGATTGATGCCGAAGGATTCCGCGCGAATGTTGGTATTATCATATGCAATAAAATGGGCCAAGTGTTTTGGGCTCGTCGCTATGGCCAACATTCATGGCAATTCCCACAAGGCGGAATTGACCAAGGGGAAACTGCCGAACAGGCAATGTATAGGGAGCTCCACGAAGAAGTGGGCTTGCTGGAAAAAGACGTAAGTATAGTTAGTGTTACTCGCAACTGGCTTCGTTATAAATTGCCTAAACGCCTTGTAAGGAAGGGTTCAAACCCTGTATGTATTGGCCAAAAGCAAAAGTGGTTTTTGCTGACACTTAAGTGTGACGAAAAAGACGTCGATCTTTTACAGTCAGGGCATCCTGAGTTTGATGATTGGCGCTGGGTTAGCTATTGGTATCCAATACGTAACGTAGTTTCGTTTAAACGAGATGTTTATCGAAAAGCTATGAAAGAGTTTTCGCCGGTGGTCTTATCCGTGCAAAAAACGTCTGTGCAAAAGCCGTCTGTGCACAAACCGACAGCACAAAAGCCTCATACACATTCACCCAACAATAATCGAAAAAACAAAAGGCGTCGACCAAGACCGCAAACCTAAGGCAACGGTAACAGGGGCTTTAAGCTTGCTTTACTTGTCTTGTTAATTGCAATGGAGCGTAGTGCATGCTAACTATCCTGAAACGAATAGTTCAAGAAGTTAATCAGATTCCAGGGCTGGAACCGGCACTGGATCGCTTAGCGACCTTAGTTAAAGAAACCATGAAAGTGGATTCTTGTTCGATCTATTTGGCTGATCATAAAAATCAAGTCCTTGTAATGAAAGCGACTGACGGGCTTGATAAAAGTGCGATCAATAAGGTTAGCGTAGGATTTAGCGAAGGGCTAATTGGATTGGTTGTTCAGCGCGAAGAGCCTTTAAATATCGAAAATGCACCCATACACCCTCGCTTTAAACATTATCCCGAAGTAAATGAAGATGCCTTTTTTGCTTTTATTGGTACGCCAATAATTCACCAGCGAAAAGTATTGGGTGTCATTTCAATGCAGCAAAAATCGATTCGTCGTTTCAGCGAAGATGAAGAATCTTTTTTAGTCACTCTTGCCACCCAAATTGGACTGGAAATTACGAATGCCGAAATTCGTGGCGTGCTCGATGTAAATCCAGACACAAATTTCAACACTCACAAGAGCATAAACGGTTTACCTGGTTCACCTGGCTTAGCTTTAGGTAAGGGTGTCGTGCTCAATATGAAGCATGAACTCAGTCAAATGGTTGTTCGTAAAACGACAGACCAAAAGCAAGAAATCTCACACTATCGACAAGCTGTTGAGTTAACTAGAACTCAAGTTGCTAGCTTGTCAGATAACTTGGGCGATAGTTTACCCGAAGATGTTAAGGCAATCTTTCAGCTTTACCATCAATTACTTGATGCCAACAGTTTAGGTCGGGAAGTTGAACAGAAAATTCGCGAGGACTGGGATGCGGCCTCCTCGCTGAAGTTGGTTGTTGAGAGTTATGCCGCGCGCTTCGCAGCGATGGAAGACCCCTATATGCAGGAAAGGGCAGTCGACATCGTAGATTTGGCCAACCGTATTTTACACAACATCATGAATGCATCGGGCTCACCCACTAATTCGGACCAAAATTTACCAGATAACGCAATACTTGTTGCGAGTGAAGTAAGCGCTCCAATGTTAGCTGAATTCCCGAGTGAAAAATTGAAAGGAATTGTGTCCATTCGAGGATCTAACAATTCTCATGCGGCTATTCTAGCACGGGCAATGGGCGTGCCTGCTGTTATGGGCATGGATGGTGTGCCACTGAGTTTGTTAAACCATCAGGAGATCTTTGTTGACGGATATTCAGGGCAAGTGGTACTTGCTCCTGAAGAACAAGCTCGCGCTGAGTTTTTGCATTTAATCGCGGAAGAAGAGGCACTTCATAAACGAATTGAAAGTGAAGCAGAGCAGGCGGCGATTACCGAAGATGGTGTTGAAATGGCATTATTAGTTAATGCTGGCTTATCCGCTGGTTTGGAAATGGAGCAAAATAAACAGGGTGCTGGGGTCGGACTTTACCGTACTGAAATCCCATTTATGCTGCGTGAACGTTTTCCCTCAGAGCAGGAACAATTCGAGCTTTACCAGAGTATATTAAGTGCCCATCCGAACAAAGAAATGACTATGCGAACCCTGGATGTTGGTGGGGATAAGCCTTTGTCATATTTTCCTATCTCGGAAGAGAACCCGTTCTTGGGTTGGCGTGGCATTCGTTTAACACTGGATCATCCAGAGATCTTTTTAGTGCAAGTTAGGGCGATGTTGCGAGCGAGTATTGGGCTCAAAAATCTGCATATTTTGTTGCCTATGATTTCCAATATCAATGAGATTGATGAAGCTAATCGCCTCATTAAGCAAGCTTTTGATGAGGTTGAAGAAGAAGCTCATAAGAGTCAGCAGAAACTGTTTATGCCTGCAGTAGGTGTCATGTTAGAAGTGCCCGCGGTCATTTTTCAATTAGAACAAATTGCTGAAAAAGTCGATTTCTTCTCGGTAGGAACGAACGATTTAACTCAGTACCTATTAGCAGTAGACCGCAACAATTCGCGGGTCGCGCAATTATATTCCAGCTATCATCCATCGGTGTTAATGGCCTTAAATAAAATTGTGCAAACTTCCAAGCGCTGTAATATTCCTGTGACGGTGTGCGGCGAATTAGCTGGCGAACCAAAGGGCGTTTTAATACTAATGGCAATGGGCTATCGAAAACTAAGCATGAATGCCCACAGTTTACGAAAAATTAACTGGGTTATTCGCAATGTAGCGATAAATGAACTAGAAGCTCTTTTAGATGAAATTTTACCTTGCGAAGGGCCAGACGAAGTTAAAATTATCGTAGACAAATACCTTGAGCTAAAAGGGCTAGGTGGCCTAGTTCGAGCTGGATCTTAATTTATCATGCGTAGCGTTACATCAAATATGGCGAGTCAATTATAAATGGATCCAAATATCGTAATATTTTTACTGTGCGCAGTACTTGGTTCTGCTGTTGGCGTGATGGCTGGCTTGCTTGGTATTGGAGGCGGACTCCTTATTGTGCCTGCAATGGTCTTTCTGCTGCACTACTATTTAGGAATTGATATCGATATTGGTATGCCAATAGCCATAGCGACATCCTTATCAACCGTTATTATGACTGGCTTATCTTCTACTCGAAGCCATTATAAAATGGGAAATTTAGACAAGCGGATAGTACTTTATTGCGGTTTAGGGATTGCCGTCGGCGCTATCCTGGGAGCGCAATTTGCCAGCTTTATTTCAGGCGCTATACTGCAACGTATCTTCGCATTACTTGTTATATTAATTGCCTTACAAATGATTTTCGGCTCGCATAAAATGTCGAAGAATACCATTGGTAAACCAGGTTTAGGCGGGATTGGTGTTGGCACTGGTTTTGTTTCTGCATTAATGGGAATCGGGGGCGGCGCTTTGCTGGTACCGGCGCTTCTTTGGTATCAAATTAATATTCGCAAAGCTATTGGATGTGCAGCATTTAGCGGGGTCATAGTGGCATTATTTGGCACGCTTACTTTTATGATCACCGGCTTCAATAAGCCAGAATTACCAGCATATTCGATTGGCTATGTATACTTACCAGCCACATTCGGAATTATTGCTACATCGGTGCTAACAGCGCCAATAGGTGTTAAACTCGGACAAGGGCTAGATACTATTAAGTTAAAGAAAGTTTTTGCAACGTTTTTAGTTCTAGTTAGCATACGCATGATCATAGGAATTGAGTAATACATGACCACCCCCTTACAAACTATCCCTGCACATTTAGATTTTCCCATCATAGATGCCGTCATTTTTGAAATTGGCCCACTGGCGCTCCGCTGGTATGGCGTCATGTATTTAATTGGTTTTCTGGCTGCATTTTGGCTAGCTAATAGACGTCTTTCACGCACTGATTGGAGCAAAGAGCAACTTAGTGACTTGCTGTTTTGGGGCTTCATGGGCGTTGTTTTGGGGGGCAGAATTGGCTATGTCATGTTTTATAATTTTGGCGTGTTCCTTGATAATCCGCTTTATCTGTTCCGAATATGGGAAGGCGGAATGTCTTTCCATGGTGGTTGTTTAGGCGTGATCATTGCCGCTTATTGGTATTCAAAAAAGCGCGGATGGTCTTTTCTGCGAGTCGGTGATTTTATTGCTCCCCTAGTACCTATTGGTCTCGGTGCAGGCCGAATCGGTAACTTTATCAATGCAGAACTTTGGGGGCGTACAACTGATGTTCCGTGGGCATTTATTTTTCCTGGCGCTGGACCAATGCCAAGACACCCATCGCAACTTTATGAGTTTGCCCTCGAAGGCGTATTATTGTTCGTCATATTATGGCTTTATTCAGCGAAGCCTCGTCCCGTTGGTTCTGTTGGTGGTTTATTCCTTGTAGGATACGGTTCATTCAGGTTCTTTGTGGAATATTTCCGCGAGCCAGATGCGCATTTAGGTTTGTATTCGTTTGGCTTGTCACAAGGTCAGATGCTATGTATTCCAATGATCCTAGCGGGTATCGGTTTAATTGCATATGCGTATAAAAAGGGCGTTAAAGCCTAGTTCACAGTACGTAGTATATTCAGGTCTATCAGCGAAAGCGTTTAAAGCGAATAAGTAGGAAATCAACATCATGAGTCAGTACGAACAATTATGTCAGCGCATTGTTAATGAAGGAACTTGGTTAACCAATGAGCGGACTGGTCAGAAGTGTTTGACGGTGATTAACGCAGAGCTCGAATACGATGTTGAAAATCGCTCATTTCCCCTAGTAACGACGCGTAAAAGTTATTACAAAGCGGCCATCGCTGAACTCCTCGGTTATCTGCGCGGCTATCAGAGTGCCGCAGAGTTTCGCGCAATCGGCTGCAACACCTGGAATGCTAACGCTAACGAGAATCAAGCGTGGTTAGCTAACCCTAATCGCAAAGGCGATGATGATATGGGGCGAGTCTATGGTGTTCAAGGCCGCAGTTGGCAAAAGCCAGATGGTACAGCTCTCGATCAACTTGCCAAAGTCATCAATAATTTAACTAAGGGTATTGATGATCGTGGTGAAATTATCACTTTTTACAACCCCGGTGAATTCGATATGGGGTGTCTGCGTCCTTGCATGCACACACACACGTTTTCCTTACTAGGGAAAGATTTATATCTCACCAGTTATCAACGTTCATGTGACGTACCTTTGGGCTTAAATTTCAATCAAATTCAAGTGTATGTATTGCTTGCCTTGGTTGCACAGATTACGGGGAATAGGCCGAAGAAGGCATTTCATAAAATTATCAATGCGCATATTTACGAAAATCAATTCGAATTAATGAAAGATGTACAGCTTGCCCGTAAGCCATTTCCTAACCCAAGCTTAACGATTAATCCCGAAATTAAGTCGCTAAAAGATATCGAAACTTGGGTGACTACCGATGACTTTAAGGTGGAAGGTTACGAACACCACGCGGCAATTGCTTATCCTTTTTCAGTGTAGTGTTGCTTGCAATAAATTTTTCTATTAATGGATAGTTGCAAGCTCTTTGAAAAAGTCACTAAATTGTAATAAAGTCGCTTATAAACGTGAATAAGGTTAAGCGGCACTCTACGGTAAAGTTAGCATAGCTTACTAATGTAGTTTGATAACGTATAACTGTTACTATGAGCTTAAAAAGAAGTTATCATTACTCTTAAATTTCTTATGTCCCATGTATCGTCACTTATGATGTTAATTTTTTTCCTGAGGCCCTCTTCATGACAGTACCCGTTCTAATCTGCGATGATTCCGGTTTTGCTCGAAAAGCAATGGCCCGATCGCTCCCCGATAGTTGGGATGTGGATATTTCATTCGCGGAACATGGACTGCAGGCTATTGATATGATTAAAGAAGGAAAAGCAGATATTCTTTTCCTAGATTTGAACATGCCAATTATGGATGGTTATCAAACCATGCAAATTATTCGCGATGAAGACTTGCCGACCTTGGTTATAGTAGTTTCCGGTGATGTTCAAGAAGAAGCACGCAAAAGGATGTTAGCTTTGGGTGCGATCGACTTCATCCGCAAGCCAATCGACAACGAAAAACTAACTACAATTTTAGCGAAGTATGGGATATACACTGGCGAATCTTCTGCCGAAAAGCGCGAACAAACAAATCAAATTACGGGCAATGCAAGCGAATCAGAGAAACTAGATGCTTTCCGAGAGCTCGCTAACGTAGCGATGGGTCAAGCTGGCGAAAAACTCGCAAAAATACTGAACGAATTTATCGATTTACCTATTCCAAATGTGAGTCTTTTGCACACCAATGAACTTCATATGACATTAGATGAAGTTAATAAAAATACCCAAATGTCAGCCGTTTCGAAAGGCTTTATCAGCACTGGGATCCGCGGGGAAGCAATTATTCTTTTCAACGATAGCAATGTTCAGAACATGGCCAATTTGTTGGGAGCTGATATTTCGGGTAAGGATAATAGCGGTGAAATTGAAGTGTTAATGGATATTTCGAATATCCTAATTGGCGCTTGTCTCAACGCACTATCTGCTCAATTGAATGTTAAATTTACGCACAATTCTCCAATTATTCTAGGCTTACATTGCGACTCTTTCGATCTAATGAATCAGCATGCGACTAGATGGGAGAAGGTTTTGGCGATTGAAATTGCTTATGCTATTTCCAAACATGATATTAGTTTCGAACTACTTTTACTTATCCCCGATCAAGACGTCGACAAAGTGTTTAAGCGCTTAATATTCCAAGAGGCAAATGAGAATGAATAGTGCCATTGACGAGCTGGCAGAATTGCATTGGCAACAAGATCTTTTAGGATCAATTGAGGTTGGCATTGCCGTTATTGAAAAAGATTTCACCGTTGCTGTGTGGAACCAATTCATGGAAAACCACAGTAGTGTAAGACCAAGTCAAATTTGCGGAAAAAACTTGTTTGAGCATTTCCCTGAGATTGACGAAGCTTGGTTCAAACGTAAATGTGAACCAGTTTTCAATATGATGAGTCCTGCATTTATTATTTGGGAACAACGCCCTTATGTATTTAAGTTCGGGACTAGCAGGCCTATCACATCTACTTCAGATTACATGTATCAAAACGTCACTATTTTTCCTCTAGCTTCCATGACAGGGAAAACAGAGCGTATATGCGTGCTGGTCTATGATGTGACTGATCAAGCGATTGGGAAACAACGCATTGATGGACTGAATCTAGAGTTACAAGAAATAAGTCGAGTTGATGGCCTAACAGGTTTATACAACCGACGTTATTGGCAGGAGCGTTTCGATCGAGAATACAAAGTAGCGATGCGCACAGAGCCAAACATTTGTGTCATTATGCTCGATATAGATCATTTCAAGAAAGTTAATGATACATACGGACATCACGCGGGTGATTTGGTCATTCAGCGTTTAGCAAAGTCTATTGAGTTAGCGACACGTGAAACTGACATTTGTGGTCGTTATGGTGGAGAAGAGTTTGTTATTATTCTTCCTGAAACTACAGAGAAGACAGCAAATATTATGGCTGAAAGACTAAGAAAACTCGTTTCCTTAGATGCAGTTCAATACGAAGATATCGCAATAAAATATACAATCAGTATTGGTATAGCGCAGTTTTCGAGCGACTACAGAGAAGCTGTTCTTTGGCTTGAAGATGCAGATAAAGCATTGTACGAAGCAAAAGAAGGCGGACGAAACAGAGTGGTACTTGCGCACAGTAATGGCAGCTAAAATCCTTTAAGGTCGTATCCCTACAACATCTAAGGGGCAGAGTCCTTGCCCTTCTAAAAACAATACACACATCGACAATTGGGCTTTAATGCAGTCGTCATTGCGTATTAAGGGCTCCTCCCAATAGTGAGCTTGGTGCAGCACATGCCAGAAAATCCGTTCTTTGTGACTATATGGCTGTGAATGTTGATTTTTAACCAGCGTCCACTCTTCAAACGTGTCCCATAAAAAACACTCAAGCTCAGCATAGGGCAACTTGTTCTGCCAATAAGAACGTAAGTAGAATACAAGCTGCTCTGCTTTGTTATCTATAAAATTTTGAACTAACAAAATAGTGTGCCAATGATAATTCGACGGAAGTATGATTAAAGTATAGGTAGATAAATTTAATTCGTGAGCTTTGTAGGGATGATTAAGTTTAAGTCTTTGTATTATTGGGAATTAAATAACAAAATAAAGATATCCTAATTTTTACCAACCCAAATAGGCGGTCCAACCTATTATTTGCCGAGAGATGTATTCCATTTGTCGTTGGTCGAAGCTTTGCCCAACTATTTCTACTTGGCGATAAACTTCCTTAAGCTCTGTGCGTGCCGCAATTTCACGCTTGGCAGCTGTTTGCTTACTCCAGCTGTTGTCCCAATAGCTGGTGAGATCAAGTACAGGAATAGGAGTTTGAGCGATAAGCATTGGCACCTTATTATTCAGCTTCCGAATTGGCCAATAAGGGTTGTTAATGACAAGTGCATCAATATTCGACGAGGTAGGCTTATCAACAATTAACTTCGTTATCGTAGCTGCGGTAATGCCTTGTGTGACAACAATGCGATGACCCATGGTCAATTTCATATGTTGTAGAACTGACTCAATATAGGCCTCAACTTCTTGTGAATAAACTATCAACTCAGCCTCTGTGATTGCTGGCCGTGCTGAAAGACTATTAATCGTTTCGACTGCGTTTGTCGGTTTATCCTCTTCGTCTTCTTCGCTTGCAGGGTTGCCCTCAACGGCGTTGAGTTCAACAGCTGAGTTTTCGGTATCGGGGCTGTCAGGTTGTGCCTTTGTTACTGCTGTATCTGTTCGCTCTATCGGGAAGGCGATGTTAGGACCTGATCGTAACCCTAGTGAGGGCATTACGACAGTTGTCCATCCAAGTGCGGGTAGTGTTTTTGCAACATGAACCAAAGAGTCCTTTTTACCTAAAGGTGAGTCTGCATCCCCTATGATCATGACGACGCCTTTCGTTATGGGTTGTTCCGACAAGGAGATTAGAATTGGCATACTGTTGTCACCTATTTCTATTAAAGTAAACTCATCGTTATGCATTTGATTTTTAATATCGAGCGCTGTCTTTTCTGCAAAAGAAGCTGACTGAGCGTTTGCGTCGAGTGGCGAAGCTAGGAGAAAGCAAATTAAACAGCACAATAGATGACTAAAAGAGATAGCACGGAGCAATTTAGGGCACCGTTTGTGTTGAAAATTAGCTCTATTGCTTGGATTCTGCATAGATATAAGTTCAGTCAGTTAGTCATGTGTAATAATAGTTTATCGGCCCGCGATTTAAGACGTTTAACCTTTTTAATTTTATTTAAAACCTTAGTTACATAAAAATAGAAATTAGTACTACTAAGGCGTTATTTTGGCATAAAAAAAGCAGCTCGAAAGCTGCTTTCATATTAAGTAAATATCAAGTTTAGAATTCGTATGACACTGATGCGCCAACGAGTCTAGGTTGATTTGGATACGCATTGAAACTACCGCTTTGAATCGGTGGTGGGAACGCAGATAAGTAATACTCATCGTTGTTCAAATTACGCACCCAAATTTGAAAGCTTAAACCATTCTCCATGGTCAAACCTGCACTAGCATTTATAGTACTGACAGTTCGAGTCAACTCCGCAGGTACATTTGATACTAAGCGCACTTCACTTTCGTATTGATAGTCGGTGCGAATGTAACCGAACATGCCGTTATCAAACTCGAAGTTATACGTAATACCAGCGTTAAATGTACGCTCTGGAATACCAGCAGGTTTCTCACCCGATAAATCGGTCGGGCCGGTTAAGCCAGACGCACCTACGAAAGAATCGTAAATCGGGTCTAAAAGCATACCTGCAAGAGTAATATCGATTGAATCAGTAGCATTAAATTTAGAATCAAACTCAACACCTTTGGTCGATTGCTTACCAGCATTCGCTAATACGAACCCTGTTCCAACAAAGGTGCTTGATTGGAAGCCATTAATCGTTTGGTCAAAAGCTGTAATGTTGATAGCCGCATTACTAAATCTTGTTTTTATGCCTAACTCATACACTTTAGTTTCTTCAGGGCCAGCATAACGCGTACCGTAGCTTTGGTTAGCTTGAGTCAAACCTGCACTTGCAATTGCGCTTGCGTCACCAGGGAACGGACGTGTATCGCGCGATAAGTTCCAAGATGTACCTTTAAAACCAGTCGCTGCAGTTGCAAAGAAGTTAACATTCTTATTGAGCTCATACGCTAAACGCACACTCCAAGTTGCTTTGCTGTCCGAGCTTTTGCCATTTTCAACTTCATTTGGAAATACGAGTTGTGGTGGTAAAAACTGCACGCCTTTCAAAGTGGGTACAAAGGGGGCCAATGTAGGAATTGATGTAAGTGGCACACCAAATAAAGTTGGATCAGTATCAAAATCAATTGAAGATAAGACTTCTTGGTTATCAGAGGCAATCGTGACAGCTTTCTCATCTTTCGTGTAGCTTGCGCCGAAGGTTGCTGTAAGTGCTTCACTAAGGTCATAATCTAAACTAACGAAAAGTGAATAAGCTTGGTTGTCTTGAGTAAACTCGCTGTTGATGTATTGATCAGCTGCGAAGAAGGTATTTGGCGCTAAGCCGTACACACCCTCAACACCAGCAAATAAATCACTTAAACCCAAGACGTTGAAGAAGTTACGAGTACCTGAACCGTAAAACAAGGTGTCGCCAGTATCTACTTGCTCATCAAAATAGAATGCACCCACCATCCAGTCAAAAGTATTATCACCAGTAGAACTCAGTCTGAATTCCTGTGTCAATGTATCAATGTCTGTGTGACCTTCCTCTGTCAAAATATCTAACGAAGTGTAGTCAACGTCGACAAAATAATCTGATTTGTTATTTCGAAGAGCACTAATCGATGTAAATGCAAAACCATCGTAATCAACATCAATTTGCATGGATATGCCGCCATCTTCGACCTTATTTTTAGGATCGATATTCAGAGCCGATTCATATGCAAAGGGAGTCGCATCATCAAGCACCACGCCGCCAAGTGCGCGCACTGCCGCTGTTGTAGGGCCGTTAATGACATCAGCAACGGTACAGCAAGCTTCGTCAATGACACTAAAGTCACCAATAAAACGCACACTCACGTCATCAGTCGGTTGATACAATAACTGACTTCTAAAGTTCCAGCGGTCACGGTCATTAATATCATCGAGTCCCACGACACTTTTAGTGAAGCCGTCTCGTGTATTAAAGCCACCAGAGAGACTAAATGCTAGTTCATCGGTGATCTCATTGGTTATGTAGCCCTTAAAAATGCGTTGATTGTAGTTGCCTACAGTCGCTTCAATTCTACCTTCCTTGTTGAAGGAGGGAGCTTCTGTTCTTACGTTGATAACGCCAGCAGAGGCATTCTTACCGAATAGAGTACTTTGCGGCCCACTGAGAATTTCAACTTGTTGTAAGCGAGGCAAGTCACCAATTTGAGCGGCTGCACGTGAACGATAAACACCGTCGATGAATACACCCACTGATGGTTCGATACCAGTATTGTTGGTGCCGTTACCAAAACCACGGATAGAGAAGTTGGTATTGGTAGAGCGCTGAAGTGGAGTTACTCGCAACGTAGGCACTAGACTTTGTAAGTCACCTATGTCGAGTACTTTGGTTTGCTGGATATCTTTTGCACTTGTTACAGTGACTGCTATTGGCGTTTCCTGCAGGCCTGTAGAGCGCTTAGATGCAGTGATAACGATGGTTTCAAATTCTTGTTCAACTTCGGCTTCGGTTTCTTCCTGAGCTAAAGCATGGTTTGACATAAAACCTAAAGACATCGCGACAAGCAAAGCCAAGGGTTTGGTTTTGAATTGATTTGGTAAATACGGACTCATGTGTGTTCTCATCATATTACGGGAAGTTTATTATTATTTTTTGAGCATAAAGTTCAGTACACAAGTTACCCGTCCGTAGTTGCATGATCAAAAGAACCTTATATCACCACTGACTCATTCGCTTAACAGGAAGTTAATTAACCTTGCATGTTAAAAAAATGTTGCAGAACGATCTTAGAGTAAAGGTATTTTATTGGCTAGGCAACCGCAAAAAGTACGGTTTTCAGGAGTTTATTTCATCTTCTTATTGATATGTTGCTAAATTGTTATCAAATCATTAGGTGGGGCGGTGAATTGAAGGTAGTTGATTGATAAATATATGTTCTATTTATTTTACTTATTTACAACTCTTGTTGAAATGAATGAGGTGATTCAAACTTTATTGTAACGCCACTAACAGGGTGCATGAATTCATGCATTTGAGCATGTAAACATAAACGAGGGCTCAACGCTTTTGCATCGTCATGTGCATACAAACGATCTCCTAAAATTGGGTGACCTAAAGCCAACATATGCACTCTTAATTGATGCGAGCGCCCTGTAATAGGAGTTAGCCTAACTAGTGTTGAATGTTTGTCACGCGTGACTACTTGCCAATGCGTTTGTGATGGCTTGCCTCGTTCATGATCTACCATCTGCTTTGGGCGATTAGGCCAATCACAAATGAGTGGTAAATCAATTTCACCCGAGTCACCTTCAACCTGCCCATACACTCGTGCGTAATACGTTTTTGAAGTTTGCCGGTTTTCAAACTGGCGAGATAGGTGAACGTGCGCTGGTTTATTCAATGCAATAATAAGAATACCAGACGTCGCCATATCCAAACGATGCACAATAGTGGCTGTGGGGAATACTCTCTGCACACGAGTTTGTAGTGAATCTCGATGCTCGAGTGCTTTTCCCGGTACAGAAAGTAGCTCCGCTGGTTTATCCAAAACGAGTATATCGTCATCACGATATAAGAATGTTAGATAAGGATCGACAGGTGGTGAATAATGCAAAAGTGCCATTTTATGGGTTATTCACCACAATTCGTAAACTATCTAAATAGGGTTCAGCATTCGAGATAATATCGGTCAACGTGGCTTTTTGGGCTTCGATAAATTCAATTTCCTCATTTCGAATTGATGGGTTAGATTTTTGCAATGAGCGCAAGCGCTCAATATCGGAACTTAACTGCGCCTCCATTGCGTCTAGCGCAATTTTCTGTTTTTCAGCTAATGCCGCATGTCCAAGTTTTAAACTCTCTTCTATTCCCAAAGTAATTGGGTCAGCGAGGGCTTGAAGCAATTGCAACGCAATCTTGCGTTTTACTTTAAATAACTGGTTAAACTCGACATCAACCACTTGATTTTTTGCATCTAAGCATAGTCGAACCGGTGTCGGTGGCAAAAAACGATACAACTGCAAGCTAGCCTCAGCACTTGCTGACAACACACTGGTCGTCTCTATCCAAAATGCACCAGTGGGGAGCGTTGGATCTTTTGCAAAAGCAATACTACTTTTACCAAGTACATCAGTGGTGACTGAGTCTAAGCAATGATTAACTATTTCACTGTCCCAACTTAAGAACTGCAATTGTTCAAACTTCGTTGCATTGCTGCGCTGATACGTTACTTCCAAGCCATCTTCTGTTAAGCCCGGAATTTGATGGACTAATTGCTCAGTGGGACGCAGGATAAAGCTGTGATCATCTTTTTCCTCTTGAGTAACGCCTAAGGAGTCAAATAATCTGCTCATGAACTTCAACAAGCTAACTGGGTTTTCAGCGGCAACGATTTTATCAAGCAAATCATCAATGCGCCCAAAGCCTGAAGCGTTAAGCTCTAGTAACTTGTCTCGGCCTTGCTCAATTTTCGTTTTGAGTTCTTTCGTCAAAGCTGCGGTTTGACTTATTATATCTAGCTTTAACTCTGTATCTTCAGGGTCTTTTAAAGCTGACATCAAATCAGACTCAACTTGCTTAAATACATCACTACCCACTGGGCACGTGGACTCAAAGGCTCCTAAGCCATCTTGATACCAATCAAACAAAACTTCCTGAGCAGTATTTTCAAAGTAAGGGATGTGAATATTAATATCGAATTTTTGACCAATTCGGTCTAGACGACCAATGCGCTGCTCTAATAAGTCAGGCACCATAGGTAAATCAAACAACACTAAATGGCGTGAAAATTGGAAATTTCTGCCTTCACTACCAATTTCGCTGCACAACAATACTTGTGCGCCTTGTTCATTCGTTGCGAAAAAGTGTGCGGCTTTATCACGTTCGATAATACTCATACCTTCATGAAAAACGCTGTGGCGGATTGAGGTTTTTTGACGCAAATATTCAGCCATTTGAAGTGCGGTTGAAGCATAAGCACATATCACGAGTACTTTTTCTTCTTTATTCGTTTCTAGCAAGTCGACTAACCAATTCACTCGCGGGTCATACTTCGTCCAATTATCATTGACTAAAGGAGCGCGCTCCGGATGGAGGCTAAGTACAACATCTTCTTCCAATGACATTGATACAGCATACTCTTTTGGCAATTTTAGAGGTGCAGGCAGAGCAAGACGCTCGGGAAAGCCCTCAATGCTGGCGCGACTGTTTCTAAATAACAATCGACCCGTTCCGTGCTGATCAATTAACTTGATAAGTAGAGCGTGACGCTGTTCGCCACTGGCTAGCATTTCATCTGTGATCTCTTCGTCGGGCACAATAGCATTCAGCTTTTCAATATGCGACTGGTCCATGTGAGAGTTGTCAATGAGTGGTGCTACCGCTTCTGCAAGCTCACCATAATGCGCTTCTTCTTCGAGGAACTGATCGTAATCATGGAATCTAGCTGAATCGAGTAGGCGTAACCTTGCGAAGTGACTTTCATGACCGAGTTGGTCTGGGGTTGCTGTTAATAACAATACGCCTTTACTTATTTTGCACAGCTTTTCTACGGCACTGTATTCTTCAGATACGTGTTCAGCAGACCATCTTAAATGATGGGCTTCATCGACTATCAGAATATCCCAATCAACTTGAGTCGCTTTTTCTAGCACTTCTTCTTGTTTAAGAAAGTCGATGCTACATAGCACTAATTGCTCTTGTTCAAATGGGTTATCGCCACTTTCAGCCATGGCTTCCATACGCTCTTCATCAAACACTGAAAACGAAAGGTTAACGCGACGTAGCATTTCAACCAACCATTGATGCACAAGGCTTGAAGGCACTGCTATGAGGACTCTTTTGGCTTTCCCTGTGAGTAGTTGCTGATGTAAAATCAGACCTGCCTCAATGGTTTTACCTAGGCCTACTTCATCAGCCAATAGCACACGAGGAGCATATCGACTGCCTACTTCATTGGCGATGTGTAATTGATGAGGAATGAGCTCCACTCGGGCGCCTACCAGTCCAACCGCGCCTGAAGTTGAATGTTCATATTGCTTTTGCAAGCACTCATGACGAATATCAAACCACTTTGGTGAGTCGAGTTGGCCGCTAAATAAACGCTTTTCTGGTTGATTTAATTTTACGTTATGGTCAAGTGCAATCTCGATAATCGAGGCTTTTTCGCCATTATCGACTCTTATGCCGGAATAAATATATAAACCATCTTGATTGGTGACGTCGGTAATTTTTATTTCCCAACCATCTGTATGTAAAGCTTTCTCGCCTTCACTCAGTATAAGACGAGTGATGGGGGCGTGAGCGATGGCATAAGTGCGATCTTCTTTAACTGCAGGAAAGAGTAAATTTATCGTTCGGTTGTCGGCTGCCATTACAACACCCAAGCCTAAATCAGCTTCTGTATTGCTTAACCAACGTTGCCCAACGGTGAACTCTTGTGCTGCATTCATAATCAAAATTCCAAGATGAAAATTAAAAAAGGGTGCGCATTGTACTGATCCTAAGTGCTACTGTCAGCTATCTGATCAAATTACCTTGAAAAAGGTGATGCTAATTATAGCAAACTAATTTAGAGTAGAAATGTCGTCAATGCTTTCTGACGCAAAAGCCGACTCATTACAGCAAAATTGCTTCTACGAGGACTGCGCAGAAACATTGCTTTCTCACCACTGAGACTTAGCCTTGAAGCTGTTTATCAGTGCGAACGGAGTAACTAGATGTCAGAATCAACTCAAGCAAAGCCTAGAACTAAAAAAAATAACGAAAAAACTGACGCTGAAATTGTGTCAATCTCCAAAACTAAACTCTACGTGCTCGACACCAATATTCTTCTTCACGAGCCCCTCGCATTCACTTCTTTCAAGGAAAATGACGTCGTTGTGCCAATGACTGTTTTAGAAGAACTCGACTACATCAAAGATAGCAAAAAGGATGTTGCAAGGGATGCTCGTGTTTCTATTCGTGCAATGGAAGACTTGTTACACAATGCCACGCCAGAACAAATGCTAGAAGGTGTCAGCATGGCGGGCTTAGGGGCGGGTGAGAGCGCTCCGACGGGGACATTTTCAATATTTGCCGATCTTTCGATGCCAGATAATCAACAGGTGTTTACAAGCAATGAGAATGACAACCGTATAATTAATGTTGCATTGAGACTGCAGTCAAAGCTGGCTCCGCGTCAAGTGATCTTAGTTACCAAAGACATCAATATGCGCTTAAAAGCGAAAGGCGCTGGAATGGCTTTAGTGGAAGACTATCGCACTGACCAGCTCATTAGCGACATTAAGTATTTATCCAAGGGCTATCATATATTTGAGGGCGATTTTTGGCAAAGCGTTCAACGCGTTGAAAGCCATACGGAAGGGCGTGACACGATACATAATATTCCGAGGACGGTGCTTCCAGAGGCCTACGTTAATGAATTCCTGATTGATGAAACTAGGCAGTTCGCTGGTTTAGTCGAATCAATGACTGAAGATACTTTGGAAGTATTAGACTTAGGTTATGAACGTTTAATGTCTCGTCGAGCTTGGGGCATAGCACCTAAGAATATCGGGCAGGCTATGGCACTGCACGCTTTACTCGACCCACATATTGATTTATGCATTCTTACCGGTCCCGCAGGAAGCGGAAAAACCTTATTGGCCTTGGCCGCGGCACTAGAGATGGTGATCGAGAAAAATATGTATGACAAGATCATAGTCACTCGTTCAACACCAGAAATCGCTGAGTCTATTGGCTTTTTGCCGGGAACTGAGGAGGAGAAAATGGCGCCTTGGCTAGCGGCAATTACAGACTCTCTTGAGGTCTTGCATAAGGGCGATGAAAACGCGAAAGGCTCGATGAGTTATATTATGGAAAAGGCTAACATTCAATTTAAGTCAGTTAACTTTATGCGTGGAAGAAGTATCCAGAATGCAATCGTTATTCTGGATGAGTCTCAAAACCTGACGGCCTCACAATTGAAAACCATTATTACCCGTTGTGGTGAAGGCACAAAATTGATTTGTGGTGGCAATTTGGCCCAGATTGACAGTAATTACTTATCAGCAGTTACCTCGGGTTTGACCTATATCGTCGAAAAATTCAAGAACTTCTCAGGCAGTGCTACGTTCAATCTCGATGGTGTCGTTAGGAGCCGTTTAGCTGAATTTGCTGAGAAAGAGCTTTAGACTGGAAACTTTTAAAATTACTGGTATTATCCGCTTTATATACTTTAGTCGTAAAGTGGATGATTACAAATATATATTTCATACTTTGTAATCTAGAGATTATGCCGATAAGCAGTTAATAGATGCAATGTCGTAAGCTCGAAAGCCAATTCGATTGAGAGTAAATCAACATTGCCAAGATAAATATTAAGAAAATTAATTTATATTAGCTGATTTGAAGCAGAGGTTAGATGATAAACAATCGCGCTACCATTTTGGTTGTTGATGATGAACGCATTAATATTCAAATTCTAAATAATGCGTTAAGAGACGAATACAATATTCTTGCAGCTATGAATGGTGGGCAAGCTATTAAGGTGGCAACAGAATCACTCCCTGATCTTATCTTGCTTGATATTGTTTTAGGCGATACTAGCGGTCATGATGTTTGCAAAGAATTGAAAAACAACGAACTCACCCAGCATATTCCAATTATTTTTATTACAGCTCAAAGCAAGGCCGAAGACGAACTCAAAGGTTTAGAACTAGGTGCCGTTGATTATTTTCGCAAACCCTTTGTTCTTCCTTTAATTAAGGTGCGGATTAAAAACCAGATTGAGCTCATTCAAAAAACACGCGAGCTTGAGAGAATGGCTTGGGTTGACGGCTTAACCGGTATTTCAAATCGCCGTTTGTTTGATAAGCGTTTCTTTGATGTTTCTAAATTTGCTATCCGGAACAAGCGGCGAGTTTCTATCATTTTGGCAGATATAGACTTTTTCAAGGAATTTAATGATCACTATGGCCATGCTAAAGGTGATGCCGTCCTTAAAAAGGTGGCCCAAGCTCTCCAGCAAGGGGCGTCTAGGCCACTAGATTTGGTCGCTCGTTTTGGTGGTGAAGAATTCGTTATATTACTTACGGATTCGAGTGATACTGAAGGTGCACTCGTTGCTGAGAAAGTACGTGAGAAAGTAGAGGAATTAGCAATTCCTCATGCAAAATCTACTGTTCATAAAGCGTTGACGATTAGTGTTGGTGTAGCAACAAGCCCAGCAGACTCTGCTCCATTTGACCGTAATGATTTGATCGAAGCAGCCGATCGCTGCTTGTACGAAGCAAAGTCAATGGGGAGAAACTCTGTAGTTAGTGTAGACTTTAGGCCACCTTCACCGGATTAATCGACAAACTGAGCGCCAAATTACTCTTCTTATTATAGTGCGTAGCATTTCACTTTCATTCCAACTCGCAGTTGAAAATTACAAAATGTTATATTATAACTTCACGCTTTAAGTGTTATAGTATAACATCTTTATATGCATCAGTTTTCAAACTCTATTTACAGGTATCTATTGTGAGTGATTTTCCTAAATATCGAGCACTAAGCCTAGCTTCATTATTATTCTCAGCCTCATTCTATGCTCAAGCGCAAACCTTATCGGGCGTTGTTGTTAATAAATTGGGCGAACCATTAAAAGACGGAAGCGTCCAAATAATGGGAACAAATTTGAGTGCGGACATTCAGGCTAACGGCAGCTTTATATTCGAAGATGTGAAACCGGGAGATATTGAAGTCCACGTCGCTAGCTCAACTTATATTCATTCTAAAACTGAATTAAGCATTCCTGAATCTGGATTATTCGATGTGGAAATCATCGTCGAAAAATCGAGTATTGAAATCTTTGATGTTACTGCCAGTGCTTTTCATGCTTCCACAATAGAATCAGCGGCACCGGTGAGTGTGATATCCGGTGACGAATTGCGAAAAAAACAAGCATCAACTTTAGGTGACACCTTAAAAAATGAAGTGGGAGTGCATTCAACTTTTTATGGTTCTGTCGCGAGTTCGCCAATTATTCGAGGCTTAGACGGACCTCGAGTACTCGTAACCCAAAATGGATTAGACTCAGGTGATGCATCAAGAGTTGGACCTGATCATGTTGTTGCCACTGATGCCTCAACGGCAACGCAAATAGAAGTATTACGAGGACCTGCAACCTTATTCTACGGAAGCGGTGCAATTGGAGGTGTCGTTAATGTTGTTGACCAACGCATACCCGATAATAACGATTGGGAAGGTGAAGTAGCTACTGATAGAAACACTAATAATAGTGAGGAAACTTTCTCAGCTAATCTTAAAGGTGGAAAAGGTAGCGTGGCCTTCAACCTGCAAGCTTTCTATCGCGATGCAGATGATTATCGCATTCCTGGCTTTGCAGAAAATCCAGAACTTCACGACGACGAGGAGATGCATGATGAAGACGAGGCTCACAACGAAGAAGCTGAAAGCAAAGGTGTCGTAGAGAACTCTGCAAGTAATTCAAAAGGAATAACTGTCGGTGCAAGCTACTTAATGGAAAATGGACATGTTGGTTTTTCTGTTGAGCATCTATCTAGCCTATATGGAGTGCCGGGTCATGCTCATTCCGAAGATGAAACGGTTGAGGGGGATTTACAACAAAATCGATACCAAATTTCCAGCAAGCATCAGTTAGATAATGAATGGTTCAGTGCCCTAAACACGGGTTTTGCTTATACCGATTACCAACATGCGGAAATTGAAGATGGGCAAATCGGTACTGTTTTTGGCAATATTTCGCAAGAAGCAAGGATTGAACTTATTCATCAGACTATTGCTGGATGGCGCGGTGGCTTTAGTTTCCATTACAAAGCAAGTGACTTCGAAGCCATTGGTGATGAGGCATTTACACCGCCCTCAGAAACAAGGAATTTCGGCCTTGGCATAATTGAAGAACAGCATTTTGGTGACGTTTTATTTCAATTGGGTGCAAGAATAGAAAAAGTAAAAATCGATGTGCCAAGTATACAATTAAATGTGCCAGAGTTTATAGCTGAGCACTCTGATGCCGAACATGATGAAGAAGCGCATGATGAAGAACATGAAGAAACAGCTGATTTTGGTTTTCTAAATTCCAGTATCGCGTCATTTACTCCTATTAGCGCGTCTATCGGAGCTGTATGGGATTTCACAACTGGTTACAATCTTGGCCTGTCTTTTGTGCATGCGCAGAGAGCACCATCTAGTGCTGAAGTCTATAGCTTTGGGCCGCATATTGGCACAAGTACTTACGAAGTGGGGGCTTTTTACACGCTTAATGATGAGGGTGAAGTTGCTTTAAACGAAAGTGGTTTGAATGTGGAGAAGTCTAACAACATCGACATTTCTTTGCGTAAGTTTAGCGGCGAGTTTGGATTCGTTTTAAATGCCTTCTATAACCAAGTTCAAGACTACTATGTTGCTAGTAATTCAGGATTTGTGTTTGAGGGCGAGCATGGGCATGAAGAACATGAAGACGAACTAAATGACGAGCATATGGATGATGCCCACGAAGATGAACTACCAGTATTTTTATATTCTGCCGTCGATGTTGATTTATATGGTTTTGAAGCTCAGCTGAACTGGCAGGCTACTGCATCCTTACAAATTCAAGCTCAAGCTGACATGGTTCGTTCAAAGTTAAAAGAACAAAGGGGAAATAGCCGCTATTTAGCGAGAACACCACCCTCTAGACTAGGATTAAGTGCCAACTATGTTTTCGGAAATTGGCAAGCTGAATTGTCCCTTCATCGATATTTCGCCCAAGACAGGCTTGCTGAGTTTGAAACCGCAACCGATGCTTATTCGTTGTTGGATCTAGACCTCAATTATGTGACTTCGTATAAAAATACTGATGTTACTTTCTACTTAAAAGGGCGCAACTTGGCCGATGAAGAAGCGAGAGTGCATACTTCATTCTTGAAAGACTTAACACCAGTACAAGGGCGCTCTTTTGTCTTGGGTGCAAGACTTCAGTTCTAATGAGCCAGTGCTCAAAATGAAAAATGAGCTATTGTTTTTTTGATTGCTTTCTATATTGTTTGTTAACAACGTGCCCTTAGCCGTGCTCTTAGCATCATGTTTAAGTGAGTGTTTAAGGGCTGTTAATCAAACAAGGAAAAGCAATGAGCATTCAAGATCAAAACGAAAACATGCTGTACATCGTCCTCGTTAGCTGTGCGGCAACCATTGGCGGTTTTTTATTTGGTTTTGATAGCGGTGTGATTAATGGCACTTATGATGGCTTAGCTGCTGCGTTTGACACTTCTGAGCTGTCCGGCGGCTTCAACATTGCAAGTATGCTTTTAGGTTGTGCGGTCGGGGCACTCTTTGCCGGTGTTTTGGCTGACATACTTGGGCGTAAAGTGTTGCTAATTATTGCCTCAGTTTTCTTCATCATAAGTGCATGGGGCTCCGGCATAGCAGGTAGTTCCTTTGAATTCGTTATCTTTCGTATTCTTGGTGGCTTGGCAGTTGGAGCTGCTTCAGTCATGGCTCCAGCTTATATTAGTGAAATTGCGCCAGCTCGAATAAGAGGGCGCTTAACGTCCATTCAACAAATCGCCATCATTACAGGGCTTTTCAGTGCTTTTGTTAGCAACTACTTCTTAGCTAAATACGCTGGCTTATCCACTGATATTCTGTGGTGGGAGTTTGAGGCATGGCGTTGGATGTTTTGGATAGAGCTCGTTCCAGCTATCATTTTCTTTTTTGTGCTTTTCCTTATTCCCGAAAGTCCTAGATTTTTAGTCATGAATCATCAAGAAGAAAAGGCAAAGACGATATTAGAAAAGTTGTATGGGACAAGCGTAGCTGAAACATTAGTTGTGGAGATACAGGATTCAATTGAGAACGATGCCAAAAGGCCGAGTATTGTCGATTTAATTGATAAAACCAAAGGAAGAGTTAGGCCTATCGTGTGGGTCGGAATTGGTCTGGCGGTTTTCCAACAATTAGTTGGAATCAATGTCGTATTTTACTATGGCGCTGTGCTTTGGCAAGCTGTGGGCTTTTCTGAATCGGATGCGCTTTTGATTAATATCATTAGTGGTAGCGTCAGCATCGCTGCATGTTTAATTACGATTAAAGTGATAGATAAAGTAGGCAGAAAACCTTTATTAAGTATCGGTTCATTTGGAATGACAATAAGCCTAGCTTTGATGGTATTCGCGTTTATGAACTCAGAGTTTGATAGTGAGGCAAATAAATTGGTGATGGGTGAACTAGGCACACTGGCGCTAATATCTGCGAATGTTTATGTGTTCTTTTTCAACCTTTCATGGGGGCCTGTTATGTGGGTGATGCTAGGAGAAATGTTTCCAAACCAGATCCGGGGTTCTGGCTTAGCAGTATCAGGCTTAGCTCAATGGGGTGCAAACTTCGCAATCATTATGTTGTTCCCACTTATGCTAGCTGCGATTGGACTGGCTGGCGCATATGCTTTCTATACAGTCTGCGCACTTATTTCAATGGTGTTTGTTATTAAATATGTGCAAGAAACGAAAGGCCGAGCCTTGGAGGATATGCAAGGATAAGGCAATTACTCTTCTACAATGTGTTCTATCCTGTAGCGATCTTTGCCATCATGCTTGGCTTTGTAGAGGCCTTTATCTGCAGCTTGGATAAGTAATTCTGGTTCGTCTTCAATACACGGTTCCGCGCAGCTTACTCCAATGCTAAGAGTGACAATGTCTCTAACACTTGATTCGGCATGCGGATATTCTAAAAGTCGAATTTCATCGAGTACTTTTTGAGCAATGAATTCGGCGCCCTCTAAATCTGTGTTTGGTAATAAAATCACAAATTCTTCACCACCGACTCGCGCAACCATATCTATAGGGCGTTCAACGGTTTTCTGTAATGTGTTGGCAACAGCAATTAAACATTTGTCGCCTTTCGGGTGCCCATAATGATCGTTAAAACGTTTAAAATCATCAATATCAATCATCAGAAGGGAGATAGGGGATTTATCCCTCACAGCCAGTTTCCAATCGGAGCATATTGCTTCATTGAATTTTCGTCTGTTTGCAACACCGGTGAGCACATCAGTAAGCACAAGTGCTTCTAAGCTTTTCAGATCGGTTGATTGACGAATATGAGCGCGTAATCTTGCTTTTAATATTTTGGTATCTATGGGTTTAGTTAGGTAGTCAGTAGCGCCTAGTTCAAAGCCTTTGACTTGATCACTGGCGAGTTTTGCACTGGTGATGAACACAACGGGAATATGTTGTGTTTCTGGTGTGCTTTTTAAAGTATCGCAAATTTCAAAACCGTCAACTTTAGGCATTTTAACATCAAGCAGGATTAAGTCAGGCTTCACTGCTTGCGATGCCTTTTGCAGGCATTCAATAGCAGACAAAGCAAAAATAACTTCATATTCGCTCTTAATGGCTTGAGCAATAAACTTAACGGTTGTGATGTCGTCATCAACTACAAGTACCATTGGTTTTTTCATACTGATTTCAGAACCCATTGATTGCCCTGTTAAAATATTAAACATAAGTCTATAGTGTGACACTTCAGTTGTACATAAATTATTCATGTTAGGAGCTTTTGATGGATGAGTCGCTAGAGTCCTTATTTCGTTCAGACTATATGCCTCATGGGCATTGTTACTGGTGGAAGCCTGAAATCCTTTGGCTCAATGTGGTGTCTGATTTGTTTATTGCATTCGCTTATTTTTCCATTCCAATAGCAATCTATTATTTTGTAAAGCGACGAGAGGACGTCCAATTTAAGGGCGTTTTCATTTTATTTTCTCTTTTCATTTTATTTTGTGGGATAACCCATGTAGTCAGTATTTTCGTTATCTGGAACGGTATCTATGGTATCCATGGCCTAACAAAGTTGGCTACGGCAACAGTCTCGTGTATTACTGCCTATAAAGTTTTTCAGTCAATTCCTTTGGCTTTGGGATTGCCCACTCAAGATGATTTGAAACAAGCTTATGAAAAAGTAAACCAAGAAAAACTGGAGCGACTAAAATTAGAAAGCAAGGCTAAAGAGGAAGCCATGCTACGAGAATCGACCAATATTGCCCATGTCGGTGTTTTTTCCTTCGGCAAGAATGGGGAAGTATTGGTTGCCAACGATGCTGCTTGTAAAATTTTTGAGTCGAGTAAAGCAGAATTAGAAAGCAAAACAATAGAAGAGTTATTGGAAGTTGAATTTGTAACAAATGCAAGTAAAGGAGAGAGTAAAACAGCAATTAAACACATCAATTTACGTGAGCTATGGCAATTACAATCAGACAAATTTGGTGCAGAAAAACTATCCCATGTTGTTTATGCACTCACTCAAAATGGACATAGAACTCCCATCAGCTTTAAGTTAAGTAGTAGCCAAATTAAATATGAGATTTCTGATGAACTAGGTACAACTTTTGCGTCATTCCAAGATATCAGTGAGCAACTTAGTTACCAGAAAGCTTTAGCAGAAAGTGAAGCAACTACACGCAGCATCATTGACTCATTACCCGTCGGAATGCATGTTTTTGAGCGAAGCGACGATAGTTTAATCTTAACGGGATATAACAAGGCCGCTGATAGGATTCTGGGTGTTAAGCATAAGGAACTACTAAGCAAAGATATAGAACAAGCGTTCCCTGATTTAATGGGTAAGGGGATCTCTGAAAGATACAAGAACATTGCCAAAGAAGGAGGACACTGGAGCGATCAGTCGATTAATTATGAATATAACAAAATCAAAGGCATCTACGACGTACAGTGCTTCCAAAGTGTTAAAAATACAGCAATCGTGTTGTTCGAAGATGTAACAGAACAAAAACTAGCCAAACAAGCTATCGCTGAAAAAGAGTTATTTATTAAAACCGCTTTCAACGCATCAATTACAGGCGTTCTTGTTTTTAATTTTGTGACACAAAGAATTGAGTTTGTTAATGAAAGCTTTACTGATATCACCGGATATGCAATTGACGAAGCAGTTGATATAGATGAGCTGGCAATGGCCGATCTCATCCACCCCGACGATAAACAAAGCGCATTTAAACACTGGCAGACAATTCAAAATTCAGATACCAACGCAATCATTCATTTTAACTTTCGCCTAAAACATGCCGATGGCCATTATATATGGTGTATGGCCAAAGATGTTGTATTTGAGAAAGATGCTCAAGGCAAGGTAATTCGTTACATGAGCAGCTTTTTAGATATTTCTGAAATGAAGCAGATGCAAGATAACTTGATTAAATTGAAAGATACGGCTGAAACCGCAAGTGCCGCCAAAAGTACGTTTCTGGCAAACATGAGTCACGAAATACGCACCCCAATGAACGCCATCCTAGGGCTTACGAATGTCGTGTTACGCATGGATTTAGGTGGCAAGCAGCGTGACTACTTGAGTCGAGTAGAGGCAGCGTCTCAATCACTATTAAGTCTTTTGAATGATATTTTGGATTATTCAAAAATAGAAGCTGGCAAATTAAAAATCAACAGAGAGATATTTGAACTCAATTTTGTCATTAATAACTGCACGGGACTATTTGGCTTTTTGGCTGAACAAAAGGGCATAGAATTTATTGTCACCAAGGACACAGGGCTTTCTAAGTACTATTTGGGCGACCCAATACGCCTAAGCCAAATCTTAAACAATTTACTTGGTAACGCCGTGAAGTTCACCAAGCAGGGATTCATTCAGTTGCGTGTTAGCGTTGCGGAAAATGATAGCAATCATGAGCTAACGTTTGAAGTGAAGGATTCTGGAATTGGAATGACAATGCAACAATCCGAATCGCTTTTTGAAGCCTTCTCCCAAGCAGATAGTTCCATTAGCAGGCAATACGGTGGCACTGGCCTAGGTTTAGCCATCAGCCGCTCTTTAACTCATTTGATGAATGGTTCACTTACTTTTCACTCTAAAATAGACGAAGGAAGTGTATTCACCGTGACCTTGCCATTCCCTCCAGCGGATTATGCTGAAATGCATAAGCTGGATTTATCGCGAGACAATGAGAATATAGTTGAATATGGTCAAGGCACTGGCTTTGAAATCGTTGAGTTTGACGATGTTAAAGCGCTTGTCGTGGAGGATAACGCAACCAATCAGCTAGTCGCGGAAGAGTTTTTAACCCAACTTAACATTCAGTCTGTATGCGTTAATAATGGTCTTGAAGCCATAAACGCGGTAGAAAGTGATTTATATGACTTCATCCTGATGGATCTGCAAATGCCTGTGATGGATGGCTATAGTGCGACTAAAGTTATTAGAGAAACTCAGCGAGGAAAGGACATTCCAATTATTGCAATGTCTGCGGCAGTGTCTGAATCTGATATTGAAAAAGTATTGGCTTCCGGTATGAATTCTCACTTACCTAAACCTTTCAACCTGCCTCTTTTATTTAATCGTCTGGCAGAGTTTATTGGCCACAAAAAATCTGAAAACCGAGTACTGCCTGCTAGCAAAGTTTGGGATCTAGCGAAGTACCCTAAAGACTTCAACATCCCCGATGCTATGCGCAAGGTAGGAGATGATGAAGGTTTATATGTGAAGCTTGTACAAAGCTTTGCAGAGGATTTTGAAGATACAATAAAGGATATAAGCGAGGTATTTGAGCAGAAGGATTATGACGCTGTACAGTTATATGCACATACAATCAAGGGCTTAGCTGAAAGTATGGGGGCGACGGATCTATTCCATGAGGCAAGGCACGTAGAAAATGAATATATAAGCGGAAACTTCGTCGACCCTAATCGTTTATTTGAAAAAATTGAACAAGCTATTGATTCAATTAAGGCTGTACACTTCGAGTCCGATAACGCATTTATACCTGCGAAAGGTGGAAACAAAGCATTAGCTCTTGAGTATATTGCAAAATTACGTTTGGACTTAACTAGCAGTAAATTTGTTGCAGTAGAGGATATTACAATGGAGCTTTCCGCAATTGCTGAGTTTGTGGAAGCTCATCTGATTGAAGATCTTATTACAACGGTCAAGAAATTAGACTATTCAAGTAGCGTCTCAATTTTAGACAAAATCGAGACTTGCGTACTTAACTTACAGTAGAGAATGCAGAGAATGCAGACAGCGCAGAAGACTTACAACTTGTCGGATTTGGGCTGCAGGTTTTCAAAAGCGGCTTCACGCTTTTGTTGGCCTGCACTCATTGCCTCCATGACATCTGGCATTTGAAACATGCCACTTTGCCACGTTGCCATATAATTTAGGCTATTTGCTACCGTGTTGTCACGAGTGTAGTTGATCATCTCTTTACAACCAGCAACTGCCATAGGTGAATGAGCAGCAATAGTTTTGGCAAGTTTGAATACTTCAAGCAACATAGTTTCTTGATCGGGATAAACGTGGTTTACGAAGCCACATGACTGCGCCTCCTTGCTCATCATGTTTCTGCCCGTATAAGCTAATTCTCTTACTAAACCGTGAGGCATAATATGGGGAAGTCGCTGTAATGTGCCGACATCCGCGGTCATACCAATTTCTGTTTCCTTAATACAAAAGAATGCATCTTGTGTGCAATATCGACTGTCGCAAGCGCTGATCATATCAACCGCCCCGCCAATAGCGCCGCCTTGTATAGCTGCCAATACGGGCATTCTTGCTTCTTCCAAGGCATTGAATGTGTCCTGTAATTGCATAACGTGACGTCGGAATTTCTCAGCTCGCCTGGCAGGTTCACCTTTAAAGCTGGCGCCCATATTTTCAAACACAGATAAATCCATACCAGCGCTAAAATGCTTGCCTTGCGATGAAATAACGATCACTCTGGCGAGAGCGTGCTCATCAATATATCGCACTGCTTCTGGAATCTCGGCCCAAAATGCAAGGTTCATACTGTTAAGTTCTTGCGGTCGACACAGCTGTATGTGAGCTATGTTTTCTTCAATACTGACCGATAGTGTCGAGTAGTTTTTTAGGTTTGGTACGGTCATTGTTATTCCTTATTTTGAGCGCAAATATATGTTTTCAGCTAAATTACTATACTCAGATAAAGTGAGTATTTACATTTTGTTTATATATAAGACCGAATAAACAACAATTATTTGCTCTTAGATGCTATTAAGTCTTTAATTCACTTGTTATTCTATCTCGTGAATATTTTAATAAGAAAAGCATAATAATGAAAAAAATACCAATTCGAATCTTGGCGGTAGTGATCGCGTGCATTGGCTTTTATGGCTGCAGTAAAAAAGCAGATAACGAAGACGGCTTCAACGTGAAGTATGAACAGTATCAGCTCTCTAACGGTCTCAATGTTATTTTGCATCAAGATAAATCCGACCCTATTGTTGCCATGGCTACTGTCGTTCAAGTGGGTTCGAATCGTGAAAAGCCAGGCAAGACAGGTTTTGCGCACTTCTTTGAACACATGTCTTTTAATGACTCAGAGAACGTACCCAAAGGTGCGAACCGCAAAATGATCCCTGAATTGGGGGGCACTCGAAATGGTGGAACATGGAGCGATGGGACAATTTATTATGAAGTCGTGCCTAAAGATGCCTTTGACAAATTATTATGGATAGACAGCGACCGCCTTGGTTTTATGATCAATACCGTCGATGAAGGTACGCTTGAACGTGAAAAGCAGGTTGTTAAAAACGAAAAGCGCCAGCGCGTTGACAACCGACCCTATGGTCACACCCAACATGTTATTAAGAAGAATTTGTATCCGAAAGGCCATCCTTATAATTGGACGGTAATTGGTGATCTAGAAGATTTGCAGTCTGCTACATTGGAAGACGTTAAAGAATTTTATAATACATACTACGTTCCTAGTAACGCCACTTTAGTGATTGCCGGCGATATTGATATTGCCGAAACGAAAGCAAAAGTAGAAAAGTGGTTTGGTGAAATCAAAGCAGGACCCGAAGTAGAGCCTATTCTTCCTCAACCAGTAAGCCTTGAGAAGGATGTTAAACTTTACCATCTTGATAACTTTGCAAAATTGCCTGAAATTCGATTAACCTTCCCTACCGTTGAGCAATATCACAAAGACGCTTATGCCTTAGACGCTTTGGGTACTTTGTTATCGAGCGGAAAGAACGCGGCCTTGTACAAAACAATTGTTGAAGCAAAGAAAATTGCACCGAGTGTTTCGTCGTTTCATCGTGCTGAAGAAATTGCAGGAACCTTTACCATTCGAGTAAGAGCGAATCAGGGCGTTAAGCTAGATGAAGTGCATGCAGCAATAAACGAGTCATTGAGTGACTTTGCTCTCAATGGTTTTACAGACCAACAACTGACAAAAATAAAAGCTGAAGCAGAAACTTCATTTTACTACTCGATAGAAAGTATTCTTAACAAAGCGCTTCAACTAGGTATTTATAATGAATACGCCGGTTCCCCTGATTTTATAAAACAAGATATTGCGAACATTACAGCTGTGAGTCGTGAAGACGTTATGCGTGTTTTCAAAAAGTATATTGAAAATAAACCCGCCATTATTACAAGCTTTGTTCCAAAAGACGCGCCTGAACTCATTGTGAGTAACTCAACGAAAGCGAATGTTGTTGAAGAAGTCATTTCACAAGGCGCCGAACAAAAGTTTGAAGAGAATGACGAAATTGTTTATCAAAAAACACCGACAAAACATGATCGCAGTGAACCACCTCTGACAGAGCTACCCGCTCTTAGCATCCCTGAGGTTTGGGAGAGTGCATCTACTAATCAAATGAGAATTCTAGGGATTGAGCAAGTAGAGCTTCCGGTGGTCAATTTTAGTATTACAATAGCTGGTGGTCAGAGTTTAGATCCTAAAGATAAGCTTGGTACAGCATATTTGATGGCTCAATTGATGAATGAAGGGACGCAACTTAAAACACCTCAGGAGTTGGAAGAAGCCATTGGTTTATTAGGAGCGAGATTAAGTATTTCAAGTGGCAAAGAAAACATCGTTGTGCGTGGAAACGTGTTGGTGAAAAACTTTGAAGCTAGCATTGCCTTGCTGAATGAAATGCTCTTAAAACCGCGATGGGATCTAAATGAGTTTGAACGCATTAAATCTCGACGTTTGACTTCAATTAAGCAATCTAAAGGTAATGCCAATAGTATTGCAGCTCAAGCATTCTTCAAACAGCTATATGGAGCAGAGCATTTAGCTGGAATGCCGACAGGCGGTACATTAAAGACAGTTGAAAATATTGAGCTCGACGACTTGAAAGCCTACTACACCTCAAACTTCACTCCGAAAAATGCGACCTTCCATATTGTGGGTGACATTAAGCGTGAACAGGTCGAAAAAGCATTAGTTCAGCTTGCTGACTGGCAAGGAGGCGAGGTCGCTATACCGCAGCAAGCAGAAATTGAAAATGTGAGCAAACCAAAGCTTTTCTTTATTGACTTACCCAAGGCTAAGCAAAGTGTCATATATATGGGCAAAGCGGTCGTGCCGGGTGACAATAATAATTTTTACCCTATCGAGTTTGCGAATATGCGATTAGGTGGCGGTATTAGCGCGCGCTTAGCACAAACGCTAAGAATTGAAAAAGGTTACACGTATGGTGCATATTCATATCTGCTAGATAGTTCATATCAAAGCCCGTTCGTAGCCTCATCTCAAGTACGTACTAATGTCACATTAGAGTCTTTGCAAATATTTAAAAAGTTAGTGGGTGAATACAAAGAAACTTATACAGAGGAAGATCTTGCGGTTGCGAAAAATATGACGATTAAGAGTAACTCGCGACGTTTTGAAACTCTGAATAGTTTGCTAGGTATGTTAGAAACAATCAGCCGTTTCGACAAAGCTAAGAACTATATCGAGCAGGAACAAAACTTTGTGATTAACGCCGAATTAATTGACGTACAGAGTGCCATCGAGAACTTTCTTGATGAGCAAGAAATGATTTACTTAGTTGTTGGAGATGCGGAGTCTCAACTTAAGCGCATGAGTCAACTTGGCTATGGCGAGCCTATTTTATTGGATATCGATGGCAATAGAATTTAGGTATTACTAAGCATTAAGCTATAGGTAAAGTAAAGCGCCAATCAGTATTTTGCTATTGGCGTTTTTTCAATGTAAACCCACATTTGAAGCAATGAAGTGACAAGCATACTAACAAGCAATAGGCGGCAATAATGAGCAGTGATGACAATAAGTTCGACTTTATTCTTTATGGGGCGACTTCTTTTGTCGGCCAAATTATGGCTGAGTATTTAGCAGGCTATGCTGGTGAAAAGTTTACTTGGGCGATGGCGGGCAGAAGTGAGAGTAAATTACAGGCGTTGAAAGCGCGCTTAAATTTAACGGATATTCCTCATTTTGTAGCCGAAGCGGACGATGAAATTGCATTAAAGGCATTATGTGTTGAAACGAATGCCATTGTTAGCACGGTTGGACCTTATGCATTGTATGGTGAAACCGTTGTTAAAGTTTGTGCTCAGTCAGGAACCGACTATTGTGATTTAACGGGCGAGCCGCAATGGATTAAGCAAATGTTAGATAAGTACGAGGCTGAGGCTAAAAAATCAGGTGCCCGTATCGTTCACTGCACTGGCTTCGATTCGATCCCTTCTGACTTGGGAGTCTATAAGCTCCAGCAAGTATGTATTGAGGAAAGCGCTAAACCAGCTAAGCATATCAAGATGCGTGTTAGGAGGCTCAAAGGAGCGGCTTCTGGCGGCACTATTGCAAGTATGTTGAATGTGTTTAAAGAAACCAAAGAAAATCCTGCATTGCGCCGAGTCCTTGTTAATCCGTATGTCCTTTGCCCTATTGGCCACCCTTTTAAACAGCGTCAAAAGAATCATAAAGGCGCAGAGTTTGATGCTTCACTTGGTATCTGGACCATGCCTTTCGTTATGGCTTCAATTAATGAGCGAATAGTTCACCGTTCTAATGCTCTGCTAGGCAATCAATATGGTGAAGACTTTCTTTATGATGAAGCAATGTCTGCTAAAGGACGCTTTCAGGCTTGGACTACGACGCTGAGTTTAGGAGCGTTTATGCTAGCCGCTAGTATTTCTCCTCTACGTTCCTTGCTTGCTAAGTACGTGCTTCCTAAGCCAGGTGAAGGCCCAAGTGAAGAGCAGCAATTGAATGGTATGTTCGATATGCGCTTTTATGCCAAGCTTGAGAACGGTGAGCAGCGCGTCGTAAAGGTTGTTGGTGATCGTGATCCGGGTTACGGATCTACTGGCAAGATGTTAGCGCAAGCCGTATTGTGTTTATCAAAGGATGTACCTGATTTACCAGGGGGCTTCTGGACGCCGGCTTCAGCCCTAAACGAGCCGTTAATCGAAAGGTTAGCGACCCACGCAGGCGTGACTGTTGAATTAATGCCTAATAAAGACAATAAATAAATTTACTTCCATTTAGGAAAGGTAAAAAAACGATGAACAAAATTAAACTAATAATACTTGGTACGATATTCTCGGCCATGAGCGTTTCGGCTGCAAATTTAGACATGGGCGCAGAGCATAAGGACAAAGAGGTGCTTCGACTTTCTGAACCTGTTGCAACAAACGCATATTCTGAAATATTCGGTTCTTTGCTTGACGAATCTCTTCCGAAAGTCACATTGAATGACTTAACTTCAAATTCAGCTAACTATATTGGTAAAGGATTCCAAGTCGAAACAAAAGTTGCCAAAGTTTGTCAGAAAAAAGGCTGCTTTTTTATCGCCCAACAAGGTGATGACGTAATGCGTGTCGGGTTTAAAAACTATAGCTTTTTTGTACCAACAGACAGCGCGGGTAAAACCGTGACGTTAGCTGGTGTGCTAGTCGAAAAACAAATGACAGCAGAGCAGGTTGAACACTTCAATAAGGACATGCAAGGTAATTCGGCTGCAATTAAAGAAGGTGTTGTATACGAAATTCTAGCCGACAGTGTAGTTATACCTAAGGTGTAGTTATACCTAAAGCGTAGGTATTCCTTAAGCGCAATAAGTCGCTGGGAATGCCTTGGCCCTAAGCGTTGAAAAAGAAAAGAGTATACACAAAGCTATTCAAGCTGGACGTTTAAAGAGCTGCTAAACGTCCGCTAGTAAGAAAAAGCCCTCCCAATATTACCGTGAAAACTGACTTAAACTCATTTCGCTCTTTAAGGTTATTTTTAACTAAGCCTTAACGACTTAGTTATTATCACTTTCGTTTTTTTCTTCTTGGGATTTAGATTGAGTGCTCGAATCAAGATCTGTTACGGTTACAGAGCCACCACCGAAGTTCACTGCTCTAATTCTCATCAAAGACGAAAGCTGTGCCTGTTGAGCTGGTGAGAGCTTGTTACCGCCAGCAAATCGCCCACCGTTTCCAGAGTTTACGTAAAGTCCTATATCTCTTCGGCTTATGCTCCCGTAAAAATCATTAATACGCCAGTTATTGATGTTTGCCTCAAAGCCCTCTGCGTCTTTAATTTTTCCACGAATGGTAATATTTGCAAACTGCAGGAGATGCGACTTTAGACTTTCATTAAAATCCGGAAAAAGTTGAGCGTTTCTTTCGTAAAAGCTCGATACTCTTACAATACCTTCACCACCATTAAACTGTGTACCTCTGTTGGAATTCACAAATTCTTGCGCATTTTCCTTCAGCTTCTGATTAACGTCCCGTGCAGTAAATGCTTTAGTACGAATATTCGGACTACCTTTTATGCCTTGATGTAAACCATAAATGTACAATGTATCGTCGGGATAAAGCATTGGAAGCACACGATAATGAATATCATTGAGGCTTAGCTGCACATTGTCTACCAAAAGGCTTTTTTTATCGAGAAGCGAGTCATCACCCTTTAAGACCGGCTTTAGATTATTCAGCGGATAAATAATGGCTAATTCATTAATTAGCGTGACGTTATACAAATTCAACCAGTAAGCTAATTGCGCTTCTTTGGTATATTGATTTAGTGGAGTAAGGCTAGGTATTGCTTCCAATTCTTTTCGCAATTTGAGGATTTTTTCTTGCTCATGCCTGAGGTTTTCGTAGAAGAAACGATTCGCTTCATTTTCAGTTGGACGATCAATGGTTTGTGTAAAGCGCGTGCCAGTTGGAGGCATCAGGTCCTTGGCGTAAGCTCGCGTTGACGGGCCCATATTCATTACACCAGCATGTAATAATTGGTCCACAATACTAAAATCCATTTCAAGCGTGGAGTTTTCAGTAAACTCAGCAAATTTGGCGTATTCTTGAGTATTCACTTGCTGAGCGATTAAGCTTCCTGAAAGCGACATGAATACGATTAATATCAATACATCTAAAAATTTTTTATACATTGCGGAAGTCCTTGTCTTTACCTTAAATTTCAAATGTGAGTTAAATTAGTACTTATTGTTTTCTTATATGCTTAGCTCTAATAAATAGATTGCGGGAGCAAAAACGGCTAAAGAGTTAGGTTGGGATAATGCGATTCGCAAACGCTTTTGCTTTTGCAAAACGTCTACTAGAGCGCTCACCAAGTTTAACTAGCATCAAGTAGCAAAATGGCACTAAAAACAAACTGGTGAATGTCGAAAATAACAATCCACCAATAATCGCGACGGCCATTGAATAAGTTTCACTTTCGCTTGTGGCAAAGGTAAGCGGTACCATGCCTATTACAGTGGTCGCAACGGTCATAAAAATAGGGCGTATGCGACTAACGCATGCCTCTACAATAGGGTTAATTATACTAACTGAGTCAGATTTTAGTTTATTTATTTGGTCAATTAGTACAATGCCGTTGTTAACCACAATACCCATTAGTATTAGCATGCCAATGCGACCAGTATCGCCTAAGCCAAGTCCTAGCAGCGCAAAGGTCCAATATACGCCAATAAAAGCGAGGCCGATTGAGGATAAAATAGCGATGGGCATGAGCAATGATTCAAACAAGGCTGCCATGACAATAAATATCAGAGCAAGGGCAAGGAGCATATTAATCAGCATGTCTCTTTGCGCTTCTTGGTCTTGCACGAACTGTCGGCCATATTGCCAACCATATCCACTAGGTAATTGAATGTTATCCATTACCTGCTTAATTTTTTCGATCGCTTCGGCGCGGCTAATATCTTCTAAATTGATGGAAATTTCTAAACTTGTGCGACGTTGGGAGCGTTGAATTTGCTGCATAATGGGCTGGGTTTCAAAACTCACCAACTGCTGAAGGGTAATTATACGGCCATTGCCTTCGTATATCGGTAGACCTTTTATACGTTCCATCGGAATGGCTTGTTCAGGGTGATAAACAAGGCGGATATTAATTTCGCCCAACGTGGCATCACGAAACGACCTTAAATTGCTGCCGCGCAGTGCATTTGAAATGCGCATGGCAATATCTTGGGTATTCAGACCGAGTCTGGAAACTTTATCTCGGTCTATGCGCAGCAAAAGCTCCATATCTTGGTTGCTTTCGTCTACGCCTACTTGTGAAAAGCCTTCAACATTGCTCAGTTGCAAAATCACTGATTCGCTTAATTCAGTCAGGCGCTGAGTGGAATTACCAGTTAAGCTTATTTTTACTAATTTTTGTTTCTGTTCTGACCATTCAAAAGACGGTTTCGCAATAGCTGTTGCAGGGAAGCCTTCTTTAATTTGTGATTTCAGATCCTTATATTCTCTGCTAAAGCCTTCGTTAAGTTTAACTCTCGACATAGCAAAGCCGGGAAAGATACGGCTATTCACTTGTTCAAACTCAAGTGCTTCTTGATTCTCGTATAAATATGCTTCCATCTGGTCAACAAGGGCACTCACATCAGCAAGCTTTTGCTGACCTTGAATGTGATACACAATTATAATTTCGCTTTCGCCTTGTCCCTTTTCGCCATTAAGTGACACTTGGCTTTGGGTGAAAACGCCACTTATAATTAATAAGAGAATCATTACACCTGTGGTTTTTGGGCGGCTGAGGACTTTTCTCAGGCTTGGTCGGTACCAGGCATCTAAACGCCCTTGTGTGACCACTCTTGACATTGCCGCTGGGTCTATTCGGCTGAGCATTAGCGGAATGACTGTCTTGGAAATCAGTAGAGAGGCAAACAATGGTAGGCAGATAGCCACAGCAATTTGTTCAACCAATATCGTAATAAAGTTTTTCTCGCCCATTAATAAAGGCATGAACACGATTGTTGTAGTTAGTGTGCCGCTTATAATAGCGATACTAACGTTATCAACACCCTTGAGGACTTTTTCGACGGCATTCAAAGAGCTGTCTTTTTGTTGGAGTATACTTTCGCAAATGACCACCGAGTTATCGATGAGTAAGCCGACCGCAATAAACAACCCAGCTAAGGTAAGCATATTTAGGCTAAACCCCATAAAATACATACCGGCCAATGCAAAGCTTAAGGAAATGGGTACCGAAGCAACCACGACTAAGGTGATATGGATATTACGTAAGAAAATAAAAAGCACGACAAAGGACAGCACAATGCCAAGGGAACCGGCTTGAAGTAAGTCTCCTAATGAATCCTGGATCTCTTGACCGGAATTACCCTCAATAGCAATAATAATATCGGCAAAATCATCTTCATCACGCAAGGTTTCAACAAGTGCAACTATGTTATCAGTTACCTCAATCACGTTGGCATCTGATTCTTTAAATATCTCAACGCCGACGGACTTTTTACGGTCGGTACGAATTTCGCTGTTTCGTGGCGGTGTAACCAAACCCACAGAGGCTACGTCGCTAAGTTTCACACCGGCTTTCACCTGAAAGTCACGAATATCATCCAAACTTTGATACTCGCCACTTGGCGTTACTCTAAATTTCCGGCCACCACTTAAGATAGAGCCTGAACGCACCAAGAAGTTACTAACTTGTAAGTCGCGCACTAACTGGGCTTGGTCAACTCTATTCATAGCCAATTGTGTACTGTCGAGCTGAATTTCAATGTAAGGTTGAATGACACCGCGCATTTCGACTTGACCAACCCCCTCAATGCGCTCTAAAGGTTGCTTAAGCGCGCGGTTGAGAAAATCGTAAGCACCCGACAGGTTTTTATCACCCGACAGAACTAAGCTGAGAACAGGCAGATCTTGGGTAGAAAATTTTTGCACATACACACGTTGCACATCATCAGGCAAGAGGTTGCGTACCATATCCACCTTTTCACGCACAGCCATTATGCGGGAATCTAAATCTGCACCTAGCTCCATTACAACTTGAATTGAGGCGCCATTAGCGCGACTTCGAGAGCGCAGTTCGGTAATACCGCCTAATGTGGCAACCGCTTCTTCTATGGGACGTGTAATTAAGCGTTCGACTTCCTCAGGAGTGGCACCATTATAGGGGACATTGATAAAGGCCACGGGAATATTAAGCGCTGGCAAACTCTCTTGAGGCAGGAGTTTGCTAGAAATAAGGCCAGTTACAAACAACGATATAATTATCATACCTGTGGTTACTGGTCGTTTAATCGCAAGCACGCTTAACCAAACTGTCATTGGAAGATCGCTTAGCTTTTGGCTGATACGACTTGTGTTCGGACCCTGACTTTCGTCATCAACGTTCGCTTTATTGTCTTCAGTTGTGCCACTCACAGCGGCGTCTCACTTAAGTTTGCGCTGGTATTTCCGTCACCTTTTATGGCATTAACATCAAAATTATCTGCTTTAGCACCTTCAGCCGCATAACGTTTTCTGTCAAACATACTATATAAGACCGGAATTACTATTAAAGTGAGTAAGGTGGCAATCAGCAAACCACTCATGACAGTGATAGCTAATGGTGCTCTCAGTTCGGCGCCTTCACCCGCGCTGAAGGCGAGAGGTGTTAATCCCAAAATAGTAGTAAGTGAGGTCATAATAATGGGGCGAAAACGCGAGCTACTTGCTTCAAGAATTGCTTCGGTTTTTTGCCACCCAGAGTGACGAAGTTGATTAATGCGGTCGACCAATACAATGGCGTTATTAACCACGATCCCCGTTAACATGATCACGCCGATCAAGACGATCACGCTAATATTTGTGCCCGTTAGGTACAAGCCCAATACAGAGCCCAAGACCGCAAGCGGTATCGAAAATAAGATAATAAACGGGTTAAGCAAAGACTCAAACTGCGATGCCATCACCAAGTAAACTAAAAACACGGCTAGAGCCAAGGCCATCATCAAGGATGAAAAGGAGCTGTTCATTTCTTTATTCTGACCAGCAATGGTGGCTTTCATATTAAAGGGCAAATACAGCTCATCCACCAAGTCTTGTGCTTTTTGCGCAGCTTGTGCCAAATCACCATAAGCTAAGGACGCAGACACAATCGCTACGCGACTTTGATCAATTCGATTTATTTCATTTGGCCCGACACTTTCATTAATACTTGCCACTGCAGATAAGGGCAGAGACTTTGTTTGCGCCGAATTAACGGTCAGTTGACGTATTGCTTGTGCGGAATTTCGAGCGCCTTCTTCAGCGCGCACTAAAATATCGACTTGACGGTCTTGTAGATTGTATTTACTCGCCACAGAGCCTGCAATTTTGGTCACAAGCTGATTCGCAATGTCTGAACCGCGCAGATCTAAACTCGCTAGACGCTGGTTATCAAAAATAATTTCAAGCTCTGGTTGTCCAGCACGTAGGCTGTTATTTAAGTCAATAAACTGCTCATCGGCAGCCATTTTTTGAAGCAAGCGGTCGCTATATTCTTTCAATTCCACCAGGTCGAAACCCGACAACACAACTTGTAAAGGCCGCTCGGTAGTGAACATATCCGTTTGCACAATTTCAGCGCTGACATCAGCCATTTGAGTAACTTTTTTCCGGACTAAGTCCTTTATAGCTTCTACGTCCTGACTCTTGTGCATGGTGACTAGAAGTTGTCCCCAGTTTTCGCCGCCTTTACTTGCTGAACTCATCATTAAGCTACCGCTGCCAGCTAGAGAATATGAATGCTTAACACGGTCGTCATTCGCTAGTACGGCTGCAAGTTCGGTGAGTCTAGCATCAGTTACCGCAATGGGTGTGCCTTGTGCCAAGCTTAGCTCTATTGTGAATTCCGATTTTTCGACCTCTGGCACTAGCTCTACTGGGATTCTAGGTAGTAAACTCATTACAACAACTGCGAAGATTATGCTTGCGCCTATAACCACAAAACGCAGTTGCAAACTCTTTTGCAAGAGGACCGAATAAGCCGATGCGACTTTTTCAAAGAAACCGCTAAAGAGACGATGTGCAGGCGTGAAAATCAAGGCGCCCAATTTAACAAAAACATTCACAATCAGCATAAATAGCTTGCTAATCAACATTGGTAAATAGTTAAACAGCAAGGCGAAAGGAAATATGAGGATTTTGCCGAAAACCTTGAGTATCTTTTTAAATTTGCCAACAGGTTTTTGCGTATTTGTTGGCTCGTCAGCAGCGTCAATTTCAGATTCTTCTGGCTGATTAAATTCACGTGAAGCCAGCATGGGAATTAGAGTAAGTGCAACCACTAGTGAAGCCAATAAGGCAAAGGTCACGGTAATGGCTTGGTCACTAAATAGTTGACCAGCAAATCCTGTTACAAAGGCCAATGGAAAAAACACAGCGAGAGTTGTTAGGGTTGAAGCAGTTACTGCTCCAGAAACTTCTTCCGTTCCACGTACGGCAGCCTCAACGATGCCTAAACCTTTTTCGCGATAGCGGGCTATATTTTCAAGCACCACAATCGCATTATCTACCAACAAGCCTACTGCCAAGGCAATACCGCCCAGTGACATAATATTGAGGCTAATATCATTGGCGAACATCAAGTTAAAGGTCGCAATAATGGAAACCGGTATGGCTAAGGAAATAATGACGGTATTAAAGAAGTTGCCTAAAAAGAGATATAGGATCAGCATAGCTAACACGCCGCCCATGATCGCCGCGCTTTTGACTTCATCTACCGCATTAACAATAAACTCAGATTGATCGTAAATGATGGTAAAAGATAAGCCCTCAGGTAGTGTTTTCTTTAAGTCAGTGAGCTTAGCGTTGACTGCTTTAGCTACCGTAACAGTGTTTGCATCGCCTTCTTTATAAATGGCGAGTTCTATGGCCTCGTTGTTATTCACTCGAGTGATGTCTGTGCGCTCTTTTTCACCGTCAATTACGCGTGCAATGTCTTTTAGATAAATCGTTCGGCCTTCTTCCTGCTTAACAATCATGTTGCTAAGCTGCTCTAAAGACACAAACTGGTTAACGGTACGCACTAAGTATTCTTGTTGCCCATCGTAGACTCGACCGGCAGACATATTGATATTTTCGCTTTGAATTCTGGACACGATGTTTTGGGCCGTTATGGCTCTTTGCGCCGCTTTTTCTTGGTCAAACACCACTTGAATTTCTTGTTGTAAACCACCGCCTAACTGCGCCGCAGCAACGCCAGATATGGTTTCAATTTGCCGTTTAATTTCTTGCTCGGCAAAGGTGCGTACTTGTTTTAGTGCCCGTGGATTAGTGTTGTCGGTCGACAAACCTAAACGAACAATAGGATCTAGGGAAGGGTTGAAGCGCAAGATAACAGGCCTTTGCACATCTAACGGCAGCGCAATTATGTCAAGCTTTTCGCGCACATTTTGAGTGGCGAAATCCATTGCCGTGCCCCACTCAAACTCAATAACCACATCAGACTGACCTGCTTTTGATATTGAATGTACTTTGCGAATGCCTTTAACAACACCTACTGATTCTTCAATGGGTTTACTGATCAGTTGTTCTATTTCAGCGGGTGCAGCACCGGGGTTTTCGGTTCTTACGGTTAAAGTCGGATAAGATAAATCAGGCAGCAAGGACACCGATAGCCGAGAGAATCCCACCATTCCAAATAACATCACGGCAAGCGTGAACATGGCCACAGTAACTGGCCGTCTGACTACCGTCTTTATAATACTCATAAACTAGTTTGCCGCAGCAACAGAACTATCAGCGCCTGCATCGCTGCTATCTACATTGTTCTTATTCACTGGGCTTTGACCGGTGCTACTTTGCTCCGTGCTACTTTTTTCGAGACTAGTTGTTACCTCAACCGTACTTTCTTCTTGGCCAATTATCTTGACCTCGGAGTCTACTTTTAAGCCTAGTTGCCCAACAGTAATAATTGGGGCTTTTGCATCTAAAGGTGTTAACACTTCAACCATACCGTCTTCTTCAAATCCGGTTTCCACAATGACTTTTTTCGCTTTGTTGTTTTCGACAATAAACAGACTTGTTTCAGTATCGGTTACCAAGAGCGCTTTTAATGGCACCAATTGCGCGTTTTCACGTTCATCTAAGGTGAGTGACACTTTTGCAAACATACCTGGCTTCAGACGATAAGCTTCGTTATTAACATTCAGAGTTACCTTAAAAGTACCTGAGGTGGTATCGATGATGGGAGAAATCAAAGCGACTGTTGCGGGAATTGCTTGCGAAGTAGATGGAAACTCTAACTCAGCTTCTTGACCTATACTTACGTTATTAATTTCAGATTCAGGCAAATACACCACGCCTTGCAGCGTATCGAGGGCAACAATTGAAAACATCTCGCCGCCCGGATTAGCCGTCATATTACCTTCTTTAACCATGCGCTCGGCCACAACTCCCGAAATAGGTGCTCGAACCTTGGAATCGCGTACTTGAATTTGAGCAACTTTTTGTTGGTTGCGTCGGGTTTTTACCAAAAACTCAAGTTTTTCAAAGTCTTTAATCGACACCAACTGATTGCCTTGAACCGGTTTACTTCTATTAAACTCAGAGATAGCAGATTCTAAATCAATAGTGGTGCGCTCTAATTCAAGTTGGTAGTTTTCTGAATCGATTTCGGCAAGCACGTCGCCCTTATTCACAAACATGCCTTCTTCGACCAAAATCTTTTCAATCATGCCAGTAACCTTATTCGTCACCGTGCTTTCGGCCCGTGCTTCTAAGATCGCCGTTGTTTTGTAGGTATTCGAAATCTTGCCAAATTCAAGAAAAGTGGCTTCAACAGGCACTTGATAAACACTTTCTTCGGACTTTTCTTTTTGTTCTTTCCCACCACCAGAACAGGCAGACAGTGAGATTGTGGCAACAGCAATTAAGGCTAAACTATAGAATTTAGTGCGGGGCATGATAATCCATTCATTATAATTTCATTACATTTCAAACAAGTTTACGCTGAATATAAACAGAGTGACACAAACCAAATGTGTAAAATTGTAACGACTAATTAACGGAGTATATTGGAAATTGCTAGAAGCGAAGTAAAGACTGATAACTTATGCAAGCCCCATTCTCAATTCCTTTTGACTCGAGGGGCTTCTGGTATATCTAGGGACGTTTATCTACAAAACACCAACTTCAAGTAAAGGTGTAATCCAGTAGCGGATGATTTTGTCCGGATTTGTTGTGCTTAACAAGTGGCGAAGTTGCTCAGAATTTACTTCATTGTGAATGATTTCAAAGCGATAAAAGTCACGATACCCTTCTACTTGTTCACTTACGTTGTAATGACTATTTGCTTTGCTGAATCCTTGAATTTTTACTAGGCTAAAACCACTGATGCAGCTTTCATCCATTAAGGTATCAACAACTTTATCTTTCAATCCTTCTGGCACTATAGCAGTCAATATCAGGTTATTTTGAATTTGCGTCACGGCGGCTCTCCAACCAAATGTAAAATACAGGAATTAAGAACAAGGTAGTAAAGGTTGAAGTAAATAGTCCTCCAATTACTACAATCGCGAGGGGCTTTTGAATTTCAGCGCCTGGCCCGGTAGCAAAGGCTAGAGGAAATAGTCCAAACATGGCGGTACTGGCAGTCATTAAAACTGGACGTAGTCGTCTTTTTGCTCCCAGAACAATACGTTCAACTAAGTTACTAATCTCGTACCTAGATTGCTCAAAGTAGCTCACCATAACGACTCCGTTTAATACAGCAACTCCAAGAAGAGCAATGAAGCCAACCGATGCTGGGACGGATAAGAATTCGCCACTTATAAATAAGGCGATTACACCTCCCATAGTTGCAAATGGAATGTTAGCTAGTATTAAGCCAGCTTTGCTAAGAGTGCCAAATGTTGTGAACAAAATTATAAGAATGAGGCCTAAAGCAACGGGTACTACTAGCATTAGATTGGTAGCGGCACGTTGCTGATTTTCAAATTCACCACCAAAATTTAAAGTATAACCGACGGGAAGATCGAGAGACTGATTCAAAGCTAGCTTGAGTTCGTCAACAAAGCCGACAATGTCTCTATCCTTCACGTTTGTAGTAACAACTGCAAACCTATTGCTATTCTCTCGCTCAATAAGTATTGGTCCTTGTTTAAATGAGATGGAAGCAATACTTTCAAGTGGTATCAAACTCGCATCGGGCATTAAAATGGTCATCTTTTCTAGGTCATTTATTGTCTTGGGCTTTAGCTTGTTTGCATCGGCAAGGCTGAACACTATCGGTGTTTTTTTCTTCCCTTCTATCAGAGTTGATAGCTCACTAGATTCAATTTGAGATTTAACAAACATGGATAATTCCGCAATTGTCATGTTGTAAGCACTAGCAACCTCAGGCTTCAAGCTAATGTTTAGGAAGTCACCGCCCTCAATTACTGACGCGTTTACATCAACACTTCCTTGCAATGTGCGGGTACGTTCACTTATTCGCTCTGCTAATTTCGCTAATGTCCTTATGTCATTACCGAAGACTTTAATGGACACATCCCCAGTGCTACCCGTAAGCATTTCAGATACGCGCATTTGAATTGGTTGAGTGAATCCAACGTTGATACCTGGAAAGCCATCGAGGACTTCTCTTATTTCATCAATCAGTTCTTGTTTACTCTCAAAACGCCATGTATCAACAGGTGCAAGCTCCATGAAAACATCCGTCTCGTTCAAACTCATTGGGTCTAGTCCGATTTCGTCTGCACCAACACGAGCTACGATTTGCTTTATTTCTGGAATCTTAGCGAGTAGGGCGTTTTCAATTTGGATATCCAATTCAGTCGATGCTGTTAAGGAAATGTTTGGTGACTTTTCCAGTTGTACGATGATGTCGCCTTCATCCAAAACGGGCATAAAGGTTTTACCTAGTAGCCCGTACAATAAGATACTACCTATCAACACTACTAGCGTAACGATGATAACGGCGGTTGGTTTTAGGATGGTCTTTTTGAGTAGGTTCTCATATTTATCTTGGAGCCATACTACGAAGCGTGGTTCAGAAATGGTATCTGCTTTTAATAATAGTGAGGCTAAAGCGGGTATCACTGTTAACGACAGTATTAAAGACGAAATCATAGCAAATACGATAGTGATTGCTACGGGCTTGAATAGCTTGCCCTCAAGTCCTGTTAAAGTTAAAAGTGGGGAAAATACAATAATTACAATAATAGTGCCTGAAACAACCGGCACGGCAACTTCCTTGCAAGCACGAAAAATCAAATGTAACTTGGGAAGGGATGTATTTTGTTTGAGATTGTTAACCGTATTTTCAACGACAACAACTGAAGCATCTACTAGCATACCAATAGCAATCACTAGTCCACCTAAGCTCATTAAGTTAGCGGACATATTAAAGTGATTCATCAATAAAAAAGTACAAACGGCTGATAATGGCAATACAAGAGATACAACAACAGCTGCGCGTATATTTCCAAGAAATAATGAAAGCAACAGTATTACTAGAGCAACGGCGATTAGCAAAGCTTCTTCAATTGTACCAATCGCGGTATCAATTAAGTTTTTACGATTATAAAAGACGTTAATTTCAGTGCCTTTAGGCAGCGTCTTCTCGATTAAAGCCAGTTTTGCGGTGACATTTTCTATAACATCTGCAGTATTGGCTCCCTTTAGCGCAATTACAATCGCTTCGGTAGTTTCAACACCATTTCGAGTTACTGAGCCGTACCGAGTTAAGTGTCCTATCGTGACATTCGCAACATCTTGTAGATGGATAGCTGTGTCATTTTTATTGGCGATAACAATATTTTTTAATTCATATAAGCTTTGCACGCGACCTTCCGTGCGAACTATGAGTGTATCGTTACCAATATTTAAGCGACCAATGCTGCCATTTTGGTTGATATCTTGAATGGTTTGGCTTAACTGACTAAATGACATGCCAATACTTGCTAGCTTTACAGGATCAGGGCTAATTTGAAAAGTTTTTGCGAAACCGCCAAGAATATTAACATCGGCGACCCCATTTATGCTTCTTAGTAGGGGACGTATTTCCCATTCTAATAACTGTCTACGCTCAATTAGCGTCATTCCAGGGTTCTCAATAGAGAACATGAACATTTCACTCAGTGCAGTACTCATCGGTGCTACACCACCTTCTAACCCTTCGGGCAGTGAAGGTAAAACATTTGATAGGCGTTCCGCGACTTGCTGGCGAGCCCAATAGATGTCAGTACCTTCTTTAAAGTCAATGGTTATATCAGTGATCGCATACTTCGTAGTGGAGCGCAGTATCTCTTGATCGGGTATCCCCAATAGCTCGGTTTCAATGGGAAGTGTAACCTGCGCTTCGATCTCTTCCGCCGTCATGCCAGGCGCTTTAAGTATTACTTTCACCTGCGTTGGTGATATTTCAGGAAAGGCATCTATAGGCAATGCAAACCAAGCAGAAATGCCCGCAATGAATAAAAACAAAGAAACGATTATTACAAATATACGCTGAATAAGCGAAAAACGAATTACATTGGAAAGCATCTAATTATAACCCCATACCTAGCAGAATTCCTTGTACAGCACTGACTGAAGTTACCAATACTTTTTTATCTGCTAATGACTCAGTTGATTTCACCACATAACTGTCATCATCAGATGTCATTAGGATTACCTTGACTGCTGAAAAGTTTTGCTCATTTTTTACGAAAACATAATTGAGCCCTTCCCAATTGAACACGCTGGATTGTTTTATTTTGTAGGCTTGGGTTTGATACTCTGGCCTTACACTGATCATTTGACCAATAACTAAGTTACAGACACTCGCTATAGGTTTACTCCAAGCTGTTTGATAGAAAGGAGAGTTTGCGTTCTCAGTGAAGTCGATTTCAAGCTGACAATATTCACTTCTGACAAATAACGGTTTCTGAGTGACATCAATGGGTAAGTTAATTTGCAACCTAATTGCTTGCATAGGTGTGAACAATGCTATCGTGTTTCCACTATTTACGATGTTTGTCGCATTGTATTGAATAATTCCGGCCACGGGTGAAGCTAAAGTCAGTGCTTCTTTTTCGTCGTCGACACTGAGAACTAAATCGAAGAAGTGTGTAAGCTCGTCATATTCCATTTTTGTTTCATGAAATTGAACACTGATATCTAACCAAACTTGTTCACTAATAGCTTTGCGCTCGTATAGCTTTCGATTGTTATCAAATAAAGCCTTAGATTGCATGTACAGGGTTTTCTTTAATTCATAAAGGCGGTGAAAATGATGAACTTCGGGGCCTTGAATAATAGCGAAAGCTTCATTCTTATCGACAGGATCTCCAGAGCCCTTCAAGTACTCTAGTTGTTGTACATCGATTGGTGATTTAAATACATAAGACTGGCCCGGTAAAGCAAAGACTTTAGCCATGGCATCCTTGCCAGAGTATGAAGAAACGGGTTCGATTGTGTCTGTTTTTAAAGATAGTGCGCCTAAGTTTTTTACGTCAACACTCAAGTCTTTAGCAAAAGCTGACATGCAAATAAATGCTGTTGATAAAATAAATAGGGATAACGTTTTCATAAGGTAAGTCCTGCTGCTTGTCTCATTAAGGCAATTTGACGATTTACTTGGATTAGGTTCAATTCAATATCTTTTTCTGAATCAACAGTGTTGAGTAATGTTCGAATATAAAACTCTTGATCAGGAGCGTTGGCTCCCCTTAATTCCTGCATTGCTCGGGCTAAATCGAGCACATTGCTTTTGCCGGAATCTAGGAGGTTTTGTTTTTGTTTCAGAAACTCAAACTCTTGTAACAAAGCCGCTTGTGCGTCAGCGAGTTGGTTAATCAGCTTGCTTCTAGCAATATTATATTCAGTCGTAGCGTTTAAATATTGGCTTTGCTGAATAGTCGATAATTTATTGCCGATGGTTAAAGGGACTTCGATACCAAGCCCAATTTGATTTTCTGAATAGCTCGGTGTTTCAACTCGCTTCCCGGTAACTTGAACATTCCAAGCAGCTGTTTTCTTACTTCCACTTAATAAGCTTTGCTCTGTGCTTTGATATGCTGCATCTAATGCTAATACATCCGGGTGAGCGCTTACATTCAAAAGATTTAGCTCCGGCGCCTTTTCAATAATGTCACTAGGCAACTCTCTCAAGCCCGTTAGCCTTTGATACTTTGCTGTCAAACGGTTGATGTTTTGATGATGTTGAAGAAGTAGGATCTTTTGGTCGTTGTATTCTTTTTGGACGATCAATGACAGATATCGAGGGATAGCTTGAACCGCAGCCAAGTCACTGTACTGTTCAGACAAAGCTAACAATATTTCTTGTTTTTTAGTGACAATTGCGGCTGAAACTTGTTCGGCTCGAATATCCCATAGAATGTTTCGAATTAGACCTGACAAATAAAGAGCATATTGTTTTTGGGCATTGACACGAAGTGCTTCTATATTGCTACTTAAGCTCTTTTCAACTTTTCTTAAGAAAGGAGACTTTATGGGAAGATTTAGACTGATTTCAGTTTCAGTAGTTCCCAAGCTATCTTGACTATCTAAGTACATTAAAGAAGCTGATGGGCTACCATCTAACCAATCCAAATTGTCTGCGTTGAATGCTAATTTTTGTTTCTTTTTTGAGATACCATTAGACTGCTTCTCTATTGCAGCCGTTAAGCTATCATGTAAGGTTATGCTAGTTTGTGCACCAACTAACGAGTAGATGCTTAGCAATAAAACTAAAATAACAAATTGTTTCAAACTCATAACGTTAATACCCAAGCTCACTCGCAACCCACATTTATTTAATGTTGTATTATGCTTTAAAGTTGACGAATAGTTATTAAACATATGTACTATAAGGCATCGAACATATGTATAACGATGGCGCTAGAAGGACTAGTTTCATGACGCAGAGGTCTAAATGAGGAATGCAGTAATAACATTAATTTTGATCACCATTATGGTGCTCAATGCTTTGGATGTAGTCGTTGATATTGGTTTGGGGGTTCCATTTTGGCATATCGTACAGGAAAGTATGCTGGTGGTTCTTTCCGCGATAGGTGCGGCATTACTTATTTTTCACATGCATAAAAAGAACAAGAGCTTAAAATATTTAGCGCTGGATTTGGCTGATGCAAATAAACAAATAAGCCTGTTGAATGGTAAGATCCAAGAAGAACGCAAGCGCTACAGTTTAGTGATCAAGGAGCAATTTGAGCATTGGGGTTTAACTACTGGAGAGCAACAGGTTGCGATTCTATTATTGAAAGGTCTTAGTTTCAAAGAGATATCGACAGTTCGGGAAACTAAAGAAATGACTGTCCGTCAACAAGCCTCAAGTATTTATTCTAAAAGTGGTTTGGTGGGCCGACATGAGTTTTCGGCTTGGTTTCTTGAGGACTTTTTAAGTTAATTTGTGATGAAAGTATATAATTTATAGTTCGTCGAACTATATATAAACGCTGTTAAGTTACCACCGCGAAAGCGGCGGTGACGGGGGCAAAAACGCAGTAGACCTTGGGATCTTCGTGTTAGTCTTTTAACGTCAATACACTTAAGACGACAACTTCGACACAGCCTCTATTAAGTAATCTCGTGAACAACCAAAGTTAAGGCGGAAAAAATCCTTCTCTCCAAAGTCTCGACCTGGAGATGGGCCAATGCCTTTTTCTTCGCACCATTTCTGAGTATCACTTACACTAAGCCCACTAGCATCTACCCATAGCAGAAAGGTTGCTTCTGGAGAGATGGCTTTCAAGCCGGGTATTTTATTAATTTCTTTTACTAAGTAGTCGCGGTTTTCTTGCAAATACGCAAGTTCTGCTTGATGCCAATCATCGCAGTGTCTGAAGGCTGCGTTAGTCGCGGTTAAACCTGTAACCGTTACCCATGGCACAATTCCTCTTGCCGATTTGTTAAATGCAGCGCGTACTTTTGTGTTTGGTATGATGGCAAAAGATGTGCCTAAGCCTGCCACATTAAACGTTTTGCTTGCAGCCATAAGCGTTACCGAATGATCTGCTAATTCCTTGTGTGCGCTAGCGGGTAAATGCTGTAGTGCATCGAGTATTAGATCGCAGTGAATTTCATCCGAACACAGCATCACATTATGTTTTCTACAAATCTCGGCTACCTTGTCGAGCTCACTTTGCCTGAGTACTGAACCTACCGGATTCATTGGGTTACATAAGATAAACAAGGTCGCTTTTGGATCTGCTGCGGCTTTTTCCAATGCATCGAAATCGAGTGTCCATCGACCATCGACTTCAATGGTGGGCACACAGGCTCTGTCTAAGCCATTGATGCTAGGTGCTGCCAACAGTGGAGGGTAATTGGGAGATTGCACGATAACAGTGTCACCCGCTTCGCAATAAGCTTGAATTGCCACATTGAAGGCGGGAACCACACCAGGCGTCCATACGATCCATTCGGGCTCAATTTTCCACTTGTATTGTTTTTCACACCAAGCAACGACTGCTTCAATCGCGTCTTTATCATGTGAAGGAAGAGTGTAACCAAGTAAGCCATCGTCAATGCGTTTGTGTAAGGCTTCTAAAATCGGCTCGGCGCAACGAAACTCAGTATCAGCTATCCACATTGGTAAAATATCGGTGCCTTTGTATTTTTCCCACTTATAGGCTTTTGATGCTGTACGGTCTGGTTTATCACTGAAGCTCATTGCTGATCCTTTGGTTTTCGAATGCGTGGCCTAAGAGTCTAATTCACAAACAATGATAACCAAAGAACTAGTCGATATATTTCATAACCTTGAGCTTGGGGCACAACGTTTTATATCGACTAGCTTGCAAGTAAAGCGGCTTAAGACTCAGCCGCTTCAAGTTCAGATTCTAAGCGTTTACTTTCATCTGCTCTTGGTTTCGAGAACCTAGCGATTAATTTGTAAAGCACAGGTGTTAGGAACAGAGTGAAGACTACTGCGATACCTAAGCCTCCAAACACAACCCAACCGATTGAATTTCTTGATTCAGCGCCTGCGCCGGTGGAGAGGATGAGTGGTAGCCCGCCTAATATCGTCGACATTAGGGTCATCATTATTGGGCGAAGACGCACCGAAGCTGCCTCTACAATCGCGTCGTTTACAGCAAGTCCTTGGTCGCGTAATTGATCTGCAAACTCTACGAGTAAGATAGAATTTTTTGCGATCAAGCCTATGAGCATCACCAAACCAATTTGTGAATATATGTTGATGGATGTTCCCGTGAGATAAAGTGCGTAAATTGCCGCTGCAATACCAAATGGAACGGTCAGCATCACAATTATTGCGCTATTGATACTTTCGAATTGTGCTGCTAGTACTAACAGAACAATAATGAAGGCAAACAAATAGGTCATTGTGACTTGATTCGAAGTTTCTTCAAATGTGAGAGCTTCGCCTAAGAAGACAAGGCCAATACCACTCGGCAGGTTTTCATTGGCAATTTCACGCAACTGGTTAACAGCATCGGCCATCGACATTGTTTCCGGAAGTTCAAGCTCAATCTCAATAGCTCTGCGCTGTGCATGACGTTCCAACTCAGCGGCAACACCTTCTTCGCTTATATATGCAAGGCTGGATAAGGGCACTAAATTACCGTTTCTGGATTTCACGTAAAGGTTCGTGAGATCAGATGGATTGGTAGATGCTCGGTTGCTCGACTGCAAAATTAGAGGAACAGCTTGGTCGCCAATATTCAAATCGGTGACATCATCGCCATTAATCGCAGCGCGCAAAGTCGTTGATATATCAGTAAAGGGAACGCCTAACTCTTCAGCCCTGCGGCGATCGATGTTAACTCTTAACTGAGGTTGTGTTGGTTGATAACCAATATCAGGGCGGCCAAGTTCTGGCAGACGCTCTTCGATTAACTTACTAAACGCCACAGCAGACTCATAAATACGAGCATAAGTATCACCCGTTAAAGCAAACTCCAATCCGCCACCTTGCCCACGCAAATTCAAACTATTGCTGCCGAATGCTCGAGCGGGAGCACCTGGAATGCCACTTAATTTGGGGCGCATTTCATCTATGATTTCTTGTTGAGATTTTACCCGTGTATCCCAGTGAGTGAGTGGCACAGTAATGAACAAGATATTTGGATCCCATCTTCCCACTACCGTGTAGATTGAATCGACATCGGCATCCTCAACATAGGGGAGTAATAGCTCTTCAATCTTTTCAGCTTGTCTGTTCATATAGTTTAGTCCAACTCCATCCGGACCACGCGCGAAGACTCTTATTGTGCCTCTGTCTTCTGAAGGGAGAAGTTGATTTTCTATTTGCTCATATAACAGTGCTGCGCCACCTGCGGTGATAACGGACAACAAAACAGTTAACCATGACAGCCTCAGTGCTTTGTGAAGAACAAACATATAAGCATTCAATATGCGAGTACCAAACGCTCCAAGCGTGCGTTCAAACAGCCCACTGCTTTTTGTTTTGATGGGTAGTTTAGCGGTTAGGGCTGGCACTAAGCTCAATGCAACGAAAGACGAAATAATAACAGAGCCTGCTAGCACGCCACCAAATTCTCTAAACAACCTTCCGGCAGTAGAAGGCAAAAATGCAATTGGAATGAAAACAGCTGCAAGTACAGCCGTGGTCGCAACTACCGCAAAAAATACTTCTCTAGTTCCCAATACCGCTGCAGCTCTTGAGCCCAAGCCTTGGGAACGACGCCTTTGAATGTTTTCTGAAACTACTATGGCATCGTCGACTATTAATCCTGTACCAAGTACCAATGCAAGTAGTGTTAAAATATTTATTGAGAAGCCGAGAGCCCACATGATGACCAAAGCGCCGACAAGAGATACTGGAATTGAGAGTGCTGGAACGAGTGTTGCTCTGAAATTACCCAAGAATAGCCAGAGCGTTGCAATGACCAATAATATGGTGAGGAAAAGTGACACTATCACTTCGTCAACTGAGCTACGAATAAACTCAGCGTCATCTGAAGTGACAACAATATTTAGGTCGTCAAAGCGTTTGTCGAGGTTTTTCACCATCGCTAATACTTCATCAGATATTTCGATAGTGTTTGAACGAGCTTGGCGAATAATACCCAAACCGACAACCGGCTTTCCATCCAACCTTACTAAGCTTCTGGCATCAGCGGGGCCAAAATACACGCTTGCAATATCACCAATGCGAGTATCACCAGAAACAACAATCTGTTCGATATCTTGTGTGCTGATTGAGGTTGCATCCGCTCTTACTATTAGCTCTTGGTCTTCTGATTTTACACTTCCCGCAGGTACATCAAATGGAGCTAATCTTAAAGCTGAAGATACGTCTGTCATAGACAAGTTAAAGCTGGTTAATCGAAGGGGGTCAACCGATACTCGCATAACGCGTTGACGTTCACCATTCAAAGAAACATCGGCAACACCGGGAATACTTAAAAACAGGGGAGCTAAGTCAACTTCAACTCTCTCTGTTAATGTTTCCATGTCGAGCGAATCACTGCTAATGGCCAAGCTAACAACTGCTTGAGCATCGTTGTCGGCTTTAATGATAGATAAGCTTTCAACTTCAGCAGGAAGACGACGTTGAACACGGCTGACAGATTCTCGCAGTTCGTTAGCAGCATCTTCTAAATTTGTACCAGGGCGAAACTCAACTCGAATGCGTGAGGAGCCCTCTTCACTTGAAGCTCTTATGGAGTCTACGCCACTGACCCTAGCCACAGCACCTTCTAAGCGACTGGTAACCTCGCTATCGACAGTTTCTGGTGAGCCGCCTGGATAGCTCGCAGACACCGTTACTATGGGGCGATCGACGTCAGGGAGCTCTCTGATTTCGAGATCGTTAACGGCTGCAAAGCCCGCCAAAATAATTAGCAAGTTAAGTACCATCACCAACACGGGACGGCGTATGGAAAGAGAGGGTAAGTCGTTTATTTGTGAAGCATTACCTTTACTCATGAGATTGACTCTTTTTGATTAATGGCCTCAAGTGCTTGCCCTTGGCGCAAACTTTGAACCCCTTCGACCACAAGCATAGCGCTGCGGTTAAAGTCACCATTAACTAAAATTGTCCCACGCAAACGTTGTTGAATTTGCACATCAACTCGATTTGCAGCGCCATCAACCATTTGCCATACATATGCACCTGTAGCTCCCCACAATAGTGCGGCTTCCGGAATAGCAACATATTCTTGGCCTTTCACCGTCAGCTTCACTCTGAAGCTCATTCCTGGGCGGTATTTGTCTTCAGAGTTGTTTAAAAGAGCTCTAACGCGTATCGTTCTGTCCTGCTCATTAATTCGCGAATCGATTTGCGCGATACTGGCATCGATATTTATGTCGCGATTTTGCCATGGAGTAAGAGTCACTTCGGGATCATTTCCGAGAACAGCGACTGCGACCTCAGGTGCTGAAAAGTTGATATAGAGTGAGTCCCTATCATCTATCGTTGTGATAATTGTTTGTTGGTTAATGCGATCACCGACTTGTACGTCCGTAAAACCAACAATTCCACTGAAGGGAGCCTTTACTATTCTTTCATTTAACGCGACTTCAGCTTCTTTTACTGCAACCTCGGCTAACGCTAACTGTGTGCTTGCCGCATCAACCTGATTCTCTGCCGCGGCTCCTTTTTTTTGACTCTCCAATATGCGTTTATATTCTCGACTAGCGTCTTTCAATTGAATTTTGCTGCGCTCAAAAGCCACTAATTCCCGAGCGTTGTAAAGTGTAAGTAGTGCTTGGTCTTTCTCTACTTGCTGACCGGGCTTAAAATTAACCGCGGTGACACGCTCGCTGACTGCTGGGAAAATAATGACTGACTTCACTGCCTCAGCAGTACCGACTGCTTCTAAATTTATTTCTTGTGCTTGAAAGGCTAGGGGTTCGGCCAATACCTCTGTTTTTCGTTGACCTCGTTCACCACGTGATTGCCCATGCGCTGTGCTCGCAACCATAAAAAATAGTGCTAAAACGAAAATGGGAAGCAGGCGGCTAGAAGTCGGCATAAACAATTAATCTCTTTGAGTTATGTAAAGACAGTTTTACGCTTTCTGGCTAGCGAAAGATCATACTTTGAGTAAGCGAAAAAACTGAAGTTCTATGAATGGACTGCATTTTAGAGTACAAAAATGAAAAAACCCAGCGATTGCTGGGTTTCTTTATATAAAAATTACAACTAAAGTCTAATCTTTCTTTGGACGACCAGCGCGCTTACGCTCGTTTTCAGTCAGTAGCTTTTTACGAATACGAATGCTAACTGGCGTTACTTCTACCAATTCATCGTCATCAATAAATTCTAATGCTTGTTCAAGTGTGTAAACAATTGGTGGTACTAGCGTTTGTGCTTCATCAGTACCCGATGCGCGAACGTTAGTTAACTGCTTACCTTTAAGTGCGTTTACAGTTAGGTCGTTTTCACGGCTATGAATACCGATTACCATTCCTTCGTATACTTCCACACCATGACCAATGAACATGCGGCCACGTTCTTGAAGGTTAAATAATGCGTTAGTTAGTGCTTTACCTGTTGCGTTAGCAATCAAAACACCATTCTTACGTGAGCCGATATTACCGCCTTTGTGTGGACCGTAGTGATCGAATGTATGATAAATAAGACCAGAACCTGAAGTAAGCGTCATAAAGTCAGTCTGGAAACCAATCAAACCACGACTTGGAATAACGAAGTCGACACGAGTACGGCCTTTACCATCCGGGGTCATGTTAGTCATTTCTGCTTTACGCAAACCAAGTTGCTCAATCATCGAACCTTGATGTTGTTCTTCAACGTCAATGGTTAATGTTTCGAATGGTTCCATCAACTGACCGTTTTCTTCTCTCAAGATAACTTCAGGACGAGATACTGCTAATTCGTAACCTTCACGACGCATGTTCTCAATTAGGATGCCCAAATGAAGTTCACCACGACCAGAAACGCGGAATTTGTCTGGGTCACTCATCTCTTCAACACGTAATGCTACGTTGTGAATTAATTCATTTTGTAAACGCTCAAGGATGTTACGTGAAGTTACGTATTTACCTTCTTTACCAGCAAATGGTGAGGTGTTTACTTGGAAAGTCATGGTTACTGTTGGTTCGTCAACAGAAAGCGGAGGAAGCGCTTCAACAGCCGTTACGTCACAAATAGTGTCTGAAATTTTCAGTTCACCAAGACCCGTTACAGCAATAATGTCACCAGCTTGTGCAGAATCGATGTCGTGACGATCTAGGCCTAAGTAACCTAATACTTTACCTACTTTGCCGTTACGCTTTTCACCAGCTGCATTAACGATAGTCACTTGTTGGTTCAATTTAACAGTACCGCGAGTGATTCGGCCAACACCGATTACACCTACATAAGAGTTGTAATCTAGTTGAGAAATTTGCATTTGCAATGGACCATCTGGATCTGCATCTGGCGCAGAAACTTGGTCAACGATAGTTTGGAATAATGGAGTCATGTCTTCGCTAGGAACGTCATAATCCATTGTTGCCCAGCCATTGATTGCTGAAGCATAAACGACTTGGAAATCTAGTTGATCATCAGAAGCACCTAAGTTATCAAACAAATCGAAAACTTGATCAATAACCCAATCTGGACGAGCGCCTGGCTTATCGATTTTGTTAATAACAACAATTGGCTTTAAGCCTTGTGCGAATGCTTTTTGCGTAACGAAACGCGTTTGTGGCATTGGGCCTTCTTGTGCATCAACTAATAGAAGTACAGAGTCAGCCATTGACATAACACGCTCTACTTCACCACCGAAATCGGCGTGTCCTGGAGTATCTACGATGTTGATGCGGTATTCATTCCAGTTAATTGCTGTGTTTTTAGCAAGGATAGTAATACCACGTTCTTTTTCAATGTCGTTTGAATCCATTACGCGCTCTTCAGCTGCGCCACGGCTCTCTAGAGTGCCGGATTGTTGAAGAAGTTTGTCAACTAGTGTTGTTTTACCGTGGTCGACGTGAGCGATAATCGCGATATTGCGCAAATTTGCAATGGATGAAGGCATGTTTTACTCTCAAAAATGTATACGAAGGGAAAAAGCCCCTAGGATTGTTGGGCGCGGATTGTACAGATTTATTCTACAATTAGCGACAAACTTCTACATTTTGCGCCCAAAAATAATCAAAACCTTAATAAACTCTTGATTATTGGTCAATGATTTTACAAAAATGCTGTAAATGTTGCGGTTCCAAGTCGACTTCTTAGTATCCATATCATTCTTACAGGCTGACTTACCCATTCCATGAGGCGTCGGAGTCCAAAGAAATGCTACTCATCGGTTTTTGTAAACTCACCTTCAATCATCACAGAGACTTCATCACCGATATTGGGTGCGTAAATCGTCATTCCCCAGTCGGTTCGTTTAATAATAGTCGTGGCAGAAAAGCCCAAAGTGGCCTTTCCGGTTAAAGGCTGTCGTTGCATTGCGCCATTAAATTTGACGTCCAGAGTGACGGGTTTTGTTACTCCCAGAAATGTTAGGTTTCCGAGCATTTTCGCAGTTGTGTCACCTGTCATTTCTACCGATGTTGATACAAAGTTGATACTGGCAAACTGCTTCGCATTGAACCAGCTCTCGCTAGTGGCGAGCGTGTTATCAAAATCTTCTTTTTCTGGATTTGGGTAAGCGGTCTGAATCGACATCGGGTTGATGCTTGCACTGATTTTGCTTTTTGAAATATCAGAAGGAGAATAATCAATTGTAGCCTCAAAGTCGGTAAAGCGGCCGACATAGTTTGAAAGGCCAAAGTGGGACACCCTCCAGACCACAGAAGCGTGACTCAAATCTAAAGTATAATTTCCTTCAGGCATATCGCTAAAAGGGCTTTTAGCAAATACCCAAGAAATACAACCGGCGACGCTTAAAGCAAAAGTGAAGAGAGCAATTTTCAGGTAATTCATTATGTCGTTCCTTAATGTGTGTTCATGAGTCAAGCTTAGCGCTTTTTAAAGCTTAGTTAGTCATTTGTTTTGTTTCTTATTGTTCTTACTGCACTAAAAGCTAAAAATAGCTAAATTAATTAGAAAATTTATATATAACTTGAACGCGAAGCTCACCGCTTAGTTGACCCAGAATCGCATAACTTACTTCACGGACTACATATCGAAAACCACGTTGCACAGAAAAAAACAATTGGATTATTTAATAGACTAGAGTTTTGCACTATTTTGGTGCGCAATGGGATCTTGTTGGTGCAGAAATAAGCGGGGAGTTGAGGCGTACTTTAAGTCAGGGCCGCGCTACGCCAGTATTTTCAAGTATATTTATTTCATTGCTATCTGGCACGAATATCGCTTATAGTTTTCCATAGCTATTTTCAAATGCTTAATAAAGCACTTTTTAGTATTTGTATGGACCAAAACCTGTACAAGGACACTTTCAATCGGAGGACAGTATGTCAATTGAGTCGGTATTAGAACTAATTAAAGAAAGCGAAGCGAAATTTATCGATTTACGTTTCACAGATACAAAAGGTAAAGAGCAGCACGTTAGTATTCCTTCTCATCAAGTAGACGAAGACTTCTTCGAAGAAGGTAAAATGTTCGACGGTTCATCAATTGCTGGCTGGAAAGGCATTAATGAGTCTGACATGGTACTTATGCCGGACCCGTCTACTGCCGTATTAGACCCGTTTGCCGAAGAATCGCAGATTAACATTACATGCGATATCCTCGAACCTTCAACGATGCAAGGCTATGATCGCGATCCTCGCTCCATTGCTAAGCGTGCTGAAGATTATTTGAAATCAACTGGCATCGGCGACACCGTGTTGTTTGGTCCAGAACCAGAGTTCTTCTTGTTCGATGATGTTCGCTACCATACAGATATGTCGGGTTCTTTCTTCAAAATAGATGCTGAAGAAGCTGCATGGAATTCTGGTGCAGAATTCGAAGGCGGCAACAAAGGTCATCGTCCAGGTGTTAAAGGCGGTTACTTCCCAGTAGCGCCAGTAGATTCAGCGCATGACACGCGTGCTGCAATGTGCTTAGTAATGGAAGAAATGGGCTTAGTTGTTGAAGCTCATCACCACGAAGTTGCAACGGCTGGCCAAAACGAGATCGCTTGTAAATTTAACACGATGGTTAAGAAAGCAGACGAAATTCAAATCTATAAGTATGTTGTGCACAACGTTGCCGACGCTTACGGACAAACAGCTACCTTTATGCCTAAGCCAATAGTTGGCGACAACGGTTCTGGTATGCACTGCCACATGTCTATCAGCAAAGGTGGTAAGAATACGTTTGCTGGTGATAGCTATGCGGGTCTTTCTGAAGAAGCGCTTTACTACATTGGCGGCATCATCAAGCATGCTAAAGCAATCAATGCTTTTGCCAATGCTTCTACAAACTCTTATAAGCGTTTGGTTCCACATTTTGAAGCACCAGTTATGTTGGCATATTCTGCTCGTAACCGTTCAGCTTCAATTCGTATTCCATACGTTACTACAGAAAGAGCACGTCGTATCGAAGTTCGATTCCCGGACCCAACTGCTAACCCATACCTAGCATTTACTGCTTTGTTAATGGCTGGTCTTGACGGAATTAAGAACAAGATCCATCCAGGTGAGTCAATGGACAAAGACTTGTACGACTTACCTGCTGAAGAAGCGGCGCAAATTCCACAAGTAGCGAAATCTCTCGATGACGCATTAGAAGCATTGGATGCAGACCGTGAATTCTTAACAGCTGGTGGTGTAATGAGTGACGATATGATCGATGCATACATTGCTCTTAAAACTGCGGATTGTGAAAAACTTAACACATCAACTCATCCAGTTGAGTTCGAAATGTACTACAGCGTATAAACGCTCAATATTCAGTATCAGGAGTCGATAACTAAGTTATACATCGGCTTCAAGCTAACTGAATATAAAAAACTATACTAAAGCCTGTGTTTACAGGCTTTTTTTTTAACTTAAAACAGCTACACTGTAAATTCGCAACTTAGGTTATTGAAATGAATATTGTGAAGTTCTCAAAATCGACACGTTTTATGCTGCTAGTCATCGTGGGCTTAGCGCTTTCGGCTTCCGTCAACGCTGGCAAGATTTATAAAACGGTAAACGAAGACGGGACGATAACGTATTCAGATCAGCCAACACCTGGTTCGGTTGAAGTCGACTTTGCATCTAATACAACAACAGTCGTTCAAAACCCCACAAGCAGAACCAAACAACTCATAACCATCAAGAAAAAACAGGCCGTTGAGCATACGCTAACCGTTAACTCACCTGCTGTTGAAGAAACTATCCGCAACAATACAGGGACCGTAAGCATTAGTGCATCCGTAACACCAAATGCTCCAGGCCACTACGAACTCTCTTTGCATGAGAAGAAACTTCGCTCAACTTCCGGTACTTTCTTAATTAAAGATCTGCCCCGAGGAGAATATTCCTACCAAATAAATTTCGTCAGCACTTCAGGCAAGGTAATTGCATCTTCTGAAGTAAGACGCTTTTTTATGCACAAACCTTCAGCGCTAATTAAGCCTCAAAATAACAGCAATTAAAATTATCGTTGCACAGCTCATATAGAGCTTAAAAATAGTCCAACTAATGCTTAGAGGGGCTATCTGTCGTTAGTTATTTAATTGCTTGCATAAATCGCTTAATATGGTGCATTGCACAAATTTGGTGCAAATGAAAAGGGCATTATGGACGACCGTTTAGCTGCAATCAATTTATCGCCGTTTCAACTTAGAAATATGTTGAAGACAGTTGTGATCATCATTACCGAACATTTTGACATTGTCTTTGTCAACGATGCGGCTCTAGCCATGTTGGAGACTGGTGTAAAACAAATTTATGATCGTAAATTTTACGAGTTCTTTTTGGAAAATGGCATTGAGCGTTCAACCTTTGAAGAGGCCTTAAGCAACCGCGAAGATTTCAATGAAACTGAAGTACAACTTTGTTTTAAAGACGGTCGTTGCGTGCTAACAGACATTACAGCCACATGCTTCGAAGCTGAAAATGAGCGCATGATGTTGTTAGAAATTAAGCAAATAGATAAGCAGAAAAAGATCACTCAAGAAACCATTCAGCACGCGCAACAAAAAGCAGCACGCGAACTTGTACGAGGTCTGGCTCATGAAATTAAGAACCCATTGGGCGGTATTCGTGGCGCGGCGCAACTGCTTGAAAAAGAATTAACGAACCCAGAACAAAAAGAGTTCACGCAAATGATTGTCGATCAATCTGACCGCTTGCGTTCGTTGGTTGATAGGCTGCTTGGACCTAATTCCTTGCCTCAACTGCGCTGGACTAATATTCATGAAGTGATCGAGAAGGTCCGCTCCGTTGTGTTTGCAGATACGATGCACGATATTCAAATAGATCGTGATTACGATGTGTCGATTCCGGATGTCTACATTGATCCTGATATGCTGCAACAAGCTCTGTTAAATATTGCTCGCAATAGTATGCAAGCGCTCAAAACTGCGAATACCGAAAATGCGAGGATCCTATTTAGAACGCGAATAGAACGTCAAACCGTTATAAAAGGCAAGCGCCATGCGCTAAGTGCACTCATCAGTATTACCGATAATGGGCCCGGTATTCCAACCGAGTTAAAAGATACGGTGTTCTATCCCATGGTGACAAGTAAACCTAACGGTAGTGGTTTGGGCTTATCCATAGCGCAAAATTTGACGAATCACCACGATGGCAAAATTGATGTTGAAAGTTTCCCCGGGCATACAGAATTTACTCTGTATTTACCAATTAAGAAAAGGCGCGAATAGTTATGAACGAACCAGTATGGATTGTCGATGACGACAGCTCTATTCGTTGGGTTTTGCAAAAAGCATTGCAGGCCGCAAATATTGCATGTGTTAGCTTTGAAAACCCAGAGGATTTATTGCTACAACTCCAATCGGGTCAAGCACCGCAAATCATAATTTCTGATGTGAGAATGCCGCAAATGGATGGCATGACACTACTTCAAGAAATTCATCAGCATTATCCCGAAATGCCCGTTATCATTATGACTGCACATTCCGATTTAGATAGCGCGGTAAATGCCTATCAAGGAGGGGCATTTGAGTACCTACCAAAACCGTTTGATATTGATGAGGCTGTTACCTTAACCAAGCGCGCCATTGAACATGCTAACGAACAAAGTAAGTTAAAGCAGGTTCAACTTGTTAATCCTAGTGCTGAAATTATTGGTGAAGCACCAGCGATGCAGGAAGTTTTCCGTGCGGTAGGGCGTTTGTCTCGATCTTCGATTAGTGTTTTGATTAATGGACAGTCAGGCACGGGCAAAGAGCTTGTTGCACATGCTTTACACAAGCATAGTCCACGATCATCAAATACCTTTGTTGCTCTAAACATGGCAGCGATTCCTGCCGACCTTGTTGAATCAGAGTTGTTTGGTCATGAAAAGGGAGCGTTTACCGGGGCACAAGCTGCTCGCCAAGGCCGCTTCGAACAAGCCAATGGCGGTACTTTATTTTTAGATGAAATTGGTGATATGCCAATTGATGTGCAAACTCGCTTGTTAAGGGTCTTGGCCGACGGGCAATTTTATCGCGTTGGTGGGCATAACCCGGTAAGTGTGGATGTTCGCATTATTGCAGCGACTCACCAGAACCTTGAAAAACGGGTTGCCGAAGGTAAGTTTCGTGAAGATTTGTACCATCGTTTGAACGTAATTAGAATTCATATCCCATCGTTGAATGAACGCCGCGAAGATATTCCTATTCTGGCGAATCATTTTCTTGCAAAAGCAGGCAAAGAGTTAGGCGTTGAAGTTAAAACCTTGACCCCAGCGGCGGCGAAAGTCATTTCTCAAATCGCCTGGCCTGGTAATGTCCGCCAACTCGAAAATACCTGTCGTTGGCTCACTGTTATGGCAAGTGGGCAAGAGATCCATCCAGCAGATTTGCCGCCTGAATTAATGGCAGCTCCTGAGGGCTTGAAAGTGGAAGCGTCTAGCCAGGATTGGACTAGTCTACTTGCCCAATGGGCTGATGCACAACTTGCAGAAGGACGCGATAATATTCTGGGCGACGCAATGCATACTTTTGAGAAAATATTATTGGAACGCGCGTTAAAATATACCCACGGGCATAAACAAGATGCAGCTAAAAAGCTTGGGTGGGGGAGGAATACTTTGACGAGGAAATTGAAGGAGTTGGATGGTGAGCAGCAATCATAGTAGAAGCTCGTAGTGTCAACTTTCTTTACAGAAAAATAAAAAAACAGAAGAAATTTTCTTAACTATATGATTTAAATGAACTATTTTTTTTGGCTCAGTTATTGCTTTCAACATTAAGAGTGAAGTAATTCATTCCTAACTCTTACCTTCATTCTTTTTGAAGGATGCCCAGCTAAAAATAATAAAAAGCTCAAAGTAAATAAATGTTCTCGAGGTATGAAAACAATGATAAAGCTAATTAAAATTAAAACGATTCTAATGACTAGTGTTGCATTATTATCTTTAAGTGGCGCTGCAAACGCGGCTTTAATAAATTTAGATAACACTTATACATTGGCTCCGAACTTTAGTTCGCCGAGAGGCAATTTTCACCCTCAAGGTTTAGGGTATGACACAGCTTCGGGTGAATTACTTTATATGCAGCAAAACGTGAGACGCATAGATCGTTCCGATATATTTGGTGTTTTTACAGGTTCTACATCGATAGATTTTTCTCATGGAACATCTGTGGCTGCGGATTCTACAAACTATTATTATAGTAACTATACAAGCAACGCAAACGGTCCTGACTTGTATTCCAAGAATAAAATTACAGGTGTTCGCACTCAAATATCAAGTGATGTGCTCGCGTATGGAGGCTATCCAATAGATGTTAGAGACGGAAAAATGTACCGCTCTGAATATTCAACCACCTACTCATGGGCTAATTTATCTTCGATACGTATTTCTAATTTAAGTACTATTGATTCAATTGATCAAACGGTTACGTTAGATACTTTATTTGGAATCGCTGATTTTGGTATAGACTCTGTTAACAATGAAGCGTGGGTTTTGGATTACAATGCAAATGCAGCGATTCGACGTTTTGACCTAACCACGGGTGCTTTACTGGATGTTTTCGCGGTTGGAGTTGATGGATTGGATGCCGGCCTTACTTACGCCAATGGCAAGCTTTACGTATATGATTGGGTGGAAAATGGTCCAAGCACTTTGCGTTCTTACTCTGTATCAGGCGTGAATGTAGTGTCCGCTCCTGCCAGTTTACCAATGATTCTTGCCGGTATCATTGGTGTGTTCTTTATACGTAAATCAAGTATAGCGTCATAAATAGTCACATTAATTAGTAGTGACATAGACGACAGAGACGACAGAGAGCCCCCGCGTATCAGCAGGGGCTTTTTTATTAGGAGTTCCTGCGAGCAAGAGATAATCGTATATGGGAAATAATGGTTTAGTTAATGAGCAAGATACAATATGTATTTATCATCCCACGACTAAATTTGGCTTATCAACTCTTGCAAATATGAAATCTTCACATTAGACAATTGCCTGTAATCGAAGTAAGGGCATACAATAAGTTTATGCTTCATGTCGATGGCAAAAGCTTCATTCTCCCATTTAAGGCTTTTTGGCAACGCCAGCGATTTGGCATACGTTTTACCCATTATAATAATCGCTTTTGCGTAATCATGTTTTTCAAGCGCCTGCGCTTCAAAAATTAAAGCAGTGTTACTATGCGCTCTCAATAATTCTCCATCGCGATATTGCTGCCAAGTAGTGTAGTCCTTAGCAAAGGGAAAATGCGCTTGCGGCAGGGCGTACATTAATTTTGCATACACATTGAATACTTTTCGCCAGCCATTCCCACATGCATTACCTACCGCAGAAATTTCGCCATCGACAACGGAGCATATGTGAGCTACTTCGTGACGCTCATTGTGCTCAAGGGCGAAATCAAACTTGGGCCTGTTTGCCATATAGACCACTACTGAGGCTTTTTCGTTACCAAGGCCTTTACATTGCAGGCTCAAATCTATCATTTTCTACCTAATTGTTGAATGTAATTACACTGCTTCTTCAAAAGAGCAAACTGAGGCCTAAACCTAGCATGACAAATCCAATAACGAACTCTAGCACCTTCCACGCTCTGGGATTCTTGAAGATCGGGATTAGCAATTTCGCGCCATAACCAAGAGAGAAGAAAAACACGAATGAGGCAGCCACTGCGCCCACGTTGAATGCAAGTTGTTGCCCTTCGTACTGAGTTGAAATTGAACCGAGCAATACGAATGTATCTAAGTAAACATGTGGGTTTAGCCAGGTAAATGCCAAGCAGGTTAACACTGCGGTGAGTAGGCTGCCCACGTCTTTCCCCTGCGCTTTTAGGGCATGATCAGTCGTAATAGCTGATTTGAAACTGATTGCTGCATAGAAGAATAAAAATGCAGCGCCAGCGTATCTTGCGACTTGTTCTAGAAGTGGAAATTTTTGAACGACATAGCCAAATCCTGCAATACCCGCCGTGATCAGAATTGCATCCGACAACGCACAGATTAAACAAACCACGAAAACATGTTCCTGTTTTAATCCCTGTTTCAAAATAAACGCATTCTGAGCGCCGATGGCGAAGATGAGTGAAAGCCCAAGTGAAAAGCCTGCAAGTAAGACGGAAGCGCTCATGAATAGGACCTTGTGGAAAAATGCAGTGAAATAAAATTATAGGAGCCAATATAGCAAGGATACTATTTTTTTGACACTGGCTTTAAGTAGGCTAAAGTTTGTACAGAAGAATTTAGCAAGCAATCACCAAGGGTCAACTAATCTGGACGTTGATATGTTTTCTACGCGATACAGTATCACACTTCTTTTTAATGCCAATAATGGCTTTAACCGCGATGTCATTGTTGGGATTGGCGACTATTTACGATCTTCAAAGGTAGATTGGGATGTTTATCTTGAAGAAAACCCCACAAACTCAATCGATAGAATTAAGCATTGTCACTGTGACGGTATTATTGCGGATTGCAATGAGGGTGAGATTAAAAAGGCAGTAGAAAATCTCAAATTTCCTGTTGTGGGCGTGGGTGGTTCCTTTGGAGAAAAGTCAAACTATCCCGACATTCCCTATGTCGCCACCGATAATATAGAAATTGTGAGAATAGCCTATGAACATCTCAAATCAAAAGGCTTACAGAGTTTTGCATTCTATGGTTTTCCACTCGATGAGAGTTGCCTTTGGGCGGTTGAACGGGAGCGAGCGCTTTTAAATTTTTGCAAAAAAGACGGTTATGACTGCGCTATTTATCGCGGTTACTCAATGCGAGCAGATACTTGGCAACATAGTTTGGATAGCCTAGGCGCTTGGTTACTGAATTTACCGAATCCAGTGGGTGTTATATGTGCAAATGATGTTCGCGCTCGGCAATTACTTCAGGAATGCGTTCATGTACAAAAAGCGGTGCCTGAAAATATTGCAATTATTGGTATAGATGACGACGAGGCATTACAAAACTTAAATAGAGTAAGTTGCAGCTCGGTGGCGCATAACTGCTCTGATATTGGATTCAATGCGGCGAAATTGCTGCACCGGCGGATCGAAAATCCGGCCTTAAGGAGAAAGGTTGTAACAATAGCGCCCCGCGCTGTTATCCCTCGACAAAGCACGGATTTCAAAGCTCTGTGTGACCCTCATGTGATACAAGCCATGCATTATATCCGTCAAAACGCATGCAGAGGCGCAAAAGTAGGGCAAGTATTAGATTTTGTGGGCGTTTCTCGAACTAATTTGGAGCATCGCTTTAAGTTGGAATGCGGTCATAGCATTCATACAGAGCTGCACAGGCAAAAACTAAATCGAGCATGTGAGTTATTGACAAAATCTAACATGAGCTCACAGAAAATTTCTATCGCTGCAGGGTATCCCTCTTTGCAGTACATGTATGCAGTATTTAGGAAGCACTTTGGTGGAACACCCAAAGATTACCGCGAGAGAAATATCCAATGACTATTTCATTTTTTTGACATTCAATCGGAGAACAAGCGTTTCTGATATTTTATCTTGAATAGCTTGTCTATTCGGGTCCCAATAGATTTGTAGGAAACCTAGTAGACCCGTCGCAAAGCCAGCACCATAGCCGCCGTATCGACCAAAGCTTTCCCACAAAGAAGGGTAGTTTCCATCTAGTTTCACTACTTCAATACCGAGTAGTTTTTTACCTATGGTTTGCCCGCGCCACCATGCTGTGAATACACTAAAGTAGAGCGCCGCCCAACCCAATCCAAGGCCGAGATCCGACATAATTCCTTTAAGCCATTCAATAACACTATAAACGGGACTTTCTGCCTGCGTTGGCTTGCTCGGTTGTGTGACTTCTAGTACGTCGGCATTATAGGCGTTGCGTTCTTCATTGAATGTACTTACAAATTTATTCATGAATAACGATTTGTTCTCATCGCTCCATTCTTTTTGGGAAATAATATCACTGGCGGTTGCGTTAATATCTTCTACCGGAATTTCCAAAGCGGCGGCCCCAATTGCAGCGCCTTCAGAAAATTCTAGCAAGCACTCACTATCGCCACTGCATTTTATCTCTATTAGTTCCGATGCTAGATCAAGCAGACTTCTCATCGTTTCTTCGTTTTCTTGTATTTGAGCGGATTCGCTCAACGGAGTGTTATCGATACTCGCAGAATCCGAGATAATGGCATACACAATAACGAAGATTAAGACGGCGGCGCTGCCTCTTAGTGAAAGTCGAATTAGGTTGAAGTTTTTTTGCTGCTTTAAACGGTTTCCCGCTTTGAAAAATGTAAGGGCAACAAAGCCAGCCAGAATCAAGCTGCTAATTCCGGTGAGAACTGTAATTAGGAGCATATCTATCAGGATCGCGAATCCTCGACGAGTTGGGGTTGCGAGAGCTTGCCCTAGCAAATCTGGCGAGACAGTAAAGGCATAGGGCGTCACTACTTCACGAGTTTCTTTGCTGTTTAAGCTCTCCGTTTTTTGTGGAGTATCTATCGGCTCTGATGAATCAACATATTCTGCTATTTCGATTTCTGTACTGGCTTCAGCGTTAGGTTCAACAGCTGAGTGCGTTTCAATTTCAAGTGCAGCTTTTTCTACCTCGGGTTCAGCTCCCAAGCCAACTTCAGCCCCCAATCCAAGATCTGCTCTCATCCCAACTTTAGGTTTAGCATTCATTTTAGGGTCTTCTGAAACCTCAACATCTGTTTTGGGTTGAGTAGTTATTTGGGGTTTAACCTTTATTTCAGGTTCAACGTCAAATTCGGATTCAGCAGCTGCTCTATGGTCCACAATTTTATCAACTTGCAACTCTGTTTTAGAAACAGTACGAGGCTCATGAGAGAGCTTCTCTTTCCTTTTCTCTTTATCAGATCCCTGTTGCTGATCTATATCAGGATCCCCTAGGTCAAAAGATTGTTGTGTTGGTTTATCCATAGAGGTCATATCGAGTCCGTTTATTACTTATTTGTTTATTGTTTATATAACTTTTTGTACATTTTAATTGAAGCGCCATGCGATAAAACGACTTGCTTTTGCACCTTGTGCCATGTCGATGGTTTTGCATTCAATGGCACCCAGTTTTTCAGCTAATTTAACTAGTGGGGCGACATTGTCTTTCTTTGACAGCAAGGATGTAAACCACTTAATTTGATCTTTAAACTCAACACTTTCATTCATCATGTTTTTCACAAACACAAATTCGCCACCTTCACACCAAAGCTCACTATTCTGCCCACCGAAGTTGAGTGATGACTGATTTTTTGCTGTTGAATCTTTGCCGCGACGCTTCTCGCTGTGCCTAGCCAAATTCTTGTTTTTCTTTCGGCTGCCAGCCATAGCAGCTTCTGCAGACTCATGAAATGGTGGATTACATAAACTAAATTCATACTGTTCACCTTTTCCCACTATGCCAGAAAAAATGGATTGGCTTTGTTTTTGAAAGCGTACTTTAACTAATTTGCGTAGATTTGGGTTTGATTCAGCTATAAGTTTAGCGCTGTTGTATGACGCTGGGTTGATATCACTTCCTACCATGCTCCATCCGTAACTCTGACTCGCGACTATCGGATATATCAAGTTAGCGCCGGTCCCAATATCTAAACCTTTATTGGCTTTTCCGTTCGGGATCGTGCCTTTATTATCATTTGCTAGTAAATCAGCAATATAGTGAATGTAGTCAGCGCGACCGGGAACTGCAGGGCATAGAAAACCGTCTGGAATGTCCCAATGTTCAACTTGATAGTACTGCTTCAGCAAAGCTGCATTTAATGCTTTCACAGCAGAAGGTTGTGAAAAGTCGATGGTTAGCTTACCAACAGGGTTTGGCGCTAAGAAATTTTTCAGTGAAGAATGTAGGCTTGCCAACTTAACAAAATCATAGCCGCCATTGTGCAGATTTCTTGGATGCATTTCGGCTTTTTTACTAGTGCCTTTTGCATGTTTTAAGCGTGCAGGTTTCGTTGCTGTATTTTTCATAGTAGCCCTTTTTTAGCAGAGGCAACTCGCTGCGCTGAGACTTTGTTAGCGGAAGTTCGTTTTTTGTCTGAACTGGCATGTGCTGATGTCATTTTTCAATCACTTAAATACGCTTATAAGCGGATAATCCTCGCATTCTATAACAAACTGGCCTGTAAATCAGATACTAATGTTGCAGGCGGGGGGCTGTTCATCGGCACTTTGTCTTTGTATGTTTTAACGCGCTGTACATGCAAGGTCGGGTAAAGCGTTGGATTTTCCAGAACGAAATCGATGCGTGGGTGTTGCTGAATTGTCTCATCTAGCCATATATCGAGGAAATTCGGCTCCATTGGCAGAAAGCATGGAAACGCTTTGTCGTGATAAGGTTCCATTTTGGGGTGTGAATCACGAGTTATAACCGCGCAGCTATATTTATTATTTGAATGTTTGCGATAAAGCACGCCCAGTGCAAAAACGTCATCGCTTTGCATGTAATATTGATGTTTGGTTTTTCCGACAAATTTTGATTCTCCAATAGCCGTTGCGAAAGTAATTGCTCGGTATTTGTGTAGTGCGTGCTTCCAAAAAGGGCTACTTAAGTTTCGGGCATTGAAGGTTGTTCTTTTGCCGACAAGCAATCCATTTTCGCTGTCAACACAATCAAACCACCAAGTCGCGGACACTTTCTTCAAAGCTCCGTCTTCACGAATGAGGATGTCAATTGTTCTATCTGGATTTTGACCAAACGCAGGGTAAAACACCTTTTTCTCTCCCTTTGGGAAAAAGGGTAAATAGTCTGAAAAATCCGGCTGCTGCATCACTGGACTGGGATGCTCACCATTGACTTCAATGTATCCACACATACTATTCTCCCAAGATGAACTATTTGAAATGTTCGCATTCTATCTTATGACTATTGAGCTTGAGATCCAATCGTATCTTTACTGTTCACTGCCATTGTTTATACTTAGCCATCTTAGACCTTCACATTGAAATATTGTAAATGAACAAAGACCACAAGCATCAGCATGCCTGTTTAGAATGCGATCTGCTTATTACAATGCCAGATGTGATTTCGCATCGGACCAATGTTCATTGCCCTCGATGTGATCACAGCATCGCGTTTGGCCACAACAACGCCAGACAGTATATTTTAGCAATGACCATAACAGCCTTAATCTTAATGTTTGTCGCCTGTTCTTTTTCATTTATTTCGTTTTCTTCAAGCGGCCAGGTCCGCAGTATTAACTTGCTTCAAACATTCACTGAATTGTATGCTCAAGAGTATTACTTCGTCGCTATTCTCGTGTTTGCCTTTATCATATTGCTCCCAACGCTTTATTTAGTCGCTATCATGCTTATTATTTTCTCAAGTTACCGGAGAGTCGAGTACCTGCCGACGGCGTGGCTTGGTGTCATGATGAGCTATATCTTGCCATGGTCGATGGCTGAAGTATTTTTGATAGGTGTGTTGGTGGCGTTAATTAAAATGATATCGATGGCAGATATAGCACTTGAATCGTCGTTTTGGGCTTATGTCCTTTTTGCTCCCTTATTTACACATATAGTCTCTGTTATAGATAATCATCGTTTGTGGAGATGGATTGAACAGGGAAAGGTATCAATTAATGATTAACAAAGCTCAAGCAAAAACAGCTAGAAGCCGAGGCCTTACTAATTGCTTAGTCTGCCATCAATTATCGCCAATATCGTCAACTCATTGCCGTAGATGTCATAGCCCTATCTCTTCGCGGATAAATAACAGTGTGCAAATATCATTTAGCCTGTTGCTGACTGCCGCGCTACTTTATATCCCAGCGAATATCTATCCTATTATGAGCACAGAGCTATTAGGTGATAAAACTGAAAGCACTATTATTGGAGGCGTGATCTTGTTCATAGAGCATGAATCGTATTTTATCGCTGCGGTTATCTTCATTGCTAGTATCATTGTCCCCATAGCTAAAATGTTCGCCTTGGCTTTGCTGTGCTACTCTGCGAGTCGAGCGGATCGAATCAAGCAATATGAGCTTACGAATCTATATCGCATCACAGAATTTATTGGTAAATGGTCTATGGTTGATGTATTCGTGGTTGCTATTTTAGTCGCGTTAATACAATTAGGTGGGGTAATGTCTATAGAGGCTGGTATAGCCGCCACCGCATTTGCAGCCGTGGTCATACTCACCATGATCAGTGCGCATCAATTTGATACAAGGCTCCTTTGGGATAGAGTGGATGAAGAATGACTAGCGATAAGAATCAAGGAATAGAAGAGTCTAACAATGTGACAAGCGATACAGATCATGAAGTGCTAAGTAGTGCCAAAAATAATGCTTTGAATGAGAGTGACGACATCGAGAATGAGAAAACCGAGCATGAGACTAAAAACGTTGACGATAACGAAAAAGCTGACGATATGCTTAGTCAAACGAAAAAAGGCGACAACGATGGAGCAAGTCCCGTAATTGTGCCCAAATCTCGCTTCTCAGCAATTTGGATCCTTCCGATACTTGCCGTGCTTATTGGCATAGGAATGATATACAACGATTGGCGTAACAGAGGTGTTCAAATTCAAGTTGCATTCCAAACAGCTGAAGGTTTGGTGGCGAAGAAGACCTTATTAAAAAACCGCAATGTTGATATTGGCTTAGTTAAAAAAATTAAATTCAGTGAAGATAAATCTCATATCTTAGTCGATATTGAAGTTGATAAGTCAATGGATTCATTCCTTGTTGAAGATAGCGAGTTTTGGGTTGTTAAGCCTCGTTTTGGTGCGACAGGTATTACTGGTTTTGGTACATTGCTGTCCGGTGCTTATATTGAAGTGTCACCGGGTCAGTCAAACATAGAGAGTTTAGAGTTTACGGGGCTTGAAACACCACCTGTGACATCCTTGAACGCCGATGGTATTCACCTCAAACTGATTTCTAGCGGAACTAAACCTTTAAAAGTTGGAAACCCGGTCTTACACAAAGGCTTCGAAGTAGGTGCCGTTGAAGCAAAATACTATGACGATCTTGAGCAGGAAGCGCATTATGATATTTTTATTCAAGCGCCATTCCACAATTTAGTGACAGAAAACACCTCATTTTGGAACGTAAATGGGCTTTCTATTACAACTTCTTCTCAAGGCGTCAGTTTAAATATGGCCTCTTTAGACGCATTGGTCGCAGGTGGCGTAGAGTTTGGTTTGCTTGATGACGCGCAACCGGGCGATGGGGTCGCCCAGAATCATCAATTTCAAGTTTACGATTCATTAGCGAGTATTGATGAACAGCGTGACTATAAATATATCGAATACGTGATTCTGGTAGAAGACAGCGTAGGCGGCTTGCATAAAGGTGCGAGTGTCGAGTATCGAGGTATTCGAATTGGCACTGTTAGCGAGCCTTATATGGAGTTTTGGGGGTTTGTTGATGTTGCTGGTGTGGTGAAAGATGATCGCATTCCTGTCGTCATCAAGCTTGAACCAGAAAGACTGATGAAAAAAGGTTATGTATCCATCGATTTATTCCGAGGAATGGTTAATGACTGGATAAAAGATGGACTGACGGCATCAATTGAGAGTGCTAATTTTATAACCGGTAGTTTGAAAGTCACGCTAGAGCCAAATGGCGAACCCGTAGCTTCAGTTCAGAAATTTGAGGAATATACTGTTATCCCGTCTGCGCAAGGTGGCTTTGCTAGCTTAACGAAGAAATTAGAAAATATTCTTGGTGAACTTGAGAAGTTGCCATTGAATGAGTCCTTGGCAAATCTCAATGGTTTAATGACTGCGGCAGAGAAAACACTGCAAACCACAGATGGCGCAATTCAAAAAGCGAGCACAACATTCACAATGCTTGAAAATACATTAGTGGAGCTACAGGGCACATTGAAAGGGCTACAACCCAATTCTGAAATATACCGCTCGGTTGAACAAATGATCAAGAAAATTGAAGTCACTTTAGATGAAATTAAACCTTTCGTTAAAGAAGTCACTAACCAACCCAATTCACTTGTGTTTGGCCAGCCAGCAAGGGTTGATAAGCAGCCTAAATCAGCTAAAAAAGAAGGCAAATAGTTATGCAAATAAAGAGTCTGTTAATAGTGTTTTGCCTTTTCCTTTCGGCCTGCAGTACTACAAAACAAGCACCTGATACCACTTATTATCTCTTTGATGCTGAGCCTGTTGCGCAAAAGCAAAAAATCGCGAAGCCCAGAGTTTTAGTTAACAAAGTAAAGGTGCCTGATTACTTGAGTACGAATCAATTGGTTATGCGCGATAGTGGGCACATACTTATTAAAGCTAATTATCATAGTTGGGCAGATAGTTTGGACGAAGCTATACAGCGGGCATTGCTTAACGATCTTAATCACCTTAACTCTGAGAAGGAGTTTGTGATTGCATGTAATGATTGCGTCAGTGTGAATGTGACAGTCGATCATTTCTACCCATCATCGGATGGTAAATTGTTATTGTCGGGCTCTTTTGAAGTAGCAACAAAGAATGATCAAAACACAATTTCACGCTTTCAGCTACTGGACGAACTGCACGGAAATGGCTACGCCAATGCGGTAAAGCAGATGAGGCAGCAAGTGGCGCAATTAGCGATTCAAATTAATGAGAGTATTGAATAAGTTGTTGAGGAAAACTTTAAGATAGCGCTATTTTATCAATTGGTTGCATATTACTGTGCAGAGTTGACTGCCATTTTTACTACGTAAAATAAGCATTTACCTAAATGTATTAAGCTTGAGTTCAATGAGCTTTTGCCAAGTGACCATATAAGTGGGGTTCAAGTCAAACCCCCATATCACTTCTTTTTAATTTCAATTTTTAAAACGAAGACGAACAATGAGCAATAGCCCAAATGCTATGATGGCGATAGTAGAGGGCTCAGGAACTTGGGTTGTTCTCGCTGCAAGGCCAAATCCACGTACATTATTCAATTGCACTCTATTAGCTCCATCGAAGTCCATCCGCTCTAAGCCACCATTAGCCTCTTGTACAAATAGATAGCCATTTTCAGTATCTACTGCTACACCTAATGGATTCGAAAAGGTGTTTGCAATTATTTCTAAGTTTGACCCATCTAAGTTACTTTTATAAATAGGGCCACTACCGTTAGATACTGTAAAAAGTTTGTCTATTTCTTGGTTTACTTCCATTTGATGTAGGTTTCCTGACAAGCCTGAGACTAATGTTGTTTGTGAACCACCAGAATAGTCCATCGTTTTTATTGATTGGTTGGCTCCGAAATCGCCCACATAAAGAGTTTGGGTGCGGTGATCAGTTGTAATCGCTCCGATAGACATAGTTATAAAAGAATTGTCAATTTGTGTCACATTTGAACCGTCCAAATTCATTCAAACAAGTCCTTCTGAACCATCAAAATCACTAAAAACGAAACCATTAACGTAGTCAATCGTAAGCGAACGGTTAATCGATGACGCATTAAAAATTCTTGTCAGGTTACTGCCATCGCCATCCATAGACCAAATACCTCGCAAAGCAGATGGTCCACTGTAAAATCCGAAAAATAAGGTATCATTCAATGGATTATAATCCATTGTTCCGGCGTTAAAACCAACATTATGGCTATTGAGTAAATTTCCGTCCACATCAAACTCATTGATCGCGCTATCGAAACCGGCTGAGAAAATAGTTGTAGCGAAAGAAGGGATTGTAACTAAGATTGACCCTATTAAAACAAGCAATCGTACCATCGTTTTGGTTTTTAAAATCATTATATTATCCTAAGTTATTTTGGTGACAGCTATTAACTATTTACTTGTTACACTAAATATGTGAACCAATGAGCCATTTTTATCGAATGTTTATTTGCGCTCAAAAAACTGACAAGTCATTGACTTCGTACTCGTAATGCAAGTTAGCAATAAGTGCGCCAGACTTTAAGTTGCTGTTCTATTTGGTAATATAAATTTCACAATCCTGATGTGTAAATTATTCTGACATATAGCATAGGATGTCTAAAATATTGTACACCACTAAATCAATGCCAACTTTGCAATAAGTAATGTGTAAATATACTGTATGTGTCAAACCACCAAATATTGCAGTGGATATCCTAAAACTAATAGGGCCATTGTATGGGACAGCATCACTCATTCGGCTCGCCAATTTATTTCCTATTGATACCAATTTAGAGTGCTTAGGCTAGATTAATTTGCCCTTGAAAAAGGTGTATCGACAAGAAGTTGTTAACTTTTTCTATTGGACTGTGTTGCCCAAGAACTCACCACTACAACAAAAATAATGTCCCCAAGCCCAAGAACGCAACAAAGCCAACAATATCAGTAACCGTGGTCAGAATAACCGAACCAGATAGTGCGGGATCAATCTTCAACTTATCCAATATTACAGGTACGAACACACCCGCAAATGCAGCGGCGACGATATTCAAAAAGATAGCTATGGCGATAACAGCTCCTAACAACGGATCACTAAACCAAGCATAGGCTACGGCACCAATAACAAGCGCCCAAATGACGCCGTTCAAGCCGCCCACTTTCAATTCTTTTACGAGTAAAACCATCATGTTGGCAGGTGTGACTTGCTTCAAAGCCAGACCTCGAATTATCAAGGTTAGCGTTTGACTACCTGCGATACCGCCCATACTTGCTACGACTGGCATCAAAACAGCCAAGGCTACCACTTGCTGCAGGGTAGCCTCGAACATGCCAATAAAAGCACTCGCTAAGAAGGCTGTGAGTAAATTAATGCCTAACCAAATAGCGCGTGCTTTTGCACTGCGACGCACAGGCGAGAACAAATCCTCGTTCTCATCCATACCTGCGCCAGCCATTAATTGACGTTCGTAATACTCTTCGCTTAATTCAGAAGCGGTCGTCACATCAATTCGCCCCAGCAGTTTTTTGTTTTCATCCACTACCGGTAAAGCAGCATAGGTAGAAAACTGTACGTCCTTCGCCGCCTTTTGCCCCTCGTCGGTGGCATTGATAACAGGGAAGTCATCTAAAGCAACGTCAACTAATGGAACATGCTCAGGCAAGGAATATAGCTTGGCAATGGGCACTGCTTCTGAGAATTGCCCAGAACGGTTAACTAGAAATATCGTATCTGTGTGGCGAGGCATCTCTCTGCGAATTAAGCGAATGCCTTCACGCACTCTTGCGTTCAGAGGTAAGACTAAAAAATCATGGGTGATCCAGTGACCTACTTGGTCTTCGGGATATTGATTCGCCTCGGTAAAGTATTGGCGTTGAACTCTATCCATCGCTGTATAGGCACGTTCGACTAACTCTTCAGGAAGTGAATCGGCGAGTTCCAGGAGATCTTCGGCATCGATATCTATGAAAAGTTTGTCCCACTGCTCTGGCTCAGTCGCCTGCACTAGAACTTCACGAGGGTCGCCCCTCATGGCAATTAGGATATCGAGTTTTTTGTGATCAGGAACCGTCTGCCAAAGACTTAAACGTTCGCCAATCGGCAAAGATTCAAGCAATAATGCCATTTCATCTTCATCGGCCTGTGCAATGATGGATGTGAGCCCGATTCCGCTATCACTTAATTCGGAATGGCTAATGACCTCTTCGATCAAATCAGGTAATTGTTCAGACACAGAGGTTCTCCGTTAATGCTTGTGGCAATGCGCGTAGATTCCCATCTAAACATATAAACTGCAACGGAAATCTGTGCTTTTTTAAAGAAAATAATAAGGGAAGGAGGCTTGAATGTTCCCTCTCTGATTGGCTGAATTGTTTCGTAATGAACTAGTTTACGATGTTAAGCGCTTCGCCGCTAACAAAGGCTTCTATATTCTTCACAACTTGATTAACTAAACCTTGCATAGACTGCTGGCTAGCCCAAGCTGAATGAGGAGTGACAATACAATTCGCTAGCTTATTGAGTTGCATGATTGTTGAATCATCAGCAGGTGGTTCTTCTGGCGCAACATCAAGCCCTGCACCAGCTATCTTACTATTCGACAAAGCACTTTGCAGTGCGCTTAGGTCAACGATTGAGCCTCGTGCTGTATTGATCAGCAAGGCATTACTGCGCATTTGTTTTAAAGTTTGTGCATTAATTAAATTCTCAGTTTCAGATGTAAGCGGGCAGTGGAGGCTTACTATATCTGAGGTTTCGAGTAAGTCGGACAATGCAACGAGGGTTTCGCCATCCATATTTTCACGACCACTTACACTGTGAAAAATAACTCGCATGCCAAAGGTTTTTGCAAGTCGCGCTACTTCTTGTGCTATTGCACCCGTGCCAATTAAACCGATTGTACTGCCATGTAAATCGAAAATAGGAGTGTTATGAAAACAAAACTGCTCAGAGGCTTGCCATTTTCCTGCACTGATATCTTCGCGATAGGCAATTAAATTACGTCGTAAAGCTAAAATCATCGATAACACATGCTCACTTACAGAGCGAGAGGCATAAGCGGGTACATTGCTCACGCTAATGCCATGTTCGCGAGCCGCATCTAAGTCAACAGTGTTGGTACCGGTGGCAGTAATCGCAATGTGTTTAAGCTGTGGTAGTTGTGAAAGCACTTGCTTATCAAGCATTACTTTATTCGTAATAACAATATCTGCGTCACGGACTCGTTCAAGCGTTTGATGAGCACTGGTTTTACCGAAGTGAATCCATTTGTGCGGAAATTGAGGTGAAGGAACAAGCACGTTGTCGGCAATCGTGGCACTGTCTAAAAATACGATCCTATGCATCTTGTTTCCCTCTATTATTCGCCTCTATTATTGGCCTCAATTATTGCCTTCAAGTGCTATTCTCATACTTTCACTCTTAGAAAACTTGACGCATAGGTAATCCGAAATTTACATCTCTAAGCGCCAAGTTTCTCTTATCTCTTATGTGAGAGTAACGAACTCTTCGCCACTAGTCGGGTGAATTGCCACACAAGCATCAAAGTCAGCCTTTGTCGCGCCCATTTTAATTGCAACACCAAAACCTTGAAGAATTTCATCCATGCCAAAACCAATACCATGTAATCCAACTACTTTTTCATCAACTCCTGCGCATACCAATTTCATTTTAGTTGCTTGGCGATGCGAAGTAACTGCTGTATACATGGCAGCAAAACTAGAGTTGTAGACTTTAACATTCGACAAACCGTATTTTTCTATCGCTTCTTTTTCGGTTAAGCCCATGGTGCCAATGGCTGGGTGACTGAACACAACTGTCGGGATCAGGTTGTAATCCATGTGTGCGTCAGTTTTGAAATTGAAAAGTCGCTCACTCAGCAATCTACCGGCTTTTACTGCAACTGGGGTTAAATCGACCTTGCCAATATTGTCACCCACTGCGTATACGCCTTCTGCCGTCGTATTTTGGAACTTATCTACTTTAATATAGCCACGTTCATCTAGTTCAACATCCGTATTTTCAAGGTTGATTTTATCATTAGCTGGCTCGCGGCCGATGGCCCAAATTAAGGCATCACAATCAATATGCCATCCGGTATTGAGATTGACTTTCAGTGAACCATCTTGCTGCTTTTCAATGGAAGTCACTTCAGTGTGTGGATGAAGTTTGGGTCCATCTTCAGCCATAATCTCGACCAAAGTATCTGACAACATGTCGTCGAAGTTACGCAAAGGTTTCTCCCGACGCACTAAAATATGTGTTTCCGAACCCAGCGAATGCATAACACCAGCAAGTTCAACAGCTATATATCCAGCACCCACTACAACTACTCGCTTTGGTTGTTCCGCCACATCAAAAAATTCATCAGAATTGATACCAAGCTCAGCACCAGTTATCTGTGGTTTGATTGGTCGACCACCAGTGGCTATCGTAATGTGATCAGCCGTGTATATTTCACCGTCTACATCAATAGTATGGTTATCGATAAATTTAGCGAAGCCTTTGATGAGCTCTACGCCATTGTTACCCAGCACGCGATCGTAGGATTGATGGATACGGTCAATGTACGCAGAACGGCTTTCTACTAATTTCGCCCAGCTAAAATTATTAACAGTAACATCGAATCCATAGTCTGGACTGTATTTGTGGATAGCTTCAGCAACTTGTGCGCCAAACCACATTGCCTTCTTTGGTACACAACCTACGTTGACGCAAGTACCACCGATATCCTTCGCTTCAATAATGGCGGCTTTTTTACCATATCGTGATGCACGGTTTGCGGATGCGATACCACCGCTACCGCCGCCAATGCAGATATAATCGAAATGTTTTTTCACTTGCGCGTTTTGAGTACTTGTATTCATTCTGTTCCTAATAAGGGTGACTGCCGTGAAGCTAATGTGTTAAATATGCCTACTAGACCGTAATTATCAAGCTTTCCTTCAAAAAAAGTTTTATAAAGCATTGTGATCCCATTCAGAATGCCCAATTATAAATGTACGAATGTGCCTTTCTGTGAACTGGCCAAACAAACAACTAAGAGAACATTTATGAATGCAATTGAAAATGTGAGCGGCCTTCCTCTTTTCTCACAAATCAAAACTGAAGATATTGTCCCAGCTATTAAAAAAGCAATTGAAAATAGCAAGGCTGTGATTGAAGAAGTGGTTGCCAACGGGGACGCAAGTTACGCCCAAGTTGTTGAGCGCATCGAAGACACTGACGATATTCTAGCGAAGATATGGTCACCAGTAGGGCACATGAACTCAGTTGTTAGTAGTGATGAATTACGTGAAGCCCATGATGCGTGTTTGCCAATGCTTTCTGAATTTGGCACGTGGGTTGGGCAGCACCAAGGTCTGTTTTCCCTTTACCAAAAGCTACATGCAAGTGACGAGTTTGCAACCTTAAATGAAGCACAACAAAAGGTAGTGACTAATGCTATCCGTGACTTTACACTTTCTGGTGTTGGCTTAGAAGACAGCAAAAAGAAGCGTTATGCTCAAATTCAAAGTCGTTTATCCGACTTATCCTCAAGCTTCAGTAACAATGTTATGGATGCAACGATGGCTTGGACCAAGCATGTTACCGATGAATCGCAACTTGCGGGACTCCCCGAATCTGCGAAAGCGGCAGCAGCTCAAGCGGCTCGAAACAAAGAGCTTGAAGGCTGGTTGTTCACACTCGACATTCCAAGTTATCTGCCAATCATGCTCTATGCTAACAATGCCGACTTACGAGAAGAAATGTATCGCGCTTATAGCACGAAAGCTTCTGACCAAGGGCCAAATGCAGGAGAGTTTGATAATGCCGCACTCATCGACGAAATATTAGCTTTAAAACAAGAAGCTGCAGCACTACTGGGCTTTAGTTCTTATGCTGAACGATCACTCGCGACTAAAATGGCACAATCAACAGAACAAGTGACTCTATTTTTGCGTGACTTAGCAAAACGCTCCAAACCCCAGGCGCAGGCTGAACTTCAAGAAGTTATCGACTATGCGACTCAATTACATGGTAAGGACGGCAATACTAAAGATCTGCAACCTTGGGACTACACCTATTATGGTGAAAAGCTCAAGCAACAAAAATACGCAATCTCTGACGAAGAGCTACGTCCTTATTTCCCTGAGCACAAAGTGGTAAACGGTTTGTTCGAAGTCGTCTCACGCTTGTATGGCTTGCGTGTTGAGCAACAAAGCGATGTTGATGTATGGCACGAAGACGTGAGTTTCTACAAAATATTTGATGCCGACAATCAACACCGAGGTTCATTCTACTTTGATTTGTACGCACGCGAGAAGAAACGTGGCGGAGCATGGATGGATGATTGCAGAGGCCGCAGACGACTTCCCAATGGCGAATTGCAGCTACCTGTTGCGTATATGGTCTGTAACTTCAACGGACCAGTTGATGGCAAGCCAGCACTATTTACTCATGACGAAGTGGTTACTTTATTCCACGAGTTTGGACATGGTATTCACCATATGCTCACTAAGATTGAAACGGGTGGCGTATCCGGTATTAACGGTGTCGCTTGGGATGCTGTTGAGCTGCCTAGCCAGTTCCTTGAAAATTGGTGTTGGCAACCGGAAGCGCTTAGTTTCATTTCAGGCCATTTCGAAACGGGCGAAGCATTACCAAATGAGTTATTGGAAAAAATGCTCGCGGCGAAGAATTATCAATCTGCTATGCAAATGCTTAGACAGCTTGAGTTTAGTTTGTTTGATTTCACCCTTCATCAGCAAAGTGCTGCTGAAAAATCAGTACAGCAAGTGCTAGATGAAATTCGCCAAGAGGTCGCAGTAGTGATCCCGCCAGCATTCAACAAATTTCAAAATAGCTTTGGCCACATATTTGCTGGTGGTTATGCAGCTGGTTACTACAGTTATAAATGGGCGGAAGTGCTATCTTCAGATGCATTTGGTCGGTTTGAAGAGGAAGGGATCTTTAACCAGCAAACAGGGAAAGACTTCCTTAACAACATCCTTGAAGTTGGTGGCAGCAAGGAGCCGATGGACATGTTCGTGGCGTTTAGAGGGCGTGAACCTAAGGTCGATGCCCTGTTAAGACACTCAGGCATTGCTGCATGAGTTCAGGAAAGTCTATTGATAGCAATGTGAAAGCTGAAGTATTTGCAAGCCTTTACGATCGAGTCTGTAAGCGCAAGGGCAGTGAGGCAATGGTTAAAGAATTGCTTTCACAACCTGCGAGTAAACAAGAGGTTCTGGCGATAACGGATGATCGCTTCTTATCCGAGTTTACTAAAAAAGTATTCCAATCAGGTTTCGTTTGGCGTGTAGTACGCCAAAAATGGCCTAATTTTGAAGAGCAGTTTTTTGGTTTTGATATAGACAAAGTATTGTTAATGCCAGATGAAATGCTGGAACAGAAAGCAGCTAACCCTGCGATCATTCGCAATTTCAATAAAGTCAAAACGATCCGCGAAAACGCTTTGATGATTGATGAGATTCGCCGAAAGCACGGAAGTTTTGCTAAATTTGTTAGCGAATGGCCCAAGGATGACCTGATTGGCTTATGGGACTTTCTGAAGAAGAATGGTGCAAGACTAGGTGGCAACACAGGCCCATACTCCTTGCGCGCTTTGGGCGTGGATACTTTTATACTGAGTCGCGATGTTGAGGCCTATTTTACTGAGCATGGCTTAATTAGCGGTTCAGCTCGATCTAAACGAAGTTTAACGACTATTCAGCGGACTTTCTTCACTTGGCAAAAGGAAAGCGGTTTATCCCTTCAAGAGTTGAGTCAAATTGTGTCTTACAGTTGTGGGGACAATTATGTAGGCATGATTACCTGAGTAGAGTAACGCTTACTTGATGTATTTATTCCATTTTTTAGCTACAATTGAGTGATTCGTTCGAAAGTGGTTTTATAGCAACATTAAGCAAGGCAAGTTTGTAGCAAACACCCTTGGCAAAACCTTTATCAACACCTTTATCAACGCAAGCGCCCAGAAGAAGCCATTACAATGAATAGTACAAACGAAACATCAGCGGAACGCAAAACTGAAGAGCATGGCGATAATCTACTAGATCACCTGAATTCTGAAGAAGGTTCTGATACAGAGCAAACTCACTTTGGCTTTAAACAAGTAGCTAAAGAACAGAAAGAGGCGATGGTGGCTGATGTTTTTCATTCTGTCGCGGCAAAATATGACGTGATGAACGATTTAATGTCTTTTGGTATTCACCGCATATGGAAACGCTATACGATTGATTGCAGTGGCATTCGTCCCGGTCAAAAGGTATTAGACCTTGCCGGTGGTACTGGCGATCTTGCTGCCAAGTTCAGTCGTATCGTCGGTGAAACAGGTCAAGTCACATTAGCGGACATTAATCACTCCATGCTTATGGTAGGCAAAGAGAAGCTAACCAACATGGGCATAATGTCTAACTTGAACTATGTGCAAGCGAACGCTGAAGCACTGCCATTTCCAGACAACCATTTCGACTTAGTTACAATGGCTTTTGGTTTACGTAACGTAACAGAAAAGTCGAATGCCTTGGCATCGATCTTTCGTGTACTGAAGCCTGGTGGTCGCTTACTTGTTTTGGAATTTTCAAAGCCTAGCAGTGAGCTACTTAGCAAAATTTATGACACCTATTCATTCCACCTTTTGCCAAAAATGGGACAACTAGTTGCTAACGATGCTGAAAGTTACCAATATTTAGCTGAATCAATTCGCATGCATCCTGATCAGGAAACACTAGAAGACATGATGAAAGAAGTCGGGTTTGAGCAAACTAGCTTTACAAACTTAACCGGCGGCATTGTGGCCTTGCATAGAGGGTTTAAATTCTAAATGCACCAAGCTCAAATCCTGACTGCAGCTGTTGAATTTGCGATTAACAAAGTCTTGTCCTTTGATGAAGACAGCCATTTATTGTTAAAACCATTGATTGGTAAACAATGCGAAATAAAGCTGCATGAGTTGCCTTTTCCTCTCGTTTTCAATTTTCATGAAAAAGGTGTCGAGTTAAGCTCAATTGTTGAAGCTGATAGTGCGCACGCTGAGACTACAGGCAAACAAGCTGGGTCAAAAAGCAAGCAATCCAAGAATCAAAATCAATGCTCTATTAGTCTTTCAGTGTTTATTATAAATGAACTAAAAGATACGAGTAATATCACGCAGTTGATACGTGATAACAAACTCGACTTCGATGGCAATTTGCAAATAGCACAAAACATGAGTGCTTTGTTTGACGGTTTACATATTGATATCGAAGAACTACTTTCTAAGCACATTGGTGACGTTGCGGCGCATACAGCTGTGCAAAAGGCCGAGTCGTTTGGGCAATTAGTAAAGCGTAATCACAAACTAGCCATGCAAGCATTAAGCGATGTTTTGCTCGATGAAAAACCGATTGGAGTTCGCCCTATCATGGTCGAGAACTTTATACAGGAAGTGTCTGAAGTAAGAGATGCAGCAGCTAGGTTAGAGGCACGTTTAGCAATCCTAGAATCGAAATTTAGGAAAAAGAAGTAATGAGCGAAGTTACTAAACAAGCTCCTGTTGAATCATTATCTGCAGGCAATTCATTGAAGTTTGTTAATGCGATAAGTAGCGTTAATGTTAAACAGGGTAAGCCAAGTGCAAATTAAACGCTTTTATCTTATTGGCAAGGTGCTACTTCAACATGGCCTTGACGAGATTATCCCGGCCAGATTTAAACCTTGGTACGTGCGAGTGGCGCGCCGGTGCGTGTTTTGGCTACCTAATAAACATAAAAGTGAATCAGAAGGGCGACGTTTACGTTTGGCCCTTGAAGCACTAGGGCCTGTTTATATAAAGTTTGGCCAGATGCTGTCAACGCGTCGTGATTTACTCACTGATGATATTGCGACAGAGCTCAGCAAATTGCAGGATAACGTTCCCCCTTTTGATAGTGATGTGGCGGAAACCCTAATTAAAGAATCTTTGGGACTGTCTGATATATCTGAGTTGTTTTCTGACTTTGCTGCTAAACCCTTGGCTTCAGCATCCATCGCGCAAGTGCATACCGCCACCCTGAAGCGCGACAACAAAAAAGTCGTCATCAAAGTTCTTCGCCCAAATATTCGCGAAACAATTGAGGCCGACGTAGACCTACTAACCAGTATTGCTGGCGTATTGCAGAACTGGTTACCTGATGGCAAGCGACTTCGTCCTGTTGAAGTAGTTAAAGAGTACAAACGTACTATCCTTGATGAACTAGATCTGTTGCGAGAAGCCGCAAATGGGATCCAAATTAAACGTAGCTTTCAAGATTCCGAAGCCCTTTACGTACCGCATTTTTACAGTGATTATTGTCGTAAAGATGTGATAGTGATGGAACGAGTGTTTGGTATTCCTGTCTCTGATGTCGTGGCATTGCGCGCACAAAATACCAATATGAAGCTACTTGCTGAACGCGGTGTAGAAGTATTCTTCACGCAAGTTTTTAGAGACAGTTTCTTTCATGCCGACATGCATCCTGGCAATATCTTTGTAAGTAGAGAACATCCTGAGAATCCACTTTATATCGGCATTGATTACGGCATTGTGGGTACGCTGAATAAAGAAGATAAACGTTACTTAGCTGAAAACTTCCTTGCCTTCTTTAACAGAGATTATCGTAAAGTAGCTGAGTTACATGCTGATTCGGGTTGGGTGCCAGCTGACACAAATATTGCTGATTTTGAAATGGCTATCCGCACGGTTTGTGAGCCTATATTTCAGAAGCCACTAGAAGATATTAGTTTTGGGAACGTGCTGCTTCAGCTTTTTAATACAGCTCGACGTTTCAATATGGTAGTGCAACCACAGTTAGTTTTGCTGCAAAAAACACTGCTTTATGTTGAAGGCCTAGGCCGTCAACTATATCCACAACTCGACCTATGGCAAACGGCAAAGCCATTCCTAGAGAATTGGATGAAAGAACAAATAGGGCCTAAGGCAATGTTTAAAAAGGTATATGAAAACTTGCCATTCTGGTCTGAGAAGTTACCAGAAATGCCCGACTTATTGTACGACGGAATGAAGCAGCTAAAACGCATTCCAATTGAGCAACAAAAGCATCATGAGCTACAAATTGAAGCGATTAAAAGCACTCAAAAAGCACGGTTTTATAGTCATTTAGCCGCCGCTTTTTCGGTAATTGCGGTACTGATGTATTTGTTTGATAAGCCAGTATGGTGGAGTTCAGGGCTCGGTTTCTTTGGCGTCCTTTGTTGGTTAATGTCATGGCGCAAGCTCTCCTAATTTCAGTATAAAAGCGAATTTACGAAGATTCACAAGGATAATTTATGAAGAATATTTTAAAGCCATCTAGCGTTGCAATCGGTTTGGTTTTGGCTGTTGCCGTTTCATCACCAGCTATTCAAGCAAGCGATAAGAAAGTACAAGCAACAGATTTAGTCGATATTTTTGAAAAGTTGGGTGGAAAACATCCTGGCTTCAGAAAAGCTCATGCCAAAGGCCTTTGTGCCACGGGCACATTTGAACCTTCGGCAAGCGAGCACTTTAAAGGCGCTGCTTTATTAGAAAACGGCAACTTACCCGTTTCAATGCGTTTCTCATTAGGTGGTGCAAACCCAAATAGCGACGAGAGAGCGCCGGGGACACGCGGTCTTGGTATGCAAATTAAGTTGCCTAACGGTTCTTTTCATACATTCACAGGAAACAACTTCCCAGTGTTCGCAGGCAAAGATCCTGAAACCTTCTTCGGATTCTTGTCGACTTTACTGCCAGATGAAAACGGCAAATCTGATCCAGCTAAAACGATGGCGTTTATCAAGGCGAACCCTTCAGTACAAGCAAATGCAATGTGGAATCAACAAGCAAAAACACCAGCTTCTTTCGCAAACACTGAGTTTTTCGGACTTCACACTTTCTTCTTCAATAAGGCGAGTGGTGATAAAACTAAATTCCGTTGGAACATAGTGCCAAGTTTAGGCGTTAAAACTCTAGAGAAAGATGAGGCATCCAACATGCCTGCAGAATTCTTAGCGGATACATTTGCAAAGCAGTTAAAAGAAGGAAAAGTGAGTTTCACGATAATGGCAAGTATTGGTGAGCCAGAAGATAGTGAGATTGATCCTTCACAGCAGTGGCCTGATCAAAGACCGCAGGTTGCAATAGGTGAGGTGACAGTGCTAACAAGTGGGGGCGAAGCTTGTAACAACACTAACTTCGATCCTAATATGATGTCAGCTGGCTTTTCTCCTAGTGCTGATCCAATATTACGAATGCGCTCGCCGGCCTATGCCATTTCATTTGGTAAGCGTTTGAGCAATCAATAGCGGCATATAAATTCACAAAAGGCTCCTTATGAAAATTCTATTCATTATCAGCGTATTGTTCTTAAGCGCTTGTAGCAGCATGCAGGGGCTGTCAGTTTACTCCCTTAATAATTCAGATCTTGAGTCTGTGTTGAAGCAACAATTGCCAAAACTAAGCGAGAAAATGAGTGTTCTGGGCCTGCCAGTGGAGTTTGATGTCAAAGACTTAAGCGTCAAGATTGGTCCAGACCAGCGGGACGTCATAGCTTTGAGTTTTGATTCGAGTGCCAGTGTGAAAATGTTTCCCCTGAATTTTCCTGTGCGCTTAATGTTACAAATTGAAGGTAGCCCTTTCTATGATGGTGAAAAGAAAGCAATCTTTCTGCGCAATATCAAACTTCTTGATTCAAGTATTGACGCCGGTGCTTTCAGTGGGAATTTAGACTTACTCAGCGATGAAGCAATGGATGTGATTAATGGCTTTTTAGAAAAAAATCCAGTTTACAATTTGGATATGGATGATCCTAGGATGGCATTGTTATCTAATTTACCCTTGAATATCAAAGTCGTTGAAGGTTCGGTTAAGCTTACCCCAATGATGTAAAACTGTTCGAAGAATTGACTAACTCTTTATGAAGAAACTTGGCATTTTAAAGTAATAAAAATTATTTTCTAAAACACTATCTAATTTTAAAAAGCGGTGTAGAATCCGCGAAATTACCCCTTTCAATTGATTAATGATGGCTGTTGGTTATCACGAACAAAAAGAAAAGAGTCTACTAAGACTCTCTTTTTACATTGCTGGCTTGTTTGTATTCGTAGCATTCGGTTTTGCTATTGTCACAAATTCAGGCGCTATTTTATTTGATGGCGTTTACTCGCTTATTGCTTTCTTCATGGCACTATTAACCCTAAAAGTCGCAAACCTCGTGCAGTTACCTGATGATGATAGATTTCATTTCGGCTACACGGCCATAGAACCTACTCTGAATCTATTCAAATCGCTCATTATCATCGCGTCCTGTTTATATGCCGTGGTCGACTCTGTTAATAGCTTAATGTCAGGTGGCAATACCGCTGAATATGGCATCGCAATGCTTTACGGTATATTTGCTACCGTGGGATGTTTCGCCGTTTCTGCGTATATGAAACTACGAGGAAAGTCACTGCGCTCTGACTTAGTCAGCGTGGATGCCCATACTTGGTTTGTTGATGGTGCATTAAGTGCTTCTATCTTACTGGGCTTTGCAATTGCCTACGCGATGCAGTCTTATGGTTTTGAAGCTTATGCTTCGTATGTTGACCCGATTCTATTAATAACCTTAGGGCTCACGATCCTACCGATTCCAGGGAAAATCATGTTGGATAGCCTCAATGAGGTAATCAATAAAGCGCCGCCTGAAGCGGTGACAGCCGTGATTGAAAAAAGGCTAAAGCAAACCTTATCGGCAGTGCCCTACGAGCATGTTGAAGTGCGTATCAGCAAATGTGGTAGAGACATCTATTTGTTAGTGCATATTATTGTAGATAAGTCTTTTGGTGCGGTTACTGTTAGCGAATTAGATACTATCCGCAAAGAGTCTGAAGCTACAATGCGTGAGTGGAATCCATCCATCATAATGGATATTTTGTTTATCTGTGATCCTGATTTGGCTGATTGAAAAAAACAAAAAAACATTGCTTATTTATTGAACACTAGTGTCAGTATTCTTTACAGTATAAGTTTAATTGAGTTTAACTATTTGTTTTTACTTAATTAATTTTTGAGGCGCGATTTTTGCATGTTCAAATAGTAATGTGAAAAATTACTCATGCGTTTTAACAAAAGGAATAACAATAAAATGAAAAGAATTTTAAAAACAGCACTTGCTGGAATAGTATTGGCGGTTAGCAGTTTAAGCCATGCTAGTTTAATTAATGTCTCCTACGTAGAAATTACAAGTTCAGTGCCTGTGCCGGGCAATAGCCATTTACAAGTTTCAGAGCTTGTACTTTGGGGAACGCAGTCTCAATCAGACTTAGCGTTAACAAGTGCAGGTGCAGTTGCCTCTGCTAGCGATTTTTATCAGGGTAATCGCTCATGTGATTCTAGCACTAGCGATGCTAGTTGCGTACTCGATGGCATTGGACCCGTAGCATGGGACTCAATTTACCATGGTAATTTTAATGATGGCACATCAATGTTGACTGTTAGCCTTCCTACTCCAAGTGCAATTAGTTGGTTTGAAATATTCGGAAGAACAAACAGCTGTTGTACACAAAGAGACGTTTACAACATAACGTTTTTCAACCAAGCGGGTGAAGCACTTCAATCTTTCACTAACGTGAGCGCTGTGCAAGGTAGCAGAACTGGACAAATCAATGTTTCTGAACCATCAGCTATCGCATTGTTAGGTTTAGGTCTTCTAGGTTTTGCATCAAGACGCTTTAAAAAGTAAGTTAATTCTTACTGCTTTTAAGTCATTTTGAGAAAGGCGGGTAATTAGCTAAATGCTAGTACCTGCCTTTTTATTTTAAGCTCACGTTGAACAGAAACCGTATAACTCTTAGTTCATCGTTTTTCCAATAGAACTATTTCTTCCGCCAAACGCCATTTACCCACAAGTAGTGACCTGCAGCCGTCTTGCTATATGCTTTTTGTGCAGCTAACTTCTCAACTTGAGTTAGCGTGATATTGTTTTTAGCTGCTAATTCTAAATAGATTTCACGTCGCTTAGCGTTGATTTCAGCAATTAATTTTTGAGCTTCGGCTTGATTAACTACCAATCCCAAATAACCATTATCTTTTTCACCAACTAAGCCTCTATCTTTTGCTTCATCAAGATCCATAGCAAAGCTTAAGCTACTAAAAAATAAACTGCTGATAATTAAAAATCGACCAATAATGTTAAGTTTCATAGTTTATTCCTTAAATTTAAAATAACGCGCTGTCTTCGCTGAATACATCATCTAGTTCTTTGTCAACTTTGACTCGAATTTCATGATCTATTTTCACGTTGATATTGATAGTTATGGGCTCTTTAGTTTCCACTTGCACAGTGTGTGTGCAAGCGACGCTCATGAGCCCGAGTAATACGATTGAATAGCCTTTCATTGCTTTGCTCCTTGAGTAATGCTTCTTTCTATTTTGTCTTGTATGCCGTTAGCAATTCGCTTTGCCTTAAGCAGATCGAAAATATTTTCTTGATGATTGTAGTTAAAGTTTACCGCCTGTTTCTTAGCTTCATTCTTGCCGGTGAATGCCAAGTCTAAAACAAGCTTACCGTCCGTTTGTAGGCTTAGTTTGCTTGAGAGTTGAGTAAACTGATAGTCCTCCAAATAAGCAAGCTCGGGCTGTTGTTGCTTGATAGTATCAAAGGCTGGGTTCTGTTTTATCGTTAATTTACCGCCGTCTTGACTTAACATTCTCCCTTGGTCTATCGAAATGCCCGAGGTGCTTTTTATTAAAGGTAGTTTCCCCATCATTTTGCCGCGAACTTGTATGCCGGGTTGATCCTGTAATGCCGCGACTTTCTGGAGGTCAAGGTCTTGCAGTATTAAGTCAAATGTTTGCTCCCGATTGTCCAACCAAAGTTCTCTCAAACTAAGCTGTCCGCCGAGTATGCTTCCTTTTAGTTGGCTCAGTTTCAAGCCGTTATTCTCAGATCGCAAACTTGCATGAATATTTTCAACCGGTATTCCTGCGTTTATCGATGCAATCGCGACTTCGCCTTGCGCAACACTTAAACCCTGCTCGTTATAGATAAATGGGATATCTACTTTAACTCCAGTAAATAGACTATTGGAAAAACTACCACTAGTGTCACTTAAGTGTAACTCGCCTTCAAAACTAAGCGCGTCGTCGATATTTATGAAGCTAGTATCAATTTGCGCATTCACAATGCCCTGGCTCAGTGACAGAGAGGGGAGAATCTGTGATGTGATCTTTGATAAATCAGTGATCTTCTGGTCGTTCAGACTGAGATTAACCTCGTAACCCTTTTGCGAAAACAAAACTTTGAACCCTTTACTCAAGGTCAAGTCATGCCGTGATTCCGTGCCAACTAGGCTTAAATTACTGGTAATCTTATGTTCGATATTTAACTTGTCGAGCTTCAAGCGGTAGTCGTCAAATTGAACTCGATTTGGCGTCATACTTGTGTGGCCTGTGACTAATATATTGTCAATATAAGGGCCAGTTGCGATGAACTGACTGTTAATATTCGAGACTTGTATTTGTGCAGTGTTTAGCTTTTTAGCTTCAATATTTCCTGAGGCTATAACGTCATTAAAGCGAGCTAAAACTTCTAAGCCGGGACCTTGATTGAGTTTAGCTGCAAACTTCATCATACCATTACTATCTGTTACGTTTGCTTTCGCAGCGACGAGCAAGGTCGATTGCCATTCCAATAAGCTTTCTATTTGCATTTTAGCTGACAAAGTCGCACCGAATTTTGCACTTACAACGTTCACTTCTAAACTTGAAAAGTGCGCTTTGCTAAGATCTAACTGACCGTCAATGTACAAACCTTTATCTTGGTCCCCGGAAGCAGTAAATTCGCTATCTACTCGAGCAAGCTCAATTTGTTCGTTTTTCAGCGCGTTGATATTGAGTACATTCACGCTATTGAATTGCCATCGTGAGTCTTCGAGCGAACCTGAGTCTGACAATTCAGCGTTTGCACTACCTGTGCTTAATAGGCTAATTCGCCCTTGTGAAAACTTTTGCGAGGGCAGGCTTTGCTCAATATTTAACTCAAATTGCGTACTCGCTTGTTCTGTTTCGACATCAAAATTAAGATCTTGAAGGGCCAAAATCAATGCGTCTTGCTTTTGTGGCGCCATGTTTAATGGTTCGACTTTCAATTTAGGAATAACTAATTTTTGCTCATAAAAGGAGATGATTTCGGGTACCTGAATAGATACTTGGGCAAAATTCCAGTCATTCAATGCCTCTGGTATATGCACACATTTTGGAAACTTAGCTTGCATTAGCAAGTCACTGAAGTCGGCAAAAATAGCCTCTGTTGTCGCGATATTAGGAATATTAAGAGCGATATCGCCTTCGAGTTCAAGGTCGATATTGCAGCCTTCGAGATTGACTGGAAAGGCAAAAGCGACTTTATGTAGGCTCTCAACACTTAGACCATCAAAAGTAATATCACTTGAAACGGCATGCCCGAACATGTCATTCGAAATGAGTACATCATATTGTGAGTGCATGTTTTTGACAGCAGGAATTAACACCAAGTCAGCGATGTGCCAGTCAAGCTTAGCGCGAAGTTTACTGTTCTCAATCTTTAAGTTTGCTTGAATATCTCCTGCAACCTTAAGTGTGTCTGAGCTAGTAAAATCTATCTCTATATTTAGCGGGGAAACAAGGAGCGGGGAGTCTAACTTAAGCTGTTTAATTAAGACCTTGGGCATATTGTTCGGAAAATCGTCGATTGTTGCATATGGGTTTTCACTGGGATCGCTCTGCTCATTGCTATTCGACGCTTCAACTAATACGTGCTCAATATCCATCTGCTCAACAGTCAGCGTGTTTTCTAAATGTAGCCAAATTGCATTCTGCACTCGTAACTTGAAGTTTGGAGATGATAAACACAAATCATCAACTTCTAATGTGAGTGGCAACCTTAGATGAGTTTCTAAACAATTTACTTGAATGCTTTGTTCAGCAAAATAATTTGATATGACTCTTTTCAACAAAGCATCGCGCAAGAACACTCCAATGACTGCCAAGATAAGTACAAACAAAATCAAACCAAAGATCGCGCGAATCATGTTTCGCCGACGCTTTTGTATATGAGATTGTTTAAGCACCTTAACTTTCATTCCTTGGGCCTTGTTGTTTTAAGCCGAGTTACAAATTTGCTTATACTATCAGGTTTATTTCAAATTGAATGCTGACATACCAACTATTAATGTGCACTGAACAAGAAGGAGGATCAGTAGCGTCTTGTTCAGAGTAATGATTTTTGATTTGGACTATTGATTCAGCTAGTATCTGGAAGACAACAATGATGAATAGCAAGGAAAGCTTAGCAATGTTAGATACGTTCTGCTCATTCAGATCCCATTTATTTTTATCCTTTTATTGCTATCAACAACTCATGAATTTAACTCTTTCATAGATTTGCTCGGGGGGGCTTACAGATATGAAAAAATATAGATATGAAAAGTCGTAAAGCACTGAATCATTGTATCGCGCGTGGTAAACAGCAAAGATAAGGCCTTAAATAGTTTCCCTCAGAGAATGACGTTTGTTACGGGAAAATTAAGTCATGCTCAAATACTCAATAAAACTTAAGCAAATATGTTGGAGGAAGACCTATCAATACTGGCAATGAGTTAAACCCTGATAAGCCTGTAAGTTTCAAATTTAATGGTCTAGATAGCTTACAATTGCACTGTCATCAATGGCTACCTGTAGGTGAAGTCAAGGGTGTGATACAGATCGCCCATGGCATGGCAGAGCATGGTGCTAGATATGCTCGACTCGCTGCTTGTTTGAATGCCGAAGGATTTGCAGTGTATGCCAATGATCATCGTGGTCATGGGTTATCAGTCTCGCCTGAACTGCCTCTTGGTCACATGGCTGACTCTGATAGTTGGGAGAAAGCGGTTGACGAACTCAAACTATTGAATACAGAAATTCGCAAACGCCATCCAAATATACCCATTATTTTACTAGGGCATTCGATGGGCTCTTTCATGACGCAATACTATCTCAAAAAATACGGAGATAGTATTTCGGGAGCTGCATTGTCAGCGAGTAATGGTCCTCCTGGTGCTTTGGGTAAAATAGCTCAAATGCTTATTCGTATCGAGAAATTAAGGATTGGAAAAAAGGGGCACAGTGCATTGATGGCTGCCGTGAGCTTCAAAGCTTTCAACAAAGCCTTCAAACCAAATCGGACAGAGTTTGACTGGTTGAGCCGAGACAATGACGAAGTAGACAAATATGTAGCCGATCCTTTATGCGGTTTCGAATGCACAGTGGAAACTTGGTTGGGTATGTTGGATGCTTTGAGCCATATTGCATCTACAGAGGCCCTAGAAGCAATGGATAAAAGTAAGCCGCTATACGTGATTTGCGGTACTGACGATCCGGTAGGAGAACACAGCAAAGGAGTTAAGCGTCTATTAGATACGTATCAAAAACATAGCTTTAAGAATGTTAGTCAACACGTTTATCCTAGTGCGCGCCATGAGTTGTTCAATGAGATAAACAGAGACGAAATTACCAATGACTTCATAGTGTGGGTAAAAAAGGTTTGTGATGGCGATCATTCATTAAAATAGAGCTTCTAATTTAAGTCCAATAAAGACTAAATGACATTAAATTGATTTATCGAAAAAAGGCGCATATTCTGATCGTAGTGTTAATTATTTCAGCATCATTATTACTTCATAAAATTATGTTTATTCGGCGTTAATATTAGAAATCAGTATTAGAAAATTGGATGTCCTTCTAAGTTTAGCGAAATAGAGAATGAACGAAGCTTAAAGTAATCAAGGCTATTTCATTTGAGGAAACTATTGACTAAACACAGCAGCAATTCTCGGCCAACGAATGACTCAATGGAGCTGCTGCAACCCGTTGCCTTTTTCTTTGCAATTCTATATTCACTTCTTGCTATAGCTCATTTTTTCCTGTTACACGAATCGTTCAAATGGATTTTATTTGGCTTAGCATTTGTTACTGCCATAGTGGCTGCATTAATTGGTTTTAAAGCGTTCAAGATTTCTTCGGGCCGCCAAAGCTTTGTAATTTTATTGCTTATGTTAGCAGCAAGTCTAAACAGTCTTACGCATTTGTGGTTTTCTGAAGCACCTGAACAATCGACCAATATATTCGTCACTATTATTGCTTCTGGAATCGTTTTATCAAATCGCAAACACTGGACAGTCTCTATTCTCTTTAGTTGGATTGGATGGCTCAGTGTTTATCTGGTACTCAACATTGCTCTCGCTCAACATTTTTTTTTCGCGATGGCAATGAGTACGCTACTCAGCTGGTTTGCACATTTAGCTCGTAGAAGTTTAGTAGAAAAACAAATTGAACTTGCAAAAGAGAGGGATGTTGCAATTTATCATGAGCGAGAAGCAATGGCGGCAACAGAAGCAAAAAGCGCCTTCTTAGCAAATATGAGCCATGAAATTCGCACTCCAATGAATGGTGTCATTGGTATGATTGAGCTCTTGTCAGAACAAGATCTTGATGAGACGCAAAAAGATTATCTTGCGACAGCTAAACGCAGCGCAGAATCCCTCATGTTTGTTATAAACGACATTTTGGACTTCTCGAAAATAGAGGCACGTGAACTCACTATTGAACAAGTACAGTTCGACATTGAGATATTCTTCACAAACTTTATTCATGATCAACAGTTTCAAGTAAACAAAAAAGGCTTGGAGTTAGTTTTAGAGAAACCCACTCTAGAAGAAACAACGGTAGTTGGCGACCCTCATCGAATTACCCAAGTCCTGAACAATCTAGTGTCCAATGCCATCAAGTTTACTAGTTCAGGGACCATAATAATACGTTACGAATTGAATCGTCATAATGAGCATTACTTACTAGACGTAGTTGTTTCCGATACTGGTATTGGAATTAGCAATGCGTCACTTCCCCATCTTTTCGATTCATTTTCACAAGCAGATACGTCAACAACAAGGAAGTTCGGAGGAACCGGACTGGGTTTAGCAATAACAAAACAACTGTGTGAATTAATGGGCGGTGGTGTCAGCGTAAAAAGTAGTTTAGGCGAAGGTTCAGCTTTCCACGTATCCGTTGTGCTGCTAACTCCAAATTCAGCTTCTGTCGCAGAGGAAGGCTTAAAGCACATGTCTTCTGACATTAACTTCTCTAATATGAGAGTTCTTATCGTTGAAGACAACCACATTAATCAGGAAGTGTTGAAGGCTATTTTGACGGGTCTAAAAATTCAAATAGAAATTGCGAGTAACGGGCAAGAGGCAATCAACTTACTCAGTCGCAAAGAGTCAGCAATATTCGACTTGGTATTAATGGACTGCCAAATGCCAATTATTGATGGGTACGAAGCAACACGCAGAATACGAGCTGGGCACGCTGGGGAATTACTTAAAGAGATCCCCATTGTTGCGTTGACTGCAAACACACTGAATAGCGAGCGAGAAAAGTGTTTTCAAACAGGTATGGATGACCATTTATCGAAACCAATAGACATTAACGCTTTGAAGCTTATTCTGATGAAATACCAGCCAGCCAAATAAATGGGGGGCGATAAAAGTCTATTGGTCATCTTGGTATTGGTTTTGCGAACTAAAAACAATCTTTGAATTGGAAAATGCCACTAAACGAAATGGTCACCACTTTATTCGCACACCAAACTCCAACCTGACTTATGTTGCAACCAAGTTTCGTGAACGAGTTCGGCATGCACAAGTGGGTAAGAGCTCAACACGCCTTCGCCAAAATGTAATATCCATTCATGACCAGAAACCGTGAGTGTTGGCTTTGGTATTTTATCATCCCGTCGTCGAGTACATAAAATCACGGAAATTCTCACAATTCGCAGTGCGTTAATAAGCATTTCTTTGAAGTCTGCCTGATAGTTATCAAAAACCGCTAAATCAATTTCTTGACGATGCATACCAACTAAATCGCGTATGAACATGCGTTGGAGCGTCGTAAATCCGGTTAATTCAACGTGCGTTAAAATATACGCGCCGTGTTCATGAAACTTCTTATAGCCGATATGTAAACCGAGTTCATGCAAAGCTGCAGCAGATGAGATGAGGGCTTCTGTATCAAAGTCACAAAAGTTGCTTTGTTCGCACATTTGACGACTCAGAGCGATGGCAACCTTGCGCACTCGTTCACTCTGTCCTGTATCAATATGGAAACGTGAAACGAGTTGATTGATGCCCTGAGTTCTTCGATCCGCACGCTGGTAATTGTCCAACATACCGTAGATGATCCCTTCGCGCAGAGCACCTCCTGAAATTTGCATATTATTCAAATTCAATTGTTTGAATAAGGCAATTAAAATGGCTAAGCCGCTCGGAAAGATCAGTCTGCGAGAGTCTGCGAGACCTTCAATATGTAAATTATCTATGTGTTTACAAGTAATAGCTTGATCACGCAGTTGGTACAAATAATCCAACCTAATAGCGTCGTTTATTCCTTTCTTAACCAATATACTAACGACTGCCTGAGGAGTGCCAGAAGCGCCTAAACATTGTTGCCAATCGAAACACTTGAATGTTGAGGCTAAGGGAGCCAGCATTTCTTCTGCGGCGGCGAGTGCTCGCTCAAAATTCTCTTGATTAATCACGCCATTCACAAAATACCTTTCCATGAAGGTGACGCAACCCATGTCGACACTTTTTAAGTGCAGTGGTTGCATATCGCGACCTATAATGACTTCTGTGCTTGCCCCACCGATATCGACAACCATCGTGTTGCCTTGATTGGCAGAAGTATAGGCAACACCCAGATAGATCTGGCGAGCTTCTTCTTCACCCGAAATGACATTGATTTTTTGATTTAAAAGTTGCTCTGCGCGTGTAACAAAATCGCTTGCGTTGCTGGCAATCCGAAGTGTCGCAGTAGCAACAACTTTGATGTTGCTACGTGGAATGTCGTCGAGTTGTTCGCGGAAGGTTTTTAAACAATCCAGGCCGCGCTGTATGCTCTCTTCTGATAACTTTAAATTATCATCAAGACCGGCGGCCAATCTTACTTTTCGTTTGTTTTTACTGACTATTTGTACGCTACCGCTAAGTACCCTCACAATAACCATGTGAAAGCTGTTCGAGCCTAAATCTACGGCTGCGTAATATTCATCCTGAATAACAGTGTTGGGTACTTCTTGTATCAAACGTGCTTTCCTCTATTTTCTGCCTTGGTGGTTCCTTTTTGGACCACTTGGGCGTGGTCCACCAGAGCGACCACCTCTATTGCCTGGGCGACCATCGTTTCTGCCTCGTGGCTTGCGGTGGAATACCGGCGGTTTCACATCTTGGAGTAACTCATTAGGGTTATAATCAGTCACAGAAATCTGATGTTCAATATATATTTCAATGGCAGGTAAATTCAACGCATATTTTTCGCATGCAAAACTAATTGCGATGCCACTTTCACCTGCACGGCCAGTTCGACCTATTCGATGCACATAATCTTCTGCATCATCGGGTAAGTCATAGTTGAATACATGTGTTACTTTAGGAATATGAAGTCCACGAGCGGCAACATCTGTAGCAACCAGAATGTCGATTGCACCACTGGTAAAGTCTTCCAATATGCTTAGGCGTTTGTTTTGTGGAACATCGCCACTTAACATACCTGCTCTGTGCCCATCAGCTTTTAACCAAGCCGTAACCGTTTCGCAACCAAACTTAGTATTGGCAAAGACAATTGCTTTATCTGGCCATTCGTCTTCAAGTAAGGTTAACAATAAAAGCGGCTTGTCTTTATCTGAGGGATAGAATAATTCTTCAGATACGCGAGTCGCCGTTTTCTTTTCTGGCTCAATTTGCACATGCGTTGGATTGTTCATGTGTTCATAGGCAAGTTCTTGAACGCGGAAGCTCAAGGTTGCTGAAAACAACATGCTTAAACGAAGTGTTGGTTCAGGCATGCGTCTAAATAAGTAACGAATATCTTTTATAAAGCCTAAGTCAAACATGCGGTCAGCTTCGTCAAGAACGGCTACTTGTATGTTTTTTAATGAAAAAATATCTTGTTTGTAATAGTCGATAATTCGGCCAGTCGTACCAATAACAATATCTACACCTTTTGTTAATTGATCCCGTTGACTTTCATAACCTTCACCCCCATATATCAAACCTAGTGACAAGCCAGAGTGCTTACTAAGCAATTCTGCATCATTGAATATTTGTACAGCGAGCTCTCTAGTCGGTGCCATGATAATGGCTCGCGGACTCGGTCTGTTAGGCTCGTTGTCAGTTTTTGGGGTGGTTAAAAGGTGATGAAAAGTCGCCACCAAGAAAGCAATAGTTTTGCCCGTCCCAGTTTGAGCCTGACCAGCAATATCATTTCCTTCAAGAAGTTGAGGAAGTGCCATTGACTGAATTGGCGTACATTGGGTGAAATTAGCTTCCTCAAGCGCTTTTAATATCAGCGGATGGATCGGAAGATCGGAAAACGACGTATTTGTTAAATGTGTTTGTGGCATAGCTTATAAATTATCAATGCTTGCATTAAAATCAATTTCTATTAACACTATAGGGCAAAGCTGAAAGTCTCAGCGATTGACCAAATTTGGAGAAAAGAATGAGCGACAAAATAATCTCGTTGAGTGACGAAAAATTCGAAGCCGATGTAATCAATGCTAGCGGTCCTGTGTTAGTTGATTTTTGGGCTGAATGGTGCGGCCCTTGTAAAATGATCGCCCCAATCTTATCTGAGATTGCTGACGAGTTTGATGGCAAGGTAACAGTTGGCAAGCTTAATGTCGATGAAAATAACGAAACACCACCTAAATATGGTATTCGTGGCATTCCAACATTATTACTTTTCAAAAATGGTGCAGTAGCTGCAACGAAAGTAGGTGCACTTTCAAAAACACAGCTAGTTGAATTTTTGAACGAGAATATCTAATTCAAATTTCTAGGCAGCATTCGTTGCCAAGTAAAGACGAAAGGCCATCATTTGATGGTCTTTTTTATTTAAAAGTTATTTTTTTGTAAAACTGGACGATAACCTCAATTAGTGCTACTTTAACTAGGCGCTCATCCGAGCAAACCTTTTTTATATTCCTTCAGTGCCAACTATTGCTTTGTAGCTTACCTTTTAAGTAACTGAAAGCCGCATTTGTAAATAGTGACTGTGTTAACAGTGAATGGTCTTCAGCTTTTATCAGCCGATTGTTGTTATTTGCAATGACCACACAGCTAACGCTTTTTGCCTGGAAGAAAACATAAAATCAAACTTCAATAACTGACAATTTTAACCAGAGACTACTTTTGATAGGGCAGAGTTAAAAAGACAAATATTTTGTACTTTATTACGAAGCCTAAACATAAAGACCCACCAATATGAATTTGACCGAATTAAAAGACAAACCCATTAGTGAATTAGTATCCTTATCTGAAGAGATGGGGTTAGAAAACCTAGCTAGAGCTAGAAAGCAAGACATTATATTTTCGATATTAAAGACCCACGCAAAAAGCGGCGAAGACATTTTTGGGGATGGTGTTCTCGAAATTCTTCAAGATGGCTTTGGTTTCTTGCGCTCAGGTGACAGCTCATATTTAGCGGGTCCAGATGATATTTACGTATCACCCAGTCAGATTCGACGTTTTAACTTGCGCACTGGCGATACAATTGCCGGGAAAATACGCCCACCAAAAGACAGTGAACGTTATTTTGCATTACTAAAAATACGTGAAGTTAACTTCGACAAACCAGAAAATTCTCGCAACAAAATACTCTTCGAAAACTTAACTCCCTTGCACGCCAATGAACGTTTTAGACTTGAGCGCGGAAATGGAAGTAAAGAAGATTTAACCGCTAGAATTCTTGATCTAGCTTCGCCGATTGGCCGTGGACAACGTGGCTTGATCGTTGCACCACCGAAAGCGGGTAAAACATTACTACTTCAGAATATTGCGCAATCAATTGCAGCAAACCATCCTGAATGCCAATTAATGGTTTTGCTAATCGACGAACGTCCGGAAGAAGTAACGGAAATGCAACGTTTGGTTAAAGGCGAAGTAATTGCTTCAACCTTTGATGAACCAGCAAGCCGTCACGTGCAAGTCGCCGAAATGGTAATTGAAAAAGCAAAACGTTTAGTTGAGCATAAGAAAGATGTTGTGATTTTACTCGATTCAATCACTCGTTTAGCTCGTGCTTACAACACCGTTATTCCATCATCTGGTAAAGTACTTACCGGTGGTGTTGATGCAAACGCATTACATAAACCAAAACGCTTCTTTGGTGCTGCACGTAATGTTGAAGAGGGCGGCAGTTTAACTATTATCGCTACCGCTCTTGTTGATACGGGTTCCAAAATGGACGAAGTTATCTACGAAGAGTTTAAAGGTACGGGTAACATGGAACTGCACCTTAACCGCAAATGCGCTGAAAAACGTGTCTTCCCAGCGATCGATTTCAACCGCTCTGGTACTCGTCGTGAAGAGTTACTTACTACTCAAGATGAATTACAGAAAATGTGGATATTGCGCAAAATCGTACATGAAATGGCAGAAATTGATGCAATGGAATTCCTTATTGGGCGATTATCGATGTCAAAAACCAACGACGAATTCTTTGAATCAATGAAGCGTATGAAGAGCTAAGCTTAGGATAAATCCTTTTGAGTTTGGCGACTTCGTCACTGAACTTATATGACAGAAGCCGAGATGTGCAAGCATCGCGGCTTTTTTTCGAAATTAATATCACTTTTCTGTGACTTTTGATAACTTTCATTGCATATAAATTGAAACATAAATAAAGCGATGGCAGAGCAAAAACGGTCAGATATTAATTTAAATCAAATGGTTGCAACTATAGCCGCAACTATGCGCTTACCATTCCTAGTATTGATGCCTGCCTGTCTGTTATTAAGCTTTGCTTTGGTGTATCAAAAGACTGGTTTCTTGCAATGGTCGTTGGTAAGTATGATCACAGTAGGCGCGATATGTGCTCACATTGCAGTCAACATGTTAAATGAATACAGTGACTTTCATTCAGGACTCGATTTTAAAACTAAAAAAACGCCATTTAGTGGCGGGAGCGGTGCTTTAGTTGTCCATCCACACACAGATAAAATGGTGCTTTTCGTTGCGTTGTTTAACTTATTTATTTGCTGTGCACTGGGCTTGTCAATGGCACATATGGTCGGTAAAGAATTACTGATTATTGGCTTGATTGGTGTGCTTATTATTATCACTTATACCAAGTGGATTAATCGCTTACCGTTTTTATGTCTATTCTCCCCAGGGCTGGCTTTTGGTGTGCTATTAGTTAATGGTAGCTACTTTGTACTTACACAGAGCTTTGAATTTGATATTTTTCTTGTGAGTTTGCTGCCATTTTTTCTGGTCAATAACTTACTGCTACTTAATCAGTTTCCGGATGTCGAGGCCGATAGTGCGCATGGCAGAAAGCATTTGTTGATTAAATATGGCTTTAAGTTCGCGGCCCAGGTTTACTTTGCTTTCGCCATATTGAGTTTCGTCACTCTCATTTGGCTAGTTGCCATTGGTATTTTACCCTTGGTTAGTACTATTGGATTATTACCGATCCTAGCAGCAATAGCCGTTGGTATTAAATTGATAAAGAGCACTACAAATAGCTCAATCTTAATAGACAGTGCTGAGCTGCTCTCGCTAATGGGAAAGAACGTAGCTATCAGTATATTTACGCCTGTTTTGATTGCTTTAAGTGTTACTGCTTTTACAATGTTGATGTAATATTTTCAGAGGTCTAAGCTAAGTTTTATACATCGTTGAGCGTGTTGCAGAATATCTGAAAAGCTCGTAATTTTATAAATTTTAAGCTACTGTCTTATATAGTTGCTAAGCAAATTCGCATGCGGCAAACGCAATGCGCGACACTAATATACATTATTCAAGGTAGATGAATTATATGAACCGATTACTTCCCTTACTTACTGCAATCTCGCTGACTGCGCTTGCAGGAAGTGCCTTCGCTGAACACCATGATTCCGTGGCAATGATGGCTGACAAAATAGAGCCTGATGTAATTAAGTGGCGTCACCATTTACACCAAAACCCAGAATTATCGAATCGCGAATTCGAAACGGCGAAGTATGTTGAAAAGTATTTGAGAAGCTTAGGTTTAGAAGTGACTACAGGCGTTGCTACCACAGGTGTGGTTGCTATTTTAGATTCTGGAAAGCCTGGTCCTACAGTCGCTCTAAGGGCTGATATGGATGGACTACCTGTGCCCGAGCAAAACGACTTACCATTCAAATCAACGGCAACTGGCATGTTGGACGGAAATGAAGTTCCTGTGATGCATGCTTGTGGTCATGATACGCATATGGCGATGCTAATGGGTGCGGCTAAGATCCTAACGGACATGAAATCTGAGCTGAACGGCAAGGTTAAATTCATCTTCCAACCAGCGGAAGAGGGCGCACCAGCGGGTGAAAAAGGCGGTGCAGAAGTGATGGTTCAAGAAGGTGTTTTGAAAAACCCTGATGTTGATGTCATTTTCGGATTGCACATAAGCGCTAACACGGATGTGGGTAAAGTTCGCTACAAGCACGGTGGTATTATGGCTGCCGTAGATCCCTTTAAAATCATTGTAAAAGGTAAGCAAGCTCATGGTGCGTACCCTTGGAAGAGCGTCGACCCTATTACCACATCGGCTCAAATTATTATGGCCTTACAAACTATTGTCAGTCGCGAAATAAAAGTGATTGATGACGCTGCAGTAGTCACAATTGGCTCTATACACGGCGGTAACCGTTCGAACATTATTCCAAATGAAGTGACTTTAGTGGGAACAATTCGCACACTAAACGAAGTGGCTAGAGAGCACATGTATGAAGCCATTCCACGCAAGGTAAAAGGTATCGCTGACAGCATGAGAGCCGAAGCTGAAGTGATTTTACCGTTGGACTATAGCTACCCAATTACCTTTAATGATCATGCCCTTATGGACCAAGTGTTGCCAACACTAATCCGCACTGCTGGCAAGGAAAATGTGATTGATTCAAAAGCGGTAACTGGCGCTGAGGATTTCTCATTCTTCCAAAAGGAAATACCAGGAATTTACCTTTGGGTTGGTGGTAAGCCTTTGAATGTTTCAGAAGAAGATTCGCCCGCTCACCACACTCCAGAGTTCTTTGTGGATGACAGTGGTATGAAGCTAGGTGTGAAACTTTTGACTAACATGACATTGGATTATATGAATAGCTCAAAATAAGCGGTAAATATCTATATAAAAAAGCACGATATTGCGTATAATATCGTGCTTTTTTAATGGCTCGAAAAAATCGATTGAATGATTTTTAGCCAAATCTGACTAAAGTGGAAATTAAAATGGCGCAAGTTGCAATTGTAATGGGTTCAACATCCGATTGGCCTACGATGCAAAAAGCAGCACTGATGCTGAAATCGCTTGGTGTTTCGTTTGAAGCAAAAGTGGTATCAGCCCATCGTACCCCAAATTTATTGGTTGAGTTTGCTGAAAATGCAGCGAGTGAAGGCGTGCAAGTTATTATTGCAGGCGCAGGCGGCGCAGCGCATTTACCTGGTATGATTGCCGCACATACACACCTTCCAGTTTTTGGTTGTCCGGTGCGCTCAAGCCAATTAAATGGTCTAGACTCTCTTCTTTCAATAGTTCAAATGCCCAAAGGCGTAGCTGTTGGGACGCTTGCGATCGGTGAAGCAGGTGCCGCAAATGCGGGACTGTTAGCGGCGCAAGTTATCGCTTTGCAAGAACCGAAAGTTCGAGATGCTATTATTGCCTTTAGGCAAGCACAAACTGAAACAGTAATGAGCAAGCAAACATTGGAATTAGACGAGTGAGAGTTTTAGTTTACGGTGCAGGCCAGTTAGCCCAAATGATGTATTTGGCAGCGGCTCCTTTAGGAGTGATTGTCAGTGCTGTAGATGTTGCAACTGAAACAGTTGTTAACCCCGTGTCGAAAAAGCCGACTGGCGTATCATTGCGAAACGCTATCCAGAATTCAAACGCAATAACCGTTGAGTTCGAGCATGTTCCTGAGCACCTTTTGTTAGATGCTGATAAAAGTGGAAAGCTTTTCCCGAACGTCGCGTCAATTTTAACGGGTGCAGATCGTGTTCGCGAAAAAGCCTTACTTATCAAAAACGACATTCCAAATTGCGATCATGTAATAATTAATCATATAGACCAACTTGATGGCCTTGTTGCGAAATTAGGCGAGAAAGTCATCTTCAAAGCAAGTCGTGATGGATACGATGGCTATGGTCAGTGGCGTATGAGTAGCAAAGCTGATTTAGTTGGTTTACGTGAAAAATTCTCTTTACTCGATCTAGAAAAAGTCCCTTTGATCGCGGAACGAATGATGCAGTTTGATCGTGAAATATCGCTAGTTGGCGCAAGAAATAAAGAGGGTGAAATAGCCTGCTTTAGTCTAGCAGAAAACTTGCACCATGAAGGCCAATTGCATGTTTCGGTAGCACCCATTACTAACCATAACGATGCACTGCAGAAAAAAGCGAATGAGATATTTGAGAAGCTCGCTTCTGCACTAGATTACGTAGGTGTTTTAGCGGTTGAGTTGTTCCAATGTGGTGACGAACTTTATGTAAACGAAATCGCACCGCGAGTTCACAACTCAGGCCATTGGACGCAACAAGGCTGTTCAACCAGCCAGTTTGAACAGCATATACGCGCAGTATTAGGCTTACCTTTGGGCAGCACGGAACTGATTGGTGTAAGTGCTATGGTCAATATTATTGGATGTTCTTCATTCAGCCGAGACTTAATCGGCATTCACAATGCACATTTGCATTGGTATGGAAAGGAAGTGAGAGTAAAGCGTAAAATGGGTCACATCAATGTGGTGGCCAAATCACATGCGAGCTTAGGCGAAAAATTGATACATTTGACTGAATTTTTACCACTTGAACATTTCCCAAAATTAGTTGGGGAAGCATCGAGATTGGAAAAAAGTTAAAAATTAAAAGATAGGCTTGACAATCAAAGCCGTATCCCTAAAATACGCACCCTTCTTGCAAGAGCAAGAGTCTTTGTTTTAGTGTGCCGACTTAGCTCAGTTGGTAGAGCAACTGACTTGTAATCAGTAGGTCACCAGTTCGATTCCGGTAGTCGGCACCATTCTCACACTCAAGCATTAACTTCACACTCAAGCATTAACTTCACAAACAAGCACGAACTGGCAACCTACTGATAAATCAGTAGCTACATTAGAGCCAGCAGTTCGATTCCGGTAGTCGGCACCATTCTCACACATAAGCATGTATGTAGATTTGAGCCTAAAGCGGAAGCTCAAGCTACCTTGGCTGACCGGTTGAACTCACACCCATTTAACGGTCGTTACTTGTAACTCGGCATTTTGCATGTAATTTTTTTGACTTAATGTTTTGGCAGGCAAAAACATCCAATTGCAGACTTTGAGGTCGTATTAGTTAAAAACCATCAATAAGCAGATCAAGACCATACTTTATGTCTTGTCGCTTTTGAGTAATGTGCGAAAACTTACTCGCTTTGAGATTTTTCTGCGACACGGTCGCTATATCAAGAAGGTCTATATAATGCTCCTCACCTGCTAGGCTACAAGGGATTTGGAGGTGACGAATTAACGTCCTACATTGCTTTTTCAAGGGTGCAACTAATAGGGATTCTACATCGTTAAAAGTTGTGTTTGTCAAAACAACAACCAGTTGGGACGAGTAACTATAAATGTGAAACTGCTCAATCATCTAGTTGTCCAATAGACTCTGAAAAGGTTCCCAGCTTTAGAATTTCTTGGTTGTGAAGTTCAACAGCTAATTTATTCTCTTTCATCCATTGAGCCTGTTTTCTAATAGAAACTTCTTTTTCCAAAGCAGATTCAAAGACAACAGAAAGTTTTATATTCAGAGCTTTGGCGGTTTTAAGTAAATCACTATTGATTGTTGTATTGCAAGCAGATTTTTGAGGCATAAAACCACCACTTAATTAATGCGCATAAATTGTGCGCGCAATGATAAGTCATTTTAACTACGTATTCAATATTAAGAGTATAAGTGTTACTTTTATTACCTGATTACAATAGGTATATCAGCAACCATTCAACTGCGGACAGTCGAGTGGTAATCCTGACGATGAAGTTTATGCCATTTTCTGACGAAGAGATTTAATGGGTTCAACGATCAATGTGTACGCGTTTCGAAACTTGAAACTTTTTTGAAAATAGATATAACTTCAAATCTATTGGAAAGCTGTCAATACATAATTTGCAAGGCTAGTCATTTAAATCCATATTCAACATATACTGTCTCTTTGATGGCTAACAACTATTTTCACTTGGGCAATAAACTAGCGTATGCTTTAGATTTAAAGCGTTGAACAGAATAATCAAAAAGGCCAGAAAATTGAGAATACTTAGCATAACCAAACACCTCAGAGAGCAAAATTGGGTCGCAGTTTTTTTAGATTTTTTCATTGTGGTAGTTGGTGTATATATGGGCTTGCAAGTGCAAGAGTGGTCATCTAAACGTGCTCAAAATGATGAAGCCGCTGCTTATCATGCTCGCTTGGCCATTGAATACGAAGCGCTAGTTGATACGCTCAAAGGACACAGTGAGTTTTATGATGGTTTCCTTCGAAACGGCATTAATTTAACTTCTATGCTGCTTGCAGAGCAGGTGATAGACCAAGATGATGCTACTCAACTAATGAAGAATAGTTTATTTTCCCTCACCCCTCCCAAAAACCCTGCTGTGTTAGATGAAATGATTTCGGCAGGGAAAATGAGCTTGATAGCAGACCCAGTGCAGCGAACACAATTGCTAAATGCTAGATATCAATTGCAATTGATAGAATCATTTTATGAGTTTCTTAATCTTGGAATTGAGGAAATTATACCGCTGATACAAGGTTGTACCGTTATCAATGGAGTACAGCCTGTAGCAGACAACGCGCCTATACCCGAAGATTTAATCTCCATTCGTTTTGATTTTACCTGTTTGCAATCTGAGCCAGAGATGCCAGTCTTAATGACAGAGTGGCTACAAAGGCTCGAAGGAATACACTCTGTTTATATTCAAACGATCGAAGAATTTGAAACGGTTACCAAGCAATTGCAAGACTTAGCTAGAGAAAACCGCTAGCATGCAATTGCACTAACTTTTTAAAAGCTTTCTAATCTGGGCAAGATTTAGTTTAGGCTAGCTTTTACAAGCGAACCATTAAACTGTCCATTTTTCCCGTTTGATGATTTTGAAATGTTCGCTTCCGCCCCAGACTTTGTGAAAACTCGGTATTGTTCACCTTTTGAGCTAAGCAGGTTTTTCTTATGATCAAACGGTCTTAGCGGACGATCCAAGTTAGGATTTTCATGGCATTTCTTTACTTGGATGCGAGGGATTTGAACAGCGTATTTTTATAGTCGCTAATTCTGATTGAAAACACAAATGCCAAACTTCAGGAGTCATCCAATTGCCGCCGCTGGCGAATACAGTAAATTTAAATATCGATGCTCTCTGATATCTCTAGCGCGTCATCAACTTCGATGCCCAGTTACCGGACCGTACTTTCTAATTTCGAATGACCGAGAAGCAATTGACAAGCCCTTATGTTTTTAGTCTTTTTGTAGATCAAAGAGGGCTTTGTTCTTCGCATTGTATGAGTGCCATAGTGCGTTCCTTCCAACCCAATTGAGTTTACCCAACCATCGACAATACGGCTATATTGCCTAGTAGATAAGGGTGGCGAATTCTTGATACGAGACTTAAAAAGATAGTCGGAATTATCTAAAGCGTCTTTCTGAATCAGTGCCTTTACAGCCTCTCGAGTCTGCTTGGTGATTTCAAACTGATCAGGCCTTCCCGTTTTTTGTTGAGTTTATTCTCGTTATAAAATAGCGGCTCTCGACTGAATATTCATTCCAAGCGCTACATCTCTAACTCGCAGTGATACAAGGTCGCAACCTCTAAGTTTACTATCTAGGCCAAGACTAAATAAGGCTAGATCTCTTATGTTCCCTGAAATTTCTAACCTGATTCGAATTGCCCACTTTTTTTATGGCTAAAGGCGCTTTTGTTTCAAAGCTAGTTTTTGACCAACGAGCTTCCCCTTATTCCAGGGCTCTTTTTTCTTATAAACGGCAATTGGGTACATAAGTATTCTCCAGGGTTCAGATAAACGGCAAACTTTGAGAATATGATTGCAATACAAATGCCGTATATAATAGTATTTAATACTACCGATAAAGCTGATGGGTGAATTATGAGCATGATTAAGAAGAGCATCACTGTTACTGATACACAGAATGAATGGATGCAAAGTCAGTTGAAAAGCGGCGAATACGCTAGTGATAGCGAATTACTAAGAGATTTAATACGCAAAGAGCAACGTCGAAACGAAGACATTAATGTCATCAGAGAAGCGCTAATTATGGGTGAGCAAAGTGGCTATTCCAAGAAATCTGCTGAAAAAATTTTGCAGGAGTTTAAAGAAAAGCGCCGCATAAATGCCTGACTACAGGCTAACTTTTGCCGCAGAAATGGACCTCGTTGACATCTTAGAATATGGCAAAGCACATTTCGGAACTCGTGCAGCCATTGAGTTTTATGAAGGTCTACAACGCGTGTTTCCAAAAATAGTTAATAATCCTGTTCAATTTACCCGAATAGATGAAGTGCGAAAAGGATACCGCAGAGCAATTTATCAAACGTATTCCATCTATTTCATCGAGCGCGAAAACTTCATAGAGATAACGCGTGTTATACGCAAGTATCCAGTATAACTATAACTAGACTGACATAAAATAACTGACGGGACACATCCCAGACTGTGTGAAAACTCCGTTTTGATCACCTTTTGAACTAAGTAGGCTGTGCTTATGATCAAACAGTCTTAGCAGGTGATCCAAGTCAATGTGTGTATTTAGTATAATTAAGCGGTAAACCAAAGCAGAAGGTTA